>NZ_CP151473.1:1835939-2141928 GCF_048755855.1 Curtobacterium sp. L1-20 | reverse complement strand
GGATGAGCAGCGTGCGGTCCGAGGAGGAAGGTCCTGATGGAGACGCTCATCGCGTGGAGCGGCTTCCTCGGCGCGTGGCTCCTGGTGGCCGGGCCGCTCTACCAGGGCGTCCTCGAGCTCCGCGAGGAGGACACCGACCAGGCCGGCGCTGACCCGGCGTCGCCGATCGCACCGCCCCCGCCGCCGTCCGCGTGGTGGTGGTTCCTCACGCCGGTGATGCTGGTCCTGCGGCGGCGCCGGAGCGTCGCCTACCACCGCACGGTCCTCGCGGTGATGACGCCGCGGCAACGTGCGCACCGCGAACGGTTCATCCGCAAGGCGACCGGCTGGTTCGTCGTCGCGGTGGGCGGCTGCTTGATCGCCGTCAAGGAGACGTGGGAGCTCACGCGGGAGCACGAGTGGCACCCCGCCGTGTTCCCGGTGATCGTCGTCGTCATGCTCGCGCTCGTCGGGGCCAACACCGTCTGGCAGGCGAGCAGATGGTCCGGCGCGACTCCCCCGCGGTCGGACGAGACCTGACGGCCGACCAGCGACACCGAGGACTCCCCTGGTACAAGCGACGGATGGGCTACTCCGTCATCCAGGTCTCCGACGTCCCGCCGTCCGCTGCGTCCCACCCCGCCTCCAGCCCGTGGGACCGGCGCCTGAACGCGGCGCTCGGCGTCGAGGCGTTCGGGCTCTACCACGTCGACCTCCCGGCCGGGGAGGAGACCGTGCCGCACGACCACCGCGCCGACGGCGTCGAGGACGCGTACGTCCTCGTCCGCGGCTCCGGGTGGCTCGTCGTCGACGGGACGGCGGTCGAACTCGCCCCGGGTGCCGCGGCCGCGGTCACGCCGGAAGCGACCCGGTCCGTCCGGGCCGGGGGCGACGGCTGCGCGTTCGTCGCGGTCTGCGCCTAGGTCAGGACACCGGTTCGAGGACCTTGCTCATCCCGACCAGGGTCGCGATGACCGCCCCGGTGCCGTCGGTGAAGGGCTTGCGCTCCCCGGTCTCCACGTACCCGAGTCGTCGGTACCACTCGACCAGTGCGCCGTGGTGTTCCATGACGTGGATGTCGATGCGGTCGAGGCCCCAGCGCTGGCCCACGTGGGACTCCGCCGCCGCCATGGTCCGGCGACCGATGCCACTGCTCTGCCGGTCCGGGTCGACGGCGAACGAGCCGAGGTGCGCCGAGTCGGCTCGGCGGGTGAGCGCAACGCACGACGTCGTGACGCCACCGAGTGACCCGACGAGCACCACGATCGCCGGATCGGCCAGCATCGCCGCGATCTCGGCGGCGTCGGTCCGGTCCCCGGCTCGGAAGGTGCGGTCGCCGACCCATCCGGCGTCCTCGGGACGCGACGAGTAGGCACGGTTCACGAGTGCGACCAGGGTGGGGGTCAGACCCGGGTGCGCGATCGTGAACGCCATCGGGTCCTGCATCAGACGACGGCGAAGCCGAGGACGGCGGCAGCGGTGGCGAGCACGAGCAGACCGATCTGCAGGCCGGGAGACTCCCCGCGGCGGACGTGCACGACCACGGCACCGACCATGACGACCCCGAGGCAGACCGCCGCGATCGGGGACAGCACCGCGGCGGTGCGCAGGGCGACGGGCAGGACGAGGCCCACGGCTCCGAGGACCTCGGCGAGGCCGATCAGCCTGGTCGCCGTCAGCGGGATGTCGTCGACCCACCCCATGCCCGCGTCGCGCAGCGACGTGACCGGTCGGACCAGCTTCATCACCCCGCCCGTCAGGAAGAACAGCGCCGTCGGGCCGGCGACGACGAAGAAGGCGATGATCACGGTTGGTCGTCTCCTGGTCGCGGGGTGAGGCGTGGGCTGGTCCGGCACGGCTTGCCGGGCAGGCAACGGCACGCTACGCGGCGGTGCCCGGCAGCGGATCGGTGGGACTACTGACGCGGTGCGCCGGTCCCCCACGGCGCAGGACTGCGGGCGCGCGTCGCCCGCGGAGAGGCGACCGGTCTGGAGGCGCGACCTGCGTCCGCCAGGCGGGTCGCGCCTCCAGGCCGCCACCCGACCCGTCAACCCACCGCAGCCGCCGTACAGCACGGTCGCCGGCGCACCTCCGCCTCGTCGAACGCACGTGGTCTGCACCTCGTTCTTGACTGATCCGTCCAATAGGGTCTACCGTTCTGGACCAGGCAGTCAACAACCGAGTTCCTGCAGCGATCTCGCAAGGAGAACGATCATGTCAAGCACGCAACGCACCGCCTGGTTCGGGGTCACCTCCGTGGCCGTGGGGTCCTTCGGGACCGTCCTGTCGGAGTTCCTGCCCATCGGGCTGCTCCCGTCCATCTCCCGCGACCTCGGCGTCTCGATCGGCACGGCCGGCCTCATGGTCGTCGTGACCGGGCTCGCCGCCGCGGTCGCCGCCCCCGCCGTGACCCTCGCGACGGCCCGCCTCGACCGGCGCACGGTGCTCATCGGCCTCAGCGCGGTCCTCGTGCTCGCCGACGTCGTCGCCGCGATCGCCGGCGTCTTCCCGGTCCTCCTGGTCGCTCGGGTCCTGCTCGGGATCGCCCTCGGCGGCTTCTGGGCCGTCGGCCTCGGCAGCGCGCCCCGACTCGTCCGCGGGGAGGAAGCGCTCCGCGCCACCTCGGTCGTGACCGCCGGCATCTCCGTCGCGACCGTCGTCAGCCTGCCGCTCGGCGCGTTCATCGCAGCCACTGCGTCCTGGCGCCTCGCGTTCGTCATCGGCGCAGCGATCGGCGTGATCGCCCTCGTGCTCCAGGTCCTGGCGCTCCCCGCGATCCCGTCCACGGAGCGCGTCAGCCCGGCAGCGCTCACCGGCCTCTTCACGGTGCCGCGGGCACGTGTCGGCCTGGTCGTCTCGGCGCTCCTGTTCGCCGCCCAGTTCGCCGCCTACACCTACATCAGCCCCTTCCTCGAGGACTCCGCGCACATCACGCCCGACGTCGTCTCGGTCGCCCTGCTCGTGTTCGGCGTCGCCGGCATCGTCGGCAACTTTGCGACGAGCGCTGCGCTGCACCGCTCGGTGACCGCCACCCTCGCCGTGGGCGGTCTGGTCCTCGCCGCCGCCGTCGCCCTGCTGCCGGTGGTCGCGCACCTGTCGGTCGTCGTGTTCGCCGTGCTCGTCGTCTGGGGCCTGATCTGGGGCGGCATCCCGCTGGCCCTGCAGACGTGGATGGTGCAGGCAGCGCCCGAGCGGGTCGAGGCGGGTCAGGCGATGTTCGTCGCCACGCTCCAGGTTGCACTGGCCGTCGGCTCGGTCGTCGGCGGCATCGTCGTCAGCTCGTCCGGGATCACCGTCGACTTCGGGTTCGGCGCGGTGCTGGCCCTGATCGGCGCCGCCACGCTCGTCGTCCTCGGCCGCCGGCGCAGCCCGCGACCGACCGCCCTCCTGCAGCGCTGAGGAAGCCCCCGGCGGTCACCGACCCGCACGGACACACGGGCACGACCGGACGTCGCGCCCGACACGGAAAGGAACACCAGCACCATGACCATCCTGGGAACCTCCACGATCGACGTCTTCCCCCTCGCCCTCGGCGGGAACGTCTTCGGGTACACGAGCGACGAAGCAACCTCGCACGCCGTGCTCGACGCCTACGTGGCCGGCGGCGGCAACTTCATCGACACCGCGGACCTCTACTCCGCCTGGGCCCCCGGCAACTCCGGCGGCGAGTCGGAGACGATCATCGGCGCGTGGACTGCATCGCGGCGGAACCGTGCGGACGTCGTCATCGAGACCAAGGTCAGCCAGCACCCGGCGTTCCGTGGCCTCGCCGCGTCGAACGTCCGCGCGGCCGCAGACGCCTCGCTGCGACGCCTGCGGACCGACTGGATCGACGTCTACTACGCGCACTACGACGACCCCACCGTCCCGCTCGAGGAGACCGTCGAGGCGTTCGACGCGCTCCGCACCGCCGGCAAGATCCGCGAGGTCGGGGTGTCGAACTACACGCCGGAACGACTCCGGGAGTGGATCGACATCGCCACCCGGCGCGGCTTCGCGCTCCCCGTCGCCCTGCAGCCGCACTACAACCTCGTCGAGCGCGCCTGGTACGAGACGGGCCTCGCGCCGGTCGCCGCCGCCCACGGCCTCGGCGTCGTGCCGTACTTCGCGCTCGCGAGCGGGTTCCTCACCGGGAAGTACCGGACTCCGGCCGACCTCCGTGGGGCGGTGCGCGGCGGGATGGTCAGTCGGTACGTGAACGCCCGGGGCCTCGCCGTCGTCGAGGTGCTCGACCGGATCGCGACCGCTCGCGGGGTCGCGATCCCGACCGTGGCCCTGGCCTGGCTCCGGGGACGACCCGGCGTCACCGCACCGCTCGCGAGCGCCCGCACCGTCGACCAGCTGCCGGCGCTCCTCGCCTCCGCGACGCTCGAGCTCACCGAGCAGGAGCGTGCGGACCTCGACCAGGTGTCGGCCCGCATCGACGGGTGATCGGGGCCGGGCGGGACGCCCCCGCACGGTGTCGGCGTGATCGTGACCGCCGCACCAGCGAGGACGCCCTGCCGTGCACCGTGCGGCGCCTGTCCGAACCCCGGGCACGGGTCCGTGCGATCAGCGTCCGGGCAGCGTGCTCAGCGCCCGTGACCGCTGCTCGAGCAGCTCGGCGTACGTGCCGTCGCGTTCCGCCCACCGCAGCGCCTGCGCACGTTCGACCACGACCTCGTTCGGCGTCGGGTCCTGCGTCAGGATCTCCACCGCCTCGTCGAGGAACGCGTCGAGGGGAAGCGCGTTCGGGTTGACCTGCTCCTGGCCGGCGGTCGCGACGGCCGGCGGCACGAGCTCGGTGACGCCGACACCGGTCCCCGCGAGCTGCGCCCGGAGGGATTCCGAGTACGCGTGCACGGCGGCCTTCGTGGCACCGTAGGTCGCCATCAGCGGGAAGGGCATGAACGCGATGCCGGAAGTGACGGTGATGAAGTCGCCGTGGCCCTGGCCGAGGAGGTGCGGCGTGAACGCGTCGAGGACGCGGATCGTGCCGAGCAGGTTCACCGCGATCGTGGTCTCCGCCTGGTCGGTGTGTGCCGGGTCGCGGAGGTCCTCGAGGACCATCACGCCGGACATCGTCACGACGAGGTCGAGGTCGGGGTGTGCGGCGAGGACCTCGTCGCGGGCCCGAGCGATCGAACCGGGGTCGGTGACGTCGATCGTGACGGTCTCGAGGCCGTCGACGCGGTCGGTGTCACGGCCGCCGACGATGACGGTCGAACCCGCGTCGGCGAACCGGCGGGCGAGGCCGTTGCCGATCCCGGAGGTCCCTCCGACGATGAGGACGGTGCGGTCGGTGATGTCCATGCGAGTCTTCTTCCTGCTCTGGTGACCGGGGACGTCCACGATCATCGTCAGGGCGCGCGCACGCCGGGAAGGCCCCCGTGGTCCGGGGTGTGACAGGACCCCCGCTCGCCGGGCCGGACCCCACTAGCGTGGCGGCATGACCGAACGGAGCAGCGAGAACCGCCTCGGTGCGTACCTGGCCGCTCGCCGCGCGCTCGTGACCCCGGAGCAGGTGGGCCTGCCGACGGCTCCGAACCGTCGTGTGCCCGGCCTCCGTCGCGAGGAGGTCGCGCTGCTGGCCGGGATCAGCGCCGACTACTACCTCCGCCTCGAACGCGGCCGCGACGACAACCCCTCCACCCAGGTCCTCGAAGCACTCGCACGGGTGCTGCTGCTCGACGACGTCGAGACGGACCACCTCCTCGGCCTCGTCGTGACGCGGCCGCGGGCACGCCGACCGCGACGTGCCGAGCGGGTGCCGGATCGGCTGCACCACCTGCTCGCCGCGCTCGACGTACCCGCCTTCGTCGAAGGGCGCACCTTCGACGTCCTCGCTGCGAACCCCCTGGCCACCGCGCTGTCACCACGGCTCGCGCCGGGCCGGAACCGGCTCCGCTCACTGCTGCTCGATCCCGAGGAGCGCGAGTTCCACGACGACTGGGACCGCGCCGTCGTCGACGCCGTCGCGGCGTTCCGCCACACCGTGGGCGACGACATCGCGGACCCGCGCGCGGTCGAGCTCGTCGGGGAGCTCTCGCTCGCGAGCGCACGCTTCCGGTCCGTCTGGGCACGTCAGGACGTCCGCCGGCTGGACGGCAACACCACGGACGTGCACCACCCGGTCGTGGGCACCCTCCGGCTGCACCGCGACAAGCTCCCCGTCGACGGACTCGTCCTCGTCGTGTACTACCCCGACGTCGACAGCGACGCTGCGGAGAAGCTCGGGCTCCTCGCCTCGCTGACGACGGCGGACGCCGGGACGTCGGTGTCGGCGGACGCGGCCCGCGACCGCTCCGGGCACTGAACACGGCGGTTCCGCGGGACGCCCGCGCGGACGAACAGCACCCGACGTCGCCCGGGACCTGCGGCGCGGGTCCGTCGGGGCCGGCATCACCCGACGGGCAGGCCGAGCCGGTCATGCTCCAGTCGAGCTCGGACCGCGTGGAGGAGCGCGCCGACTGTCTCTGCCTGGTCGTCGTCGACCGTCGGGGCGACGAGCTCGGCGAGACGACGACGGAAGGTCACCTCTGCAGCGGCGACGAGCGCGGCACCGGAGTCGGTCAAGGACACGAGGGCCGACCGTCCGTCCGCGGGGTTCGGTCGGCGATCGACCCAGCCCTGTGCGGCGAGTCGATCGACACCCTTGCTGATCGCACCGACCCCGGCGGCGAAGTTCGCCGCGGCGTCGGCGATCCGCGAACCGGGGTGGTCGCGGAAGTAGCGGAGGAACTCGTACTGCGTGGTCACGATCCCGTGCTCGCGTCGCAGGGCCTCACCGACCGCGTTGTAGAGCCGGGTCTCGACCCGGACCAGATCGTCGAAGAGCTGCACGAGGTCGTCGCTTGCCGAGTTGGTTGCCACGGCATACAGTCTAGCACTGCATGCCGGGGCAACCAATCGACCCGGCGGGAGGAGCACCATGACCTGGGAACAACGCAACGCGCTCGACGCGATGCTCCGGACGGCGCCGCAGACCAGCGGGCCGGTGCCGATCGAGCAGATGCGGCAGGGATTCGCGCGGTTCATGAGCCAGTTCCCCGTCCCCGAGGGCGTCACGCGGACGCCGACCGAACTCGGTGGACGAGGCGCAGTCCGCGTCGAACCGGCCGCCGAGCCGCGGCACCCCGGCACGATCCTGTACCTGCACGGTGGGTCGTTCTCCCTGGGGTCCCCCGAGACCGCGATGGCGTTGACCGCTCGCCTCGTGGAACGCACGGGCGTGGCAGCGGTCTCGGTCGACTACCGGCTCGCTCCGGAGCACCCGTTCCCGGCGGCGATCGACGACTGCCTCTCCGCCTACCGCGACCTCCTGGACCACGACGTCGACCCGGCGAGCATCGTCTTCGCGGGCGATTCCGCAGGAGGGGGGCTCGCCGTCACGACGACCCTCGCCGCCCGCGATGCCGGACTGCCCGTCCCTGCAGGGATCGTCGCGTTCTCCCCCGGCCTGGACCACACCCGAACCGGTGCGTCGATGACGTCGAAGGAAGGCGTCGACCCGCTCTTCACCCGCGCCGGGAT
This sequence comes from Curtobacterium sp. L1-20, assembly GCF_048755855.1. Taxonomy (GTDB): domain Bacteria; phylum Actinomycetota; class Actinomycetes; order Actinomycetales; family Microbacteriaceae; genus Curtobacterium. The sequence goes on along the minus strand of NZ_CP151473.1, from coordinate 2,134,437 downwards.
GGAGCGGACGGGCGACCTGTACCTCGACGGTCAGGACCCCGACCAGCCGCTGCTCGCTCCAGCGGTACACGCCGACCTCAGGGGGTTCCCGCCGATCCTCCTGCAGGTCGGCACGAACGAGCTCCTCCTCGACGACGCCGTCCGACTGGCGGACCGGGCGCGCGCCGCCGGCACCGACGTCGTCCTCGACGTCGTCGCCGGTGAGCCCCACGTGTTCCCCGCGTACGTCGGCCTGATCGACGAAGCCGACGAGGCGATCGCCCGGGCGGCCCTGTTCATCCGGCAGCGTCTCCGGGTCGGTGACCGGAACCGGCGGACGCTCGGTCGGCGGCACGGCCGCGACTCGCGCCCGCCGGCGCCCGGGCTGCGTGGACGACGCGCTACCCGGGCGGATCGCTCATCGGCCGAGGGCGAAGGCGAACAACTGGTCGTTCCGCCCGTCGAAGGGGAACCCGAAGGGCTGCGTGTCGTACCCGGACCCCCAGTAGAGGACGCCGTTCACGACCGCGGGACCGTCCACCACGGAGCCACCGCTCGCGAAGCTCCACCGGATGGCGCCCGTCCTGGCGTCGAGCGCGAACATGTCCGGACCGGACGGGTCGAGCGTGCCGCTGTAGAGCACACCGTTCGCGACGGACAACGAGGAGTAGGGCAGTCCGGACGCGGGTGCAGCGGTCTGCCAGAGGATCCGACCGCTGGCCGGGTCGAGCGCTGCCCAGAGCCCGTGCGTCGTGGTGCTGGTGGTCCCGTCTGCGCTCGTGATGGTCGTCGGCGTGCCGTCGGCGTTGGTGACGGCGGCGTAGATCCTGCTGCCGTCCGTCGCCGTGCCCCACTGGATGCCACCGAGGTCACCACCCGGGCCGACCGCCGTCTTCCACACCACGCGTCCGGTCGCCGGGTCGATCGCCCAGTAGGTGCCGCTCTTCTGTCCGATCCCGATCAACGTCGTGCGGTGCCCGGCGATCGTGGTGGTCACGAGGTTCGGGCCTGCTCCGAAGTCGGAGTCGGGTCCGACCGGAGCGCCGCCCGTCCAGGTGTCCGCCGGCAGGGTCGAGCGCGACCACGCGATCTTCCCCGTGGCGATGTCGAGAGCCACCACGGAGTCGATGTGATCAGCGGCCGACGGGGGTGTGCAGCCGGTCTGCCCCGGAGTGCTGCAGACGCCGGCCGGGGTCGTGTAGTTGTTCCCGACGCCGACCACGACGTGACCGTGCTGGAGATCGACGACCGGGTGGCTGCCCCACACGGCACCGCCGGTGTAGCCCGGAGGGACCATCGCGGTGCGCCAGAGTATCCGGCCCGTCGTGGCGTCGAGGGCCACGACGCTGCCACGGAACGTGGGCGACGACGACTCCGACTCGGACTTGGACGACACCCCGACGTACGCCACCCCGTCGGCCACCACCGGGGATCCGGTCACGATCGCCGCGGGGGTACTGTCCACGACCGTCGACCAGAGTCGTCGGCCGTCCGTCGCGCGGACACCGAAGACACGGGCACCGGTCAGCAGCGGGTTGCCCAGCCACCCGTCACCGCTGACCAGTTCCCCTTGCCAGTACGCGGGCGAGTTCCGAGAGAGGTCACCCGGGACGCCGGTCACGTCGCCGACCGCGCGGTCCCACCGGACCCGTCCGCTCGCCGCGTCGACCGCGCGGATGCGGCCGCCCTGGTCCGTGGCGTAGACCGAACCGCCGACGACGGTCGGCGTCCCCGCGACGTTCCCGCCGGTGGTCGCGACCCACTTGGGACGGAGACCGCCGACGTTCGAGGGGCTGATGGTGTGCTCCGCGGGCGCGGAGTGCGAATCGCCGAGATCGTGCCCTGCCGACGGCCAGTCTGCTGCCGTGACGGGTGGGAGCGTGGTCGAGCTCCCGGCAGCGGACGTGCTGTCCGCTCCGTGCGCTGCTGCAGCCGTGCCGAGCACGGCCACCAGCACGAGCGCCGACGTGAAGACGGATCGTCTGATCATGGTTCTCCTGTTCGTCCCCGACCGCCCCTGCGGCCGTTGACGGAACGGTAGGTGCACCCCGACACCGGGCACCTCCGAGGGTCCACGGAGAACCGCGCTGCTCGGGCGACGGTGCATCGACCGCGCCAGCGTGCCGCTTCCCCGCGTCCGTCGGCCTGATCGTCGAAGCGGACGAGGCTCGACCCGGTCCCCCGTGCAGGTGCGGGCCGGCAGCTGTCGGAGCGTTCAATCGGTGAGGAACTGCTCGGAGGCGGTCCAGAGCCGCTCGGCGTTCTCCGGGTCGAGTGCGTACCGCGCGACGGTGTCGACCAGGACTGCCGGGTCGGTCAGGCGTTCGTCGGCCACGGACGCTTCCGCGTTGTCGTTGAAGTACCGACCACCGATGCCCTCGAGCAGCGGGGACACCGCCGCGAAGACGCTGGTCGATGCTCCCTGCTGCACGGTCTTCTGCAGGTGCGCGGGGGTGGCGAGCGTGCCGCCGACGTGCCGCTGCAGGTCGGTGAGGATCGCTCCCGGGTTGACGGCGTTGACGGTGATCCCGTCGTCCGCCCAACGGGTCGTGGCGGCGACGGCGAAGAGGATCTCCGCGGTCTTCGCCTGGCCGTACGCGCCCAGCGGGTCGTAGTCGCGGAAGCGGTAGTCGATGTCGTCGAACACGACGGGCCCGAACAGGTGACCGGACGAGCTGACGTTCACGACGCGTGCACCGGAGCGTGCGCCGGCCAGGGCGCCGTGCAGGCGGGTGGTGAGGTCGAAGTGCCCGAGGTGGTTGGTCGCGAACTGCATCTCGCGTCCGTCGGCGTTGCGGGTGAGCTCCGGGATCCTCATGACGCCGGCGTTGTTGATGAGCAGGTCGAGCGGTCCGTTCCAGGCGTCGACGAACGAAGCGACGGATGCGCGGTCGGTGAGTTCGAGCGCGCCGACGTGGACGTTCGGGTTGCCGGTGTCCGCGGTGATCGCTGCTGCGACCTCGCGGGCGGCATCGACGCGTCGAGCGGCGATCGTCACCTCCGCGCCGCGACGCGCGAGCGTCCGGACGGTCTCGACGCCGATGCCGGATGCCGCCCCGGTGACGATCGCGCGCGTGCCGGTGAGGTCGATGCCCGCGCTGACGTCGTCGGCGGTGTCGAACCGGTTGAAGGGGCTCGTGATCGTGTTCATGGTCAATCCCTCGATGTGGTGGAGCGATCCGGGGTCCCGGTCGTGACGTGCGGTACGAGGATGCGGCTGCGGTCACACGCGACGTGACACCCCGATGGGACAGGGCCCTGACAGGGCCACCTTGGGCGCCGGTCCCGCGCACTGTCGTGGACCCCGCGGTCGGAGGGCTAGCGTCGGAGCGTGGACAGTCGGAAGCTGCTGGGTGAGTACCTGCGGGCGCGGCGGCAGCTCGTCACGCCGGAAGACGTGGGTCTCCCGCGTGGGCCGCGACGGCGCGTCCCTGGTCTCCGTCGCGAGGAGCTCGCTCTGTTGGCGGGCATCAGCCCCGACTACTACCTCCGGCTCGAGCAGGGCCGCGACCACCACCCGTCGCCGCAGGTGCTCGACTCCCTCGCACGCGTCCTCCGGCTCGACTCCGATGCGCAGGCGTACCTGCGGCGCATCGCCGACTCCACCGGCACGGACGTGCAGCGGCCGCTCGTTCCGGAACGCGTTCCCGACGAGATCGTGCACCTGATCGACGACCTCGACGTGCCGACCTTCATCCAGGGCCGGTTCATGGACGTGCTCGCGGCGAACCCGATGGCACGAGCCCTCTCGCCGCACTACGTCCCCGGCAGAAACGTCCTCCGCGCGGTGTTCCTCGACCCACGGGACCGGGAGCTCCACCAGGACTGGGACCGCGCCACGGAGGAGGCCGTGGCCGGCCTTCGCTCACTCGCCGGTGCCGAGCTCGCCGCACCGCGCATCGTGGAACTCGTCGCGGAACTCTCCGCCGCCAGCGATCGGTTCCGCATGCTCTGGGCGCGGCAGGACGTGCGCGACAAGGTCGGCGGGACGAGTCGGATGCTCCACCCGCTCGTCGGCGCCCTGGAACTGCGGCACGAGAAGTTCGCGCTGACAGGAGCTGACCGGCAGATCATGGTGATGTACCACGCCGAGCGGGGCAGCGCTTCGCGGGAGGCGCTCGAGCGCCTCGCCCGCATCGTGCGCGACCCGCACGCCGGCAGCGAGCACCGGCCGATCGGGAGCTCCTGAACGGGAGTTCCCCCGATGACGCCGAACGCCCTCGTGCCCTCGAACAGCTCGCCCTCGGGCTCCCCGACCCCGACTCGATGGCGGATCGGTGACCGGACCGGGACCGACCTCGGCAGCGGAAGGACGCTGACGAGCGGCGCGGATACGCGGCTCCGATCCCAACGCGCCTGCGTCTGCGCCGTCTCGATGGTCGATCGGTCAGCGGACGCGCTTCCCGCCGGGGCTCATCCGTCGAGCATGTAGGCCCAGCCGATCAGGAGAAGGCCCGCGCCTAGCAGAGTCGCAAGTCCTGCCCAGAACCAGGGAGATCCTGGTCGACTGGTCAATCGACCTCGTCCGAATCCGTACTCGCGGACCGTCAGCACAGTCGCACGTAGGAGCAGTCCCGCTCCAACAAGCGCGACGAGCACAAGGGCGCTCCAGACCCACCAGGAAAACGTCATGAGTGGAGCATGCCCCCACTCGCGACTGATGCCCGTCATGGCCGATGAGCGATCGTCGAGTGAGACAGGTCGAACAGGTGTCGCGACCACGCACGCCGCCAGGAGGCAACTACGGACGAGCGCCGCGAGGAGACGGGCTCGGCGTACTCGCGAGGCCGGCCAACAGACGTGTCGGCCACCATCCGTGAGCCGTGGTGAACGCAAGCAAGCACCAACCCGCAATTGCAACACGCCAGTCAGGGACGTAAGCGTCGTAGCCCGGCATCCCGCCGAACGAGGGAAACCGGGTGATACCAGCGTCACCGACGATCCAGGCGAGCACGGCGATGATCAGTGACACCCCCACCGCGACCAGCGTCACCGCCGGGTGCCCAAGCCACCACCGGCGAAGAAGCGGGATCGCTCGGAGTGGAAGCCCGACAGCAAGAGCGGCGAGCGTCGTCGCCGCAGCGACGACAGCCACCTCCACGGCGGTTTCGATCCCGTCAGCCACGCTTGCGAAGAGGAACAGGCCGTCCAGGTACAGGACGGCGCCGCAGATGACCATGTGGATCGGCATCGCCGACCACGCCAGCCTGGCAGGACTCATGCGCCTCAACCTGTCGCACGTCAGCCTCGCTGTACAGCCCGCGAGAAGGGGCCAGAGACGTCCCGGAGCCGATCCCCATCTGCGACAGTGACAGCAGCGCGACACACCGTCGAGGAGCACACCGGTCTCAGCGACAGGTCGAGATTCCGCCGCTGATCTGCCACAGAGGACGGAGGGCCGAGTCGGATGTGAGTCCGCTGCGCCGTCGAGCGGGTTGAATGATCCCATGCTCGAGGTGAGGACACGTGCCGCACGTTCTACGGCTCTCTGGACGGCGTCGGCACCGGTTGACGTGGTGCGTGAGCGGCCACTGAACGAGATCGCACAGTCACCGCGTGCCCAACTGATGACGAGCACGAGCGACGCTGTCGAGGCATCGGTGCACGGCAACGCGTTCTCGTGGGGTGAACGGATCACGGTGAGACTGACCCCGACAACGGGCGGAACGAGCGTGGCCGTCGAGACGCGACCGGTCATGCCTTTCACGCTGTTCGACTGGGGCGAAGGCGAACGGGACATTCGCCTCCTGTACGCGGCGGTGCCAGGGATCGACGGCGGCTCCGGCCAGCAATCCGTCGTCGACGGTGCTCCTGCCAGGCTCGGGAGGACGTCGAGGCTCTCGAAGCCCCTCGGGTGGTCCGTCGTGTTCGTTGCCGGCGTCATGCTCGTGCTCGCGCTGGTCAACCTGGTGGTGAACACCGAACGCATCGGGTCCTGGCTCCCACTCCTTGTCCTCATGTCGTTCACGCTCATCGTCGTGCTGCGGGACCTCAGACGGCGCTGAAGTCCGCGAACGTCATGCCGCGAACTGTTCCGTCAGCGGGACGCCCAACGGACGTTGGCAGCGGCTAAGTTGGCGCGATGGATGTCTTGAGCGCGAAGGTTCTGGGTTCGATCGCGCTCGCCTTCGGCCTGATGTTCGTCGCAACGTCGATCGTCCGCCTCACTCGGCCCGACCTCGACGTGATCTTGGTGATCCTGAACTCCGCGCTCGGAATCGACCGCCGCGTGACACCCTGATGACATCCGACGGATGAACCAGTTGAGGAGTCGTGATGGCGCCCCGCACCCACCGCGCACCGCTGACTGACCGCGGCGCGCGGTGGAACCTCGTCTTCATCTGGGTGGTCATCGTCGTCGGACTGCTCGCGGCGATCGGTTGCGTCGGGTACACCCTCAACGAGAGCCTCATCTCGTACAGCGCCTGCGGCGTCCGCACCGTAGCCTGCGGCGATGCCGGCTGGTACAGCAGCATGGGCCTCACCTTCTTCGGCGGTTTCGCTGTGGTCATCACTGCGGGTGGACTCGGCATCCGCCGCCGACACCGGACCAGCGGCCTCTGGTATCCGCTCGCTGGTCTCGGCGGCGTACTCCTGCTGACGGCGGTGGCCGTCGTGCTCCTGAAGTCTCTGACCAGCACCTAGGACCCCGACCTCGCAGTCTCGTGAGCTACGACGGAACAGCCGCGGTCTCTGTCTCCGCGACCCAGCGCCTACCGAGTCAGACGTACCACCCTGACGGATGCCCCGCCGAACGATTCTGTCTTCTCGGCGCCGTCGCGCTCGAAACGGTTGCGCCGGTAGAAGGCTTCGGCGCGGGGGTTGTTGTCGGCCATCCACAAGAACGCAGGCTCGTCACCGATCGCGGCATCCAGCAGCTGCTGCCCTGCTCCCGATCCGTAGGCGGCTGCGAGGACGTAGATGCCCTCGAGTTCCCGGTCGGTGGGAGCGCATCCGTCCCGACCGGATCCCGCCGACGCCCAGCCGATGATCTTCTCTCCGTCGAGTGCGACGAGCACATCAGTGACCTCGTCGGCGATGATCGTTCGCCAGCCTGTCTCGCGTCGTCCCTGATCGAGTCCAGCCAAGAACGTCGCAGGCATCAGGTGTGCGTACGCCTCTCGCCACGCCTGGACATGGACCGCCGCGATCCCGGCCGTGTCCGACTCCCGCGCCGGGCGAACCATCGAGTGCGCCATGGCGTCATTCCATCATCCATCGCGTGTTCGATGGTGGATGGGTGAAAAGCCCATAGCTCGTGGGGTGATGAAGGCAGCCAGCAGTGAGCTGGTGAGCGATCGACGATCGGACGGGCTGATCGCGTCTCGCGCACACCCATGGCTCGGGGTCTCCGGTCCGGCGCGGGCCTGGTCAGCGGGCCGTGCCGAGCGCAGCCTCGACCCGCTTGATCGTCCGGCGCATCGCGTACTCGTCCTGCGCCGGCTGGTCGTCGGCCACCCACAGGTGGACGGCTCCGGGCCCCAACGTCCTGGGCGCGAGGTGGACGACGATGCCCCATCGGTACGCGACGCCGCGCGGCGTGGGCTCGCTGAACACATCGAAGCCGAGCACCTCCGAACGGAGCGCGATCGGTGTCCCCTGCTCGTCGTTGCCCGTCGACCAGCTGGTGATCCCCGTCCGGTCGAAACCGAGGTCGCACGGGAACCAGATGCGCAGCCTCGGGTTCCAGGCCGCGAGGTCGGCGGCCGTCGTGTCGGTCGCTTGCGCGGTGACGAACGCGGTGGCGGGATGGGCCTCGGCCTTCCGCCGAAGGCGCGCCCGCCGACGGTGGTTGACCTCGGTGGTGACGCAGGCAAGGCCGAACACGAACGTGATGAGGATCCCCAGACGAAGCTCGGTGGACAGAGCCCCTCCGCTGTCGGTGCCGATCAGGACCGCGAGCACGATCGTCGCGACACCGAAGACGACGGTGATCGCGGCGAGGAAGATCGTCGACGGGCGCACGGCTCGACGATGCCAGAATCCGACGCGCCGTGGTGTCGCCCGATCTGGTGTCCTGGTGGTGGGCCCTGCCGGGATCGAACCGACGACATCCACGGTGTAAACGTGGCGCTCTACCAGCTGAGCTAAAGGCCCTTCCCCCCGATCCTAGACGAGTCGCCGCAGCACCCCCGCGGTGAGCGCGGTCCGCTCCACCATCCGGTCGAGGTCGACCCACTCGTGCCGCGCGTGCGCGCCGTCGCCGACCGCGCCGAGCCCGTCGAGGACCGCTGCGCCCAGGGCTGCGGCGAAGTTCCCGTCGCTCGCCCCGCCGACGCTCGTCTCCGTCACGGTGAGGCCGAGTTCGCCGGCGACCTCCTCCGCGACCCGGAACAACGCGACGTTCCGGTCGGTCCGCGCCATCACGGGCCGGTTCCAGTCGCCGGTCACGGTGATGCTCGCGGCGTCGGCGTGCGGGACGAGGCCGGCGAGGACCGTGTCGATGCGCGCCGATTCGTCCTCGGACGACACCCGGACGTCGAGGGCTGCGGTGGCGGCGCCGGCGCGGACGTTCGGGCGGGTGCCGCCGCTGACGACGCCGACGTTGAGGGAGGTCCCGGCGTCGAGGTCGGCGGCGCCGTGCAGCGCGAGGACGACCCGGGCGAGCTCGTCGACGGCGCTGGCGCCACCGGCGGGGTGCAGGCCGGCGTGCACCTCGACGCCGCGGATGTGCACGTCGAACAGGCCGACGCCCTTCCGGGCGGTCTTGAGGGCGCCGTCGGTTCCGGCCGAGGCCTCGAAGACCAGGACCGGACCGGCGGTGCGGCGGACCACGTCCTCGATGACCGGGCGGGACCCGATGCTGCCGACCTCCTCGTCGCCGTTGAGGACGAGCCGGACGTTCGGCCGAGGGACGCCGCGTTCGTCGAGCAGGGCGAGGGCGTGGGCGAACTGCACGAGTCCGGCCTTCATGTCGTAGGCGCCGGGTCCGGTGAGGTGCGCACCCTCGATCCGTACGGGCCACTCGGCGAGGGTGCCGGCCGCCCAGACGGTGTCGTAGTGGCACAGGACGACGACCCAGGAGTCCGTGGCGGTCGGCGCGAGGAGGTCGCCGACGACGACGGGGCCGTGGTGCTCGGGGTCGTGCCGGGTGCGTTCGGCGAACGGCCCGACGGTCGCGGCGAGGAAGCGCTCGACGTGGTCGAGTCCGGCCCGCAGCAGGTCGAGGTCGTCGGACGGCGTCTCGGTCTCGATGTACGCGACGAGGTCGTCGACCATCCGGTCGCGTCGGGCGGCGGCCCCGGCGAGCAGGTCGGCGGCGAGCACGGTGCCCGTCACCGTCCGGCTCCGACTGCCGCGACGAGGCCGCGGATCCGGTCCTCGTCCATGGGCGCCCCGTCCTCGACGGCGATGATCTCGGCGACGAGCGCGCGGACGCCGGGGGTCGGCACCCCGAGCGACTCCCCCGCCTCGACGACGGGCCGGTAGTGCAGCGGGACCTCGGTCTTCCGGTGTCGGACGGCGATGTCGCGCCAGATCCCGGAGCGGGTCTTCGACTGGGTGGCGAGCCAGGCGACCAGGCCGTCGAGCGCTGCCGCCGCCGTCGCGGCGTCGGCGCCGGGTGCGAACGCGGACGGTTCGAAGGCGTCGAACGGTTCCGCGACGATGCCCTGCGCCTCGGCGACCGCCAGGACCTCGCGGGCCAGCGCTGCCATCACGTCGCGGTTCCGGTCGATGAGGACGCTCATGTCGTCGTCGGCGAGCGCGGTGGCGGTGAGCATCGCGCCGAACGCGAGCTTCGACCAGAGGAAGCCGGCGACGTTGTCGGTGACGACGGGGGTCCCCCAGTGGTGGAGGTCGGCGGCGAGGGCGTGGTTGCGGGCACTGGTGCCGCCGGCGTACTCGCCGAGGGCCATCGCGCCGAGGCCGCCGTCCTGCACGACCCCGGGTGCGACGACGTCGGCGAACAGGTCGACGAACGCGATGACGGTCCGGTCGGTGCCGACGTGCCGGGCGATGGTGGCTTCGTTGAGGCCGTTCTGCAGGGACGCGACCCAGCCGTCGGGTGCGAGGCGCGGGGCGATCCACGCTGCTGCGGCGTCGGTCGCGAGCGCCTTGACGGCCAGGAGCACGGGGCCGAGCGTCGCCGGGGCGTCCGCGTCGTCGAGGTGCCAGACCGGGATCCGGGCGACGCGTTCCCCCTGCGCGGTCCGGAGCCGGACGCCGTCGGCCCGGATCGCGGCGACGTGCTCGGGGTCGGCGTCGACGAGCTGGACGGGGACGCCGGCGGCGTCGAGGTGCACGGCGAGCGTCCCGCCGATCGCTCCGGCGCCCACGATCGTGTACGGGGTGGGTTCGGTCATGCGGAGACGTCCTCTCGAGTGGTGCCGTTGCTGAGCGGCAGTGTGTGTGCCCCGGTCGACGATCCGCCGTCGACCCGGAGGACCGTCCCGGTGACCCATCCGGACTGCTCCGGGTCGGCGAGCCACACCACGGCCTTCGCGATGTCGGACGGCTTCCCGGGACGGCCGAGGGGGTTCGGGGAGACGGCGGCGGCGTAGTCGTCGCTCACCGGGTTCACCGCGCTGTCGACGACGACGAACCCGGGTGCGACGGCGTTCACCCGGATGCCGGCGGCGCCGAGCTCGAGGGCACTCGCGCGGGTCACCATCTCGAGCGCGGCCTTCGACGTGCTGTACGGCGCGGCGCCGGGCCGGGCGCGGAGTGCGGCGCCCGAGGTGATGTTGACGATGGTCGGGGTCCGTCCCACCGCGGTCGCGTGTCGTGCGAGTGCGACGGTCGCCAGGAGCGGCGCGCGGACGTTGACGTCCCGCACCGCGTCCCAGGTGGCGGCGTCGAGGTCGAGGAACGGGGTGGCCGGGTAGACGCCGGCGGCGTTCACGAGCACGTCGATCGGCGCCTGCTCCCACGCGGTGGCGACGACCCGGGCCGGCGCCTCCGGCTCGCGCAGGTCCGCCACGAGGACCGCGGCCCCGGCGGACGACGCATGCGGTTCGGCACCGCCCGCGACCGTCGCCACGGCTGCCTCGAGCGCGTCCGCCCGGTGGTCGACCAGCGTCACCCGGTCACCCAGCGCCGCGAAGGACCGTGCGACGGCGAGCCCGATCCCGCTCGCCGCTCCGGTGACGACCACGTGCCGGCTCACCGGAGCACCTTGCCCTTCGTCTCCGGCATGGTCAGGTAGACGACGAGGCCGATGGCCGCCGCGATCGCGCAGTACACCCACACGAGGTGGCCGAGCCCGGAGCCGCTCATCCACGTGGTGATGTAGGGCGCGGTGCCGCCGAAGATCGCGACGGCGAGTGCGTAGGGCAGGCCGATCCCGGTCGCGCGGACCTCGGGCGGGAACTGCTCGGCCATGATCACGGCGCAGTTCGCGGAGTAGCCGAGCAGGAACAGGATGCCGACGACCTGGATGACGAGCAGCGACCAGAACGACCCGCTGAGGAACGTGAACGCGGGGAACGCGAAGAGCAGGAAGCCGCCGGCGAAGATCGACATGGTCGGCTTGCGGCCGATCTTGTCGGACAGGATGCCGGCGAACGGCAGGAGCACCAGGAAGATCACCATCGCGACGACGTTGGCGATGAGCGCCTGGTTGAGCGGGAGCCCCGTCGTGACGTGCGCGTAGGTCGGCATGTACGAGACCCACATGTAGTAGAGCAGCGTGCCGGCGATGGTGATGCCGAACACCCGCGCGGTGGCACCCGGGTGGTCGCGGAACATCGCGACGACGGCGTTGCGCTTCGGGGCGGCCGCCTGCGCGTCGCGGTCGCGCTGTGCGGTGAAGGACTCGGTCTCCTCGACCGAGGTGCGGAGCCAGATGCCGACGAGTCCGATGAGCGCGCAGAACACGAACGCGGCGCGCCAGCCCCAGGCGTCGAGCGCCTCCGGGGACAGGGCCGAGGTGATGATCGCGCCGATGCCGGAGGCGATCAGCACGCCGGCGCCGACGGAGACCTGCTGCCACGACCCGGCGAAGGCGCGGCGCTTGGGGGCGGCGGACTCGACCAGGAAGGCCGAGGACGACCCGAACTCGCCGCCGGCGGAGAAGCCCTGCGCGAGCCGGGCGAGCAGCAGGATGATCGGTGCGGCGATGCCGATGGTGGCGTAGTCCGGCGTGATGCCGATGACGAGCGACGCGACCGCCATCAGGGCGATGGTGAGCATCAGCCCCTTCTTGCGGCCGTGCCGGTCGGCGTAGGCACCGAGCACGGCGGCGCCGATCGGGCGCATGACGAACCCGACCGCGAACACGGCGAGTGTGGCGAGGAGCGCCGCGGTGTCGTTGCCCGGCGGGAAGAAGTGGTGGCCGAACACGGACGAGAACGTCGTGTAGACGGCCCAGTCGATCCACTCGACGACGTTGCCGATGCCGCCGGCGATGATCGCCTTGCGCCCGCGGGGGGTCAGTCGGGTCTCGTGGACCGGGTCGGTGCCGGTGCCGACCCGCGGGTCGGTTGCTTCTGCTGTCATCGTTGCGTCGACTTCCTGAGTGGAGGAACGGGGGTGCGGAACGGGCGGAGCAGCGGACGGGAGGCGCGGTGCGGGACCGCCCCGCGCCTCCCGTCCGTCAGGCGGTCGCGTCCGTGACGGACGCACCGACCGGGTCGAGACCGCTCGCGGTCGCGACGCGCTCGGCGAGACCGGCGTGTGTGGTGAACCAGACGTCGTCGAACGAGCGGATGTGGGCGAGCAGCGCCTCGAGGACCACGAGGCGGGAGCGGTGCCCGATGAAGTGCGGGTGCATGGTGAGCTGGAACACGCCGCCCTCGGCACGGGCCACGTCGAACTCGTCGCGCCAGATCCGGCCGACCTCGTGCGGCGGCGTGTACGGCCGCAGCGACTGGAAGCGCTCCATCATGAGGTAGGGCGCGTCGTCGCGGATCCAGTCCACGGGGATCTCGACGATCCCGGTCGGCTCGCCGCGGTGCAGGATCTCGTAGGGGTCGTCGTCGGCCATGAGCGACGAGTCGTAGCGGAAGCCGAGCTCGCGGGCGACGTCGAGCGTCGAGTCGCTGAAGTCCCACGACGGCGTGCGGATACCGGTCGGACGCACACCGGTCTGCGCGGTGAGGACGTCCACCGCACGGCTCAGCAGCTCGAGTTCGTCGTCGTGGCCGAGCAGGGTGTTGCGCTCGTGGATCCAGCCGTGCACCGCGACCTCGTGGCCGTGCTCGACGTAGCTGGGGGCCTCGTCCGGACGCAGCAGGGCGCAGACCGCGGGCACGTAGAAGGACGACGGCGCCTCGTACCGGTCGAGCATGCGGAGGATGCGCGGGACCGCGGCGCGGGCGCCGTACTCCCCCATCGCCATCCGTCCGGGCGAGGTCTCGCCGTCCCGGAGCGCCGGGGTCTCGTGGTCGGAGTCGAACGAGATCGCCACCGCCACCCGTGCACCGCCGGGCCACCGGCCGGCGCCGTCCGCACCCTCGGGTGGGAGCAGGTTCCGGCCGGCTCGGACCGCTTCCACGTGGCCGCGCCACGTGGGCTCGTCCCACTGCCAGGGCTGCTGGGGATCGGTCTGGGGCATGGGGGTCCTCCTGTCGGGTGGCGGTCGGCGGGTCAGACGACCGCCGGGGCCGATGCGTCCGCGGTCGGGACGAACCGGCCGTCCTCGATGCGGCTCCACATCCGCTTCACGGTGCGGAGCTGCACCGTCACGTCGACCTCGCGCACGCCGGGGAGTGCGCCGAGGACGTCGGTGGTGAAGGTGTAGACCGAGGCGAAGTCCGGCAGGAACGCCTGGCCGATGAGGTTGTAGCGGCCGAGTGACGCCGCCGCGTAGTGCACCGACGGGTGGCCGGCGAGCTGTGCCGCGGCGTCGGACAGTCGGTCGGGCGCCACGGAGATCCACACCTCGAGCTCCGTCGACCGGCCGAGCAGTGCCGGCGCGACGAGCGGTCCGATGCGGAGCCGTCCGCTCTGCACGAGGTCCTCGAGCGTCCGACGGGTCGCGGCCTCCGACCGGCCGACCTCACGGGCGAGGTCGGTGAGGGGCTTCCGGCCGTCGCGGACGAGTGCGGCGAAGACGGCTCGCTCGTCGGGGGTCGCGGCGGCGTGCAGCGGGGCGACGCCCTCGCCGGTCGAAGGGTCCGGTGCCGGGGCGTTCGCGGTCGCCGAACGGGGTGCGGCGCCGTCGGCGGTGCGCGCGGCCGGGGCGAGCGCGTCGCCGGGGAAGACCGTGAACGGCGCGGTGAAGGTGCGGACGATGGGCAGGGCCTCGGTCTCGACCGGACGGCCGTCGACCTCGATGGTGCTGAGGAACGCCGTGAGGTCGCCGACCCGTGGCAGCACGACCTCGGCCGTGCAGTCCGCGGACCCGGTGAGCGTCGCGGCGAACCGGACCTCCGGGCGACGGGCGAGCGCGTCGGCCAGGGCGTCGGCCCGGGCCGCGCCGGAACGGATGCGGACCTTCGTCGAGACGCCGAACCCGGCGGCGAGCACGTCCGACGCCGCGACGATGCGGACGGCCCCGTCGTCGACGAGTCGCGTCACCCGGCGCTGCGCCGTCGACGGCGAGCACCCGGCGAGCTCGCCGACCGCCGCCCACGAGGCACGGCCGTCGTGGGCGAGCGCGCGGAGCACCGCGCGGTCCACCTCGTCGGCCGCGGTGGGTCGAGCATCCGTCATGGTCATGTTCCTCACCGTATTCGGTCACCGAACGGTCGTCAACGCGCGGAATCGGTCACGCACGAGTCGTAACACGATGTTTTCATGCACCGGTGACGGAGCGGTCGACGGGACGCCGGTGCCGCCGCCGCGATCGTGAGCGCCCACTCCCCACGCATGCCGCGCGTATACCCTCACCCGTGTGAACGGTGACCGAGCATGAACGGCGTGGGCGTCATCGACGAGGCCGGCCGGCTGCGGCTGCTCGGCACGGGCGCTGCTGGAGCGGCCTTCGGGGTCGTCCTCGTGGTGCTCGTCGCCTCGTCGTGGACCCCGGCGACCCCGACGGTCCTGGTCGGCGTCGGCATCCCCTCGGCCGCCGTCGGCGCGGCGATCGCCGTGGTGCTCCAGCTCCGGTCCTGGCGCGCCGAGGGCGGGTACGCCGAGTCGATCGTGGTCCGCGACTGGATCGTCGACGGCCGGGTCCCGCCCGACGTGCCCGCCGAACGGTGGATCCCCCTCGTGCAGGCGCAGGCCGAGCGCGAGGGTGCCGGGTGGGGGAAGATCGTCCTGAGCACCCTCTGGATCGCGATGACGTGGTCCATTCGCGACCAGCACGGCACGCTCGTCACGACGATGCTCGTCCTGCTCTGGACCGGACTCGGGCTGTGGAGCGCCTGCTGGGTGATCCCCCGGGCGCGGGCTGCGCGGGCCCTGCTGCGGCGCGGGGTGTCCACCCCGGGATGAGCCGCAGCCGCCGTGGGTACGCTCGATAGCATGCAGAGTCGCACCCTCGGCCGTACCGGCCGCCCCGTGTCCGTCGTCGGCCTCGGCACCTGGCAGTTCGGCGGTGACTGGGGCCCCGTCTCGGAGGCCGACGCCGACGCCGTCATGGACGCCTCCGTCGAGTCCGGCGTCACCCTCTTCGACACCGCCGACGTCTACGGCGACGGTCGCAGCGAACAGCTGATCGGCTCCTGGCGCGCAGCGAACCCCGACGTCCCGCTGACCGTCACCACGAAGATGGGGCGCCGAGCCGAGCAGGTCCCGTCGAACTACGTCGCCGCCAACTTCCGCGAGTGGGTCGACCGATCGCGTCGCAACCTGCGCCAGGACACCCTCGACCTCGTGCAGCTGCACTGCCCGCCCACGCCGGTGTACGAGGTCGACGCCGTGTACGACGCCCTCGACGGCCTCGTCGCGGACGGCTCGGTCGCCGCCTACGGCGTCAGCGTGGAGACCGTCGACCAGGCGCTCACGGCCATCGCCCGCCCCGGCGTCGCGACCGTGCAGATCATCCTCAACGCGTTCCGGCTCAAGCCGCTCGACCAGGTGCTGCCCGCGGCCCGCGACGCCGGGGTCGGGATCCTCGCTCGCGTCCCGCTGGCGTCGGGACTGCTGACCGGCAAGTACACGACGGACACCTCCTTCGCCGAGGGCGACCACCGCAACTACAACCGTCACGGCGAGGCCTTCGACCAGGGCGAGACCTTCAGCGGCGTCGACTTCGAGGACGGCGTGCAGGCCGCGCAGACCTTCGCCGCGTCGCTGCCGGACGCGGTCTCCGTCCCGCAGGCAGCGATCGCGTGGATCATCGCGCAGGACGGCGTGACCGCGGCGATCCCCGGCGCCCGCAACCCCGAGCAGGCGCGGTCCAACGCAGGCGCCGGCGACCTCCCGGAGGTCCCCGGTCTCGACGAGACGGTGCACCAGCTCTACGACGAGTGGTTCCGCGCGAGCGTGCACGACAAGTGGTGAGGCCGGCCGCCGTCGGGGCGGCGCTCGCCGCGCTCGTCGTCCTGGCGCTGATCGCCGGCGGCACGACGCCGGCCGCGGGGACGAGCCGGAGCGCTCCCCCGTGGCCGGCGCCGACCGCGCTGCAGGAGCACGCCGCGGACGCCGGGCTCCGCAACGTGTGGGGCGAACGACTCGCCGAGCACGTGCACACCCACCTGACGGTCCTCGACGGCGACACGGCGGTGACGGTACCGGCGAACATCGGCCACTCCGACCGGCAGCGCTTCGCGGCGCAGCTGCACACGCACGACACCTCCGGGATCCTGCACGTCGAGTCGCCCACCCGCGCGACGTTCACGCTCGGCCAGTTCTTCGACGAGTGGGGCGTCCCACTGACGGCGTGGCGCGTCGGCGGCCTGCACGGCGAGCTCACCGTCTGGGTCGACGGACGCCGGTACATCGGTGACCCCCGGGGCATCGCGCTGACGAACCGGCGCGAGGTCGTGCTCGCGGTCACGTCCGTCGGCGAGGTGCCGCGCCTGCCCGCGCCGTTCGACTGGCCGCCGCAGTACCGCTGACCGTCCGTGTCAGTCGTGTGACGATCCCGTCCGCACGGACCCGCGGATCCGCACCGACGACGGTCCCGGTGGGTGGACCGCTGCCACACGGCTGACACGGACGCGCCCTACCGTCCCGGTCATGCGAACGATCCCCTCCGACCTGTCCTCCGACGTCGACGACGTGCCCGACCAGGACGACGCCGTCGTCGTGCTGCTTGAGGTGGCGATCGCGGTCGTCTTCGCCGTCGTCGCCGGTCTCGCCCTCCTCTGGGTGGGCTGAGCGCACCCCACACCGGCCGGCAGACGCGGTGGACGTGTGCCGAACACCGGCCAGGAGGCGCGTGGCGGGCCCGCACCGCGCCTCCCGTCCGTCGGTCCGTCACCCGGGCGGCGGGGCGCCACCGGCCCCGGCTCAGCGCTGCGGCGGACGCCGCAGCTCGACCGTCGCGACGGCGCCGTGCGCCGTGTTCGCCAACCGGAGCACCCCGCCGGAGGCAGCGACGTGCTGCAGCACGATGGCGAGCCCGATGCCCGATCCGCCGTGCGAACCGAGCGCGCCGAACCGGCGCGGCCCGTCGCGCAGGACGTCGTCCGGGAACCCGGGTCCGGCGTCGGAGACCGCCACGGTCGCGCCGTCGACGCGCACCGCGACCGGCTGGGCGCCGTGCCGTTCGGCGTTCGTCACGAGGTTCGTCAGCGCACGGCCGAGGTGCTCGGCGTCGACGAGCACCCGCGCCGGCTCCCCCGTCTCGAGGCGCACCCGGTCGCGCAGCCCCTCGGCGTCGAGCAGCTGCTCGACCGTCGACACGAGGTCGGCGGGCACGGACCGGACCTGCCCGGCCTCGTGGGCGGCCCGCGACAGGTGCAGCAGGTCGTCGAGCAGCTGGCGGAGCCGCGCCGCGATCCGACGGACACGTTCCGCATCGGGGCCGTCCGGCAGCAGTTCGGCCGCACCGACCAGCGCGGTCACCGGCGTGCGCAGGTCGTGCGCGACCTCGGCGCTGATCGCCCGCTCGTGGTCGAGGCTCCTCGCGAGGGCCGCGGCCGTCTCGGCGAGCCCACGGGACAGCACCGCGACCTCGTCGTCGCCGCGGACGTCGACCGGCGCCCCGCCCGCGACCGTGTCGTCCACCGTCCGCGCCGCCCGTCGGAGCCGCGCCGTCAGGCGGCCGGCCGCCAGCCACGAACCGACGGCGGCGAGCACCGCGGCGAGGACCGCCGCGATGACGAAGGTCCGCTGCAGGTCGGCCCACTGGGCGCGCAGCGCGGTCTTGTCCACCCGGGTGGCGATCACCCCGGAGGCCTGCTCACGCGCCGCCCACATCCAGGTGCCGTCGTCGTAGGTGGCGGTGCTGCCCCGGGCGATCTCGGTCCGCAGGGGCCCCGGCAGGACCGACGGGTCGTCGGTCGACCGGGACGGCAGCGCACCGCCGAAGGACTGGGTGGCGATGGTCTCGTCGAGCTGCGTGAGCGCCTGCTGCCGGAGCTGCTCGGTGGCGTCGTCGATCGCGGTGTGCGCGAACACGGCACCGGCGGCCACGACGAGCGTCGTCGCGAGGACGGTCATCGCGGCGGCCGTCGTGGAGCGGAGCGACCGCCACCACGGGGTGTGGTCGGTGGGCGCGGCCGGCTGCCGGACGGTGATCGCCGCGGAGGTCCAGGTCACGGGCGCGCGACCTCGACACGGTAGCCGAAGCCGCGCACCGTCTCGATCACCTCGGGGCCGAGCTTCCGGCGGAGCCGCTGCACGTTCGTGTCGACGATCCGCGGGTCCTGCCAGGTGCTGTCCCACGCCATCGCGACGACCTGCTCGCGGCTCAGCACCGCACCCCGGTTCCGCAGCAGTGCCTCGAGCACCCGGAACTCCACCGAGCTGAGCGGCACGACGGCCCCGGCCCGCTCGACCCGCCGGCCGGCCACGTCGATCCGGACCTCGCCGACGGTCGCGACCTCGGCGGCGGGGCCGCGACGGCGACGGAGCACGGCCTGCAGGCGCGCCGACAGCACGTCCGCGTCGAACGGCTTCGTGACGTAGTCGTCGGCACCGGCCGCGAGGCCCTGCACCTCGTCGACCGGCAGGCTCCTGGCGGTCAGGAGGACCACGGGGACACCGAGACCGGTCAACCGACCCGTCAGGTCCAGGCCGTTCATCCGCGGCATGGCGACGTCGACGACGGCGATGTCCGGCAGCTCCGCGGCGACCGCGTCGAGCGCCTCGACGCCGTCGGCGGTCGCGGTCACCCGCCAGCCGCGGCGCAGGAGCAGCAGCTGCGTCGTCTCGCGGACGTCGGGGTCGTCCTCGGCGAGCAGGACGAGGGGCGTCCGTCCGCCCGCAGCGGTCGCGGGCACGGGGCCGGACGGGATCACGGTCGCTCCTGGTCGCTGACGAACCCGAGGTCGCCCCAGAGGAAGTGCATGGTCTGCCGCACCGCCCAGACGGGCCGGTGGGCCGCGAAGGTGATGCTGAGGCGCTCGTACCGCTGCACCTCGCCGACGCGTTCGGCCCCGTCGAACCGCACCGCCACCGGGTACGCCGTGACGGTGCCGCCGGCGCAGTCGCAGGGGTTGTCCGTGAGGACCCCGGTCGCAGCCGCCGCGCGGCCGCCCCACGACGACCAGACGAGGTTCTCGAGACGCTGGTCGGACGACTCGCACCAGATCGGCACGGACGACGGCTCCGCGACGGCCTGCTCGCCGCACCCGGCGTAGTACGCCGGGGCGAGCGTCAGCGCGGCGGCGCGCGGGACCGGGTCGCGCGGCAGGGGCGCGGCCATCGCGGACACCGCGAGGAGCACGACCGCGACGACGGCGAGGGCGGTGGCGACGACGCCGACGGTACGGGGACGGATGGAGGTGGTCACGGTGCGAGCCTGGTTCCCCTCGGTGTCCGTCGCGGTGCAGCGATGTGTCAGTTCCGTCACAGATGCTCGCACGTCCGCGCGCGGATCCGCCACGGCGCGGCCGCGGCGGGCAGGCTGGGACGACACCGCAGCGAGACGCGACGCTCCTACCGTCGGACCCCGTCGCGAGCACCGTGCTCGCCGGAAGGGAACACCACCGTGCAGTACGCAACCCCCGTCCTCCTGGCCGCGTTGGCCTCCGTCGCCCTCGTCGGCTGCGCGAGCACGACCACGCCGGCCGACGCCACCGGCGGCTCGGCCGACGCCGCGGCCGCGACGTCCGCACCGGCCTCGGCGTCGTCGCCGTCGGTCTCGACTCCGGGATCGACCTCGGCTCCGGCTTCGGCTGCGCCGACCTTCCCCGCCGGCCAGCCGCCGCGGCCCGGCCGGCAGGACCAGTACCCGAAGGCCGACACCGTCCCCGGTCTCACCCGGGCGATCGCCGCCGCCCGGCACCCCGGACTGCAGATCTGCGACGGCGACCTCGGGTCGCTCGTCACGGCCTCCGGCGACCTCCGCGGCGACGGCGGGACCCAGTACCTCGTCGACACCACGTGCGCGCTCGCCACCGGGAGCTCCCCGGACGAGATCGCCCTCTACGACGTGCGCGGCGGGACGATCGAGCGGAGCGCCGTGCTCTCCGAGTTCACCGCGAACCGGCCGAAGCCGAGCGCGTACCCGTACCTCTGGCAGGGACACACCGTGGTCATCGCCTACGACCAGGGCACCCGGTACCGGCTCGTCCGGCTCACGCCCGACGCCGCCGTGCCCGGGGTCGTGCAGGCCTTCCACTGACCCCGCGGCCCCGTAGCCTGCTCGGGTGACCACCATCCGCACGGGGACCGACCTCGCCGCCGTCGAGGACGTCGTCGCCGGCATCGACGCCCACGGCGAGCGGTACCTCGACCGCGTCTTCACCGCCCGGGAGCGCGCCGACGCCGGGGACGACCCCGAGCGGCTGGCCGCCCGGTTCGCCGGCAAGGAGGCGGTCGTCAAGCTCCTCCGACCGGACCCGTCGGACGCGGTCCCGCTCACGGACGTGGCGATCGTCCTCGACGCCGTCGGCGCCCCGACGGTCGAGCTGCGCGGTCGCGCCGCGACGCTCGCGGCCGCGATCGGCTGCGGCGAGATCGCCGTCTCGCTGTCGCACGAGCGCGGGCTGGCGATCGCTACCGCGGTGGCGTTGACCGCCCGCTGACCGCGTGCGGTTTCGCGCAGCAGCACGGCGGTTTTCCGGGGTCCTCCGCTCCTTAGGGTGGCGAACATGGACCAGGAGCAGACCACCACCGCGACCGCCGTCGCACTCGCCGACCCGACGACCGAACTGGCCGTCCGCCGGGCACTCGCCGACCACGGGCGCCTCGCTGTCGACGCCATGGACGTCGCATCGATCGCCGACCTGTACGCCCTCGGGCTGACGTCGCACGCGACGGTGAACGTCATGCTCGCGGTGGAGAACGAGCTCGACGTCGAGTTCCCGGACGCCACGCTGCACCGCTCCACGTTCGCCACCATCGAGTCGATCGCGGCGGCAGCGGAGGCCGGCGCGTGATCGCGCCCTTCCTCGAGCGTGCGGCGACGCCCCCCACGTCGCCCGGAGCCGACACCGCCTCGACGGACGCGACGACGAGCACTGCACCCACGGCGCACGCCGCGCCCGCCGTTCCGTCGGCGGACCGGTTCGCCGCCCGCACGGCCCTCGTCGTCGACGTCGCCGCACGGTTCGCCGACGAGGTCGACCGCGACGCACGGCCGCCCCGCGAGGCGATCGCCGCCATGAAGGAGCACGGCCTCCTCGCCGCGGCCGTCCCGAGGTCGCTCGGCGGCGAGGGCGCGACCCTCTCCGAGCTCTCCGTCATCGCCACCGAACTCGCCCGCGCCTGCGGGGCGACCGCGATGGTGTTCGCGATGCACCACGGCCAGGCCATGGCGCTCTGGCGACACGGCGGGACCGCGCCCGGCGTGACCGCGCTGGTCGAGGCCGTCCGCGGCGGGGCGCTCATCGCCTCGTCCACGACCGAGAAGGGCATCGGCGGCGACGCCCGCCGCAGCACCTGCGCGATCGAGGTCGACGACGACGGCCGGATCCGCCTCCGCAAGGACGCCCCGGTCATCTCCTACGCCACCGAGGCGGACGCGATCCTCGTCACCGCCCGACGCGACCCGGACGCCCCGGCCTCCGACCAGCGCCTCGTCGTCTGCCTGCCGTCCGAGACGACGCTGACGCAGACCTCGACCTGGGACACCCTCGGCCTCCGCGGCACCTGCAGCAACGGCTGGGTGCTCGACACCGAGACCCGCGACGACCGGGTCCTGCGCGACGACTACGCCACCATCTCCGCCTGCACGGTGCTGCCCGTCTCGCACGTCCTCTGGGCGTCGGTGTGGCTCGGCCTCGCCGCCGAGGCCGCCGACCGCGCCCGTCGCGCCGTCCGCAAGCAGGCGCGCGCCACGGTCGGTCAGACCCCGCCCGGGGCGCTCCGCGTCGCCGAGCTCCTCGTCGACCTGCAGGCGCTCGCCGACTCGGTCCGGCACGCCGCCGAACGGTTCGACGCCGTCGCCGACGACCGCGAGGTCCTCGAGTCGACCGCACACGCCCTCGCGGCGAACGCCCTGAAGATCGGTGCGTCCGAACGGGTCACGGAGATCGTGACCCGGGCGATGCGCATCGTCGGCATCGCGGGCTTCGCCGTGGCCGGGCCGCTCAGCGTGGCCCGCCTCCTCCGTGACGCGCTCGGAGCCGCCGTGATGGTGAGCAACGACCGTCTCCTCCAGAACGACGCCGCCCTCGCAATCATGACCGGAGCGATCCTGTGACCACCACCCACCCGTCCACCCACGACGCACTCGACATCGACGTCGCGCGCGCCGACCTGCGGGCCCGTCTGCTCGACGACGGCGTCCTCCTCGACCTCGGCTCCCCCGGCCTCTACGGGCGGTCCGGGGTGTTCGAACGCGTCTACCAGGCCGTCGACGCGGCAGCCGTCCGGAGCCAGGAGGACCTCGACGCCGAGGTCCTGCGGTTCCCGCCCGTCGAACCGCTCGCCGCCTTCGAGCGCACCGACTACATCGCGTCCTTCCCGGACCTCGCGGCGTCGATCTCGGCGTTCACCGGCGACGACCGCACGCACCGGGCGCTGCTCGCCGACCGGGAGCGCGGCGAACGCTGGGAGTCGTACCTCGAGCCGGCCGACCTCATGCTGACGCCGGCCGTCTGCCACCCGGTCTACGGCCTGGTCCAGGGCGTTCTGCCGGTCGGCGGTCGGATGTTCGACATCGTCGGCGACTCGTTCCGACGGGAGCCCTCGCTCGACCCGATGCGGCTGCAGGCCTTCCACATGCACGAGTTCGTCCACATCGGCACGCCGGAGACCGCGAAGGCACACCGGGACGGTCGCATCCCCGTGATGCGGGCCCTGCTCGAGTCGTTCGGCCTCGAGATCGACGTCGTGCCCGCCAACGACCCGTTCTTCGGCCGGGTCGGCCAGATGCTCGCCCGGAACCAGGTCGAGCAGGCGCTGAAGTTCGAGTTCGTCACCCCCGTGTACGGGCACGACCACCCGTGGACGGCGATCAGCTCGGCGAACCTCCACGAGGACCACTTCGGGACGTCCTTCGACCTCCGCACGGCCGACGGCGCGGTCGCGCACAGCGCGTGCATCGCGTTCGGGCTCGAGCGCATCACCATCGCGCTGTTCGCCGCCCACGGCACGGACCCCGAGACCTGGCCGACGGCGGTGCGCGCGGCCCTGTCGCTGTGAGCACCCACCACGGCTGGTCGGGGCGGCCCGCGCTGCGCGTCGCGCTCCAGCTGCCGGCCGCCGCCCGTGCGGGCGTCGTCATCTGCCCGCCCCTCGGGCAGGAGGGCGTGATCGCGTACCGCACGCTGCGGCTGCTCGCCGACCGTCTGGAGGCGCGTGGCGTGGCCTCGGTGCGCTACGACCCGTCCGGACGTGGGGACGCCGCACCCGACGACGCGCCCGACGCGCAGGTCCGGTCCGCACGGCACGCAGCAGCGCTGCTGCGTGCCAGCGGCGTCGGCCGGGTCGTGTTCGTCGGCCTGGCGTCCGCAGCGCTCGTGGCCGCCGCAGCAGCGGACGACACCGACGGTCTCGTCGTGTGGGACGCACCGGCGTCCGGACGGGGGTGGCTGCGCGGCCAGCGGGCCCTGGCGACCCTCACGATCGGCCCCGACCGGACGGTCGACGGGGTCGAGAGCCTGGTCGGGCTCGACCTCGAGCCGGACGAGGCCGCCTTCCTCGCAGGCCTGACCTTCGCGCCCCGGCTCGGGTCGACCGTGGCCCTGGTGCGTCCGGGCAGCCGCGCACCGCGAGCCCTCGGCGCCGTCCCCTCGATCGAGGTCGCCGGCAGCGCCGAACTCCTCGACGGCTCGAGCATCGTCGCCCGGATCCCGGGAGCGGCGGTCGACACCGTCGTGGACCAGGTGGACGCGTGGGCGACCTCGGCGCCGAGGGCGACGGTGGTGCCGGCCCTCGACGAGGTGCTCGACGTCGATGCCCGTGTGTCCGAGCGCATCGTGCGCCTCGGTCCCGACGGGCTCTTCGCGGTCGAGACGGTGTCGTCCGGACAGGCGCTCGGGGCTCCCGTCGTGGTGCTCCACAACGGCAGCGCGGAACACCGGGTCGGGGCGGCCGACTACCAGGTCACCCTCGCCCGGCAGCTCGCCCGCGACGGCGCCCGCGTCGTCCGTGTCGACCGGCGTGGGACCGGCGAGAGCAGCCCGGTGCGACCGGACGAGCGCTCGCTCTACTACACGCAGGAGTGGATCGACGACCAGTCCGCGGTGCTGACTGCACTCGCCGTGCCGGCCGACCGGGTCGCGCTGATCGGCATGTGCGCCGGCGCCTGGCTCGCGGGACGCGCGACCGACGCCCCGCCACGGCTCGTCGTCGAGATCAGCCCGAACGACTACCGGCGGCACCTCGCCGAGGCCGGGGCGTTCGTCGACGCCGCACGGACGGTGGCGGAACCGTCGCCGGCACGCCGCCACGTCCGGACCGTGTACAACGCGGTCGTCCCACGGCGCATCCGGGACCTCGTGGCCCGGCGTGACCGTGTCGGCGGCGTCGTCGGTCACGTCCGGCCGCTCGTCGAGCACGGCGCCGAGGTCGTGCTCATCACGGCGCCGGAGGACGCCGCGCTGTTCGACCGCCTCGGCGGGCAGCGGGCCGAGCGCCGGTGGCCCGACCGGCTGCGGGTCGTCCGGGTGCCGCAGGGCGACCACGCACTGTTCTCGCCCGTGATGCGCGCGGCGGTGCTGGCCGAGGTCCGCGCGCAGGTCGCGGCCACGTTCCCCGTGCACGTCTGACGGCCGCTCCGGGCCGGGCAGCTCCGACGCGGAAGCTGCCCGGCACCGGTTGCCCCGGCTCGGCCTCGCATCGGTCGCTCCGGTCCGGTCCGGTCCGGAGGAGCCTCGGTCGCGCCGGCCCGCGGCTGCTGCCGGTGCGTGCTGCTCCGCGGGTCAGCCGAGGCCGAGGGCGCGTGCGACCGCCGTCGGACGCTCGACGTGCGCGAAGTGCCCGCAGTCGTCCAGCAGCACGGTGCGCGCCTGCGGCAGGAGCGCCCGGAGCGCGGCGAGGTCGGACACCCGGGCGAACACGTCCTCCCGGCCGGCCACCGCGGTCACCGGGCACCCGACGGCGCGCCACCGGTCGAGGTCGTAGTCGGCGGCCGAGCGCGCGGCCCCGGTGAACCCGGTCGGCCGGAGCTCGTCGACGAAGGCGTCGAGGACGCTCGGGTCGAGGCGCCGCACGTGCGTGAAGACCGGCGACGCGACGAGCGGCAGGAGCCCCACCCGGGCGACGGCACGCAGGACCGGACGCGCAGCCTCGCCCGTGACCGCGAGCCCGGCCCGCAGCAGGGTGAACGCGGGCAGGGTCAGCAGGCCCCGCAGCGGGTGACGTGCTGCGCCCGCCGTCGCCACGGTCGTGCCGGAGACGAGGGCGACCGAGCGGACCCGGTCCGGCGCACCGACCGCGAGGTGCATCGCCACGAACGCGCCCATCGAGTGCCCGACCACGTCGACGGCGGGGACCGCGAGGGCGTCGAGCACGGCGGACAGCACCCGGGCCGAGGCCTCGACGTCGAGGGCGACCGCCGGCTCGGGCGAGGAGCCCCACCCGGGCAGGTCGACGAGGACCAGCCCGCGGTCGCCGATGCCCGGGGCAGCCCGCAGGAACGGGGTCCAGGTGGTCCAGGACCCGGCCACGCCGTGCAGCAGGAGCAGGGGGTCCCGGCCGGCGCGGTGGTGCACGACGACGGTGCCGTCGGCGGTGGCCACGACCGTCCTGGTCAGGCCCCAGCGCGCGGGCTCGGCGACCACCGGGAACGGGGCGTACCCGTCGTCGCGTCCCGGGGCGGTGGACCCGGCCACGGACTCGGGCCGGGCGGTCTCGGTGTCGTGCACCGTGCCTCCAGTCCGTCGATCCGTCCGCGACGCGTCAGCGTCGTCGAGGAGCGTTCGGAACCCTAGGCGACGGCGACTGGTGCGGCGCAGGCGGCGAGCCGGTCGAGCGCGGCCCGGTACTCGGTGACGTCGCGGGCGACGCCCGGCTCCGAGATGATCGAGGCCTTGATGCGGCCCTGCACGTCGATGACGAAGGTCGCGCGGTTCGCGAAGCCCTTGTGCTCGAGGAAGACGCCGTACTCCTTGGAGACGGCACCGTGCGGCCAGAAGTCGGCCAGCAGCTCGAAGTCGTAGCCGTTCGACATCGCGAACGAGCGGAGCGTCGCCTTCGAGTCGACCGAGATGCCGACGAGCTCGACGCGCTGGTCCTGGAACATCGCGATGTTGTCCTGCAGGGCGCAGAGCTCGTTCGTGCACGTGGACGAGAACGCGAGCGGGAAGAAGACGAGTGCGACCGGGCGGACACCGCGGAAGTCGCTGAGGCGGACGTGCTCCCCGAACTGGTTGGGGAGTTCGAAGTCCGGCGCGAGCGAGCCGATCTCCAGAGCCATCAGTGCGTTGCTTCTTCCTCGGGCGTGGGGTGTGCCCGGTGTCGCCGTGCACGCACGGGTCGCGGGTGCACGATCGGCAATCGTACGCCGACGACATCCGATTGCAAGCACCCGGACACCTGCACGTCACCATCAGGCTGCGCGTCGGCGGTGGGGCCTAGAGTGGACGAGGCCCCACCGCCGGTCGCGACCCGATCGATCGGTGGACCACCTATGTCCACCACCACGAGAACGAACGAGGTCAAGGGTGACGGTGAACGACCAGGACCCGCGCAGCACCGCAGGGACCGACCAGGACCCGGAGGAGACCGCAGAGTGGCGTGAGTCGCTCGACGGTCTCGTCGCGACGCACGGCCACCAGCGGGCCCGCGAGATCATGCAGAGCCTGCTGAAGCGCTCGAACGAGCTGCACCTCGGTGTGCCGATGGTCCCGACGACCGACTACGTGAACACGATCGCGCCCGAGGACGAGCCGGAGTTCCCCGGCGACGAGGAACTCGAGCGCCGCTACCGCCGGTGGATCCGGTGGAACGCCGCGATCACCGTGCACCGCGCGCAGCGCCCCGGCATCGCCGTCGGTGGCCACATCTCGACCTACGCGTCGAGCGCCGCGATGTACGAGGTCGGCTACAACCACTTCTTCCGCGCGCAGGACCACGCGTCCGGTGGCGACCAGGTGTTCTTCCAGGGCCACGCCTCCCCCGGCATGTACGCCCGCGCCTACATGGAAGGGCGTCTCAGCGAGGACCAGCTCGACGGCTTCCGGCAGGAGAAGTCGCACGCCGGCGGCGGCCTCTCGTCCTACCCGCACCCGCGCCTCATGCCGCACTTCTGGCAGTTCCCGACCGTGTCGATGGGCATCGGCCCGATCAACGCGATCTACCAGGCCCAGCAGGCCAAGTACCTCTCCAACCGCGGCATCAAGGACGCCTCCGACCAGCAGGTCTGGGCCTTCCTCGGCGACGGCGAGATGGACGAGGTCGAGTCCCGCGGGCAGCTGCAGGTCGCCGCGAACGACGGGCTCGACAACCTGAACTTCGTGATCAACTGCAACCTCCAGCGGCTCGACGGCCCGGTGCGCGGCAACGGCAAGATCATCCAGGAGCTCGAGGCGTTCTTCCGCGGTGCGGGCTGGAACGTCATCAAGGTCGTCTGGGGCCGCGAGTGGGACGACCTGCTCGCGCGCGACACCGAGGGCGCGCTCCTCAACCTGATGAACCAGACGCCGGACGGCGACTACCAGACCTACAAGGCCGAGAACGGGGCCTACGTCCGCGAGAACTTCTTCGGGCGCGACCCGAAGGCGCTCGAGCTGGTCGAGGACTACACGGACGACCAGATCTGGAACCTCAAGCGCGGTGGGCACGACTACCGCAAGGTCTACGCGGCGTTCAAGGCGGCGACCGAGCACAAGGGCCAGCCGACCGTCATCCTCGCGAAGACGGTCAAGGGCTACGGCCTCGGCCCGAGCTTCGAGGGGCGCAACGCGACGCACCAGATGAAGAAGCTCACGCTGGACAACCTCAAGCAGTTCCGCGACGAGATGCGCATCCCGATCTCCGACGCGCAGCTGGAAGAGAACCCCTACACGCCGCCGTACTACCACCCGGGCAACGACGACGAGGCGATCCAGTACATGCACGAGCGTCGCCGTGAACTCGGCGGCTACGTGCCGGAGCGTCGCACGAAGTACACCTCGATCACCCTCCCCGAGGACTCGAAGTACCAGATCGTCAAGAAGGGCTCCGGCAAGCAGGAGATCGCCACCACGATGGCGTTCGCCCGACTGCTGAAGGACCTGCTGCGCTCCCCCGACTTCGGCGACCGCGTGGTGCCGATCATCCCGGACGAGGCGCGCACGTTCGGCATGGACGCGTACTTCCCGACCGCGAAGATCTACAACCCGAACGGCCAGCACTACACGTCGGTCGACCGTGAGCTCCTCCTCGCCTACAAGGAGAGCCCGCAGGGCCAGATCATCCACGTCGGCATCAACGAGGCGGGCGCCCTCGCGGCGTTCACCGCGGTCGGCACCTCGTACTCGACGCAGGGCGAGCCGCTCATCCCGGTCTACGTCTTCTACTCGATGTTCGGGTTCCAGCGCACCGGCGACGCCATCTGGGCCGCCGGCGACCAGATGACCCGTGGCTTCATGATCGGCGCCACCGCCGGCCGCACCACGCTGACCGGCGAGGGCCTGCAGCACGCGGACGGCCACTCGCTGCTCCTCGCGACGACGAACCCCGCCGTGGTGTCCTACGACCCCGCGTACGGCTACGAGATCGGCCACATCGTCAAGGCCGGCCTCGACCGCATGTACGGCACGAACGAGGACGGCTCGCCGAAGCACGCCGACCCGAACGTCATGTACTACCTGACGGTCTACAACGAGCCGATCGTCCAGCCGGCCGAGCCCGAGGGCGTCGACGCCGACGGCATCGTCAAGGGCATGTACCTGCTCAAGCCGAGCGAGCACGACGGCCCGAAGGCCCAGCTGCTCGCGTCCGGCGTGGCCGTCCCGTGGGTCCTCGAGGCGCAGCAGCTCCTCGCCTCGGACTGGGGCGTCTCCGCCGACGTGTGGAGCGTCACGAGCTGGGGTGAGCTGTACCGCGACGGTCTCGACGCGGAGCAGCACGCGTTCCTCAACCCGAACGAGCAGCCCCGCACGGCCTACGTCACCGAGCGCCTGCTCGGGACCGAGGGCCCGGTCGTGGCGGTCAGCGACTTCATGCACGCCGTGCAGGAGCAGATCCGCCCGTTCGTGCCGACGGACTACGCCACGCTCGGCGCCGACGGCTTCGGCTTCTCGGACACCCGTCCGGCCGCCCGCCGCTTCTTCCACATCGACGGCCCGTCGGTCGTCGTGCGGACGCTGCAGCAGCTCGCGAAGCAGGGCAAGGTCGACGGCGCGCTCGTCCAGCAGGCGATCGACAAGTACCGCCTGCACGACGTGACCGCCGGCACCACGGGCAGCGCCGGCGGCGAGAGCTGATCACCCGGTGACGACACCCCGCACCGACCCTGCCGCGAGCCAGCAGAACGACCGTGAACGGGCGCTCTCCTGGCTCCGGCAGGTGTCGGGCGAACTCTCGACCGCCACCATCAAGCGGCTCGAGGACACGCTCCCCTGGTACAGCGAGATGCCCCCCGGCCGACGGTCCGCCGTGGGTCTCGTGGCGCAGGCCGGCATCACGTCGTTCATCTCGTGGCTCGAGGGCAGCGCCTCCACCCCGTGGATCGCCGCCGCCGACGTGTTCGGGTCGGCGCCCCGCGAACTCCTCCGCTCGGTGAGCCTGCAGCAGACCCTGCAGCTGATCCGCGTGGTCGTCACCGTCGTCGAGGAACGCGCGGCGGACGACGAGATGCTGCAGGAGGCGATCCTCAAGTACTCGCGGGACATCGCCTTCGCCGCGGCGGACGTCTACGCCCGCGCGGCCGAGGCCCGCGGTCTCTGGGACGCCCGCCTCGAGGCCCTCGTGGTCGACTCGATCCTGTCCGGCGAGTACGACGACGAGCTGCCGTCGCGCATCGCGGCCCTCGGGTGGCACGGCCACGGCGAGGTCTCGGTGCTCGTCGGCAACGCGCCGAAGCAGCTCGAGGTGGACCAGATCCGCCGGACCGCCAGGCACATGGACGCCGACGTGCTCATCGGCGTGCAGGGGTCCCGGCTCGTCGTCGTGATCGGGCGTGCCACGCCCCGCGACGACGTGCCCGAGGGCGAGGAACCCGTCTCGTTCACCGCCATCGCGCAGGCGCTCGAGCCGTCCTTCGGCGAGGGCCACCTGGTGCTCGGCAACGAGGTCCCCGGTGTGGTCGACGCCTCCACGAGCGCGAAGGGGGCCCTCGCGGGGTTCGCCGTCGCACGGGCATGGCGCGGTGCACCCCGCCCGGCACTCGCCGACGACCTGCTGCCCGAGCGCGCGCTGGCCGGTGACCCACTCGCCCGCTCCGCCCTCGTCCAGCGCATCTACGTGCCGCTGAAGGACCAGTCCACCGAGCTCCTCCAGACCCTGTGGTGCTACCTGGACACCGGTCGCTCGCTCGAGGCCACCGCGCGCGAGCTCTTCGTGCACCCGAACACCGTGCGCTACCGGCTCCGTCGTGTCGCGGACATCATCGGGTGGGACGCGACGCACGCCCGCGACGCGCTGATCGTGCAGTCGGCCCTCATCCTCGGAGCGATGTCGGAGTCGACCGCCGGTCGTCGGCGACTCCCGCGCCGCCGCTGACCGCCGTCGACCGCGCGACCGCTAGGGAACCCACAATGTCGCGCGCTGATCGCTGTGGGAAGCCCACACGGGTCGGGCCGCGTCCGGGCACGAGGATTGTCCGGTGATCGTCGTCGTCGCGCCCGGACAGGGCTCCCAGACCCCCGGCTTCCTCGCCCCCTGGCTCGAGGAACCGACCGTCCGCGACCGTGTCGGAGCGTGGTCCGAGGCCATCGGCGTCGACCTCGTCGCCCACGGCACCGAGTCGGACGCCGAGACCATCAAGGACACGGCACTCGCGCAGCCGCTCATCGTCGCTGCCGGGCTCGTGACGGCGGACGCCCTCCTCGCCGACGGGCGCCGCGCCCTCGTCGGCGGTGTCGCCGGACACTCGGTCGGCGAGTTCACCGCCGCGAGCGTCGCCGGGATCCTCGAACCCACCGACGCCGTCGCCCTCGTCGCCGAGCGGGGCCGCGCCATGGCCGACGCCGCGGCACTCGAGCCCACCTCGATGGCGGCCGTCCTCGGCGGCGACCCGGACGAGGTCGCCGCGGCGCTCGAGACGCACGGACTCGTCCCTGCGAACCACAACGGCGGCGGCCAGACCGTCGTCGCCGGTGCGGCCGACGCCATCGCCGCCCTCGCCGCCGATCCGCCCGCGAAGGCCCGGGTCGTGCCGCTCGCCGTCGCCGGCGCGTTCCACACCCGCTACATGGCACCCGCCGTCGAGCGGGTCGCCCCGGTGGCAGCCGCCGCCACCGTGCAGGACCCGACGCTGCCGATCTGGACGAACGCGGACGGCTCCCGCGTCGACGACGGACGCCGCTTCGTCGACCTCATGGTGCAGCAGATCGCCAGCCCCGTGCACTGGGACGCCGTCATGACGTCCTTCGCGGACGCCGGGGTGACCGGCATCATCGAGCTCGCACCCGCCGGTGCCCTCGTCGGCCTCGCGAAGCGCGGACTCCGCGGTACGCCGACCGTCGCCATCAAGACCCCCGATGACCTGCCCGCAGCGATCGACCTGCTGCAGAGCGCGGGCCAGGAAGCAGACGCAACCGCATGACCGTCGACCACCCGACCGAGCGACCCGCCCTCTCCCAGCGTCGCGGCCACGAGTTCACCCGCATCCTCGCCTTCGGCGCGGCCCGCGGTGAGAACGTCGTCCCCAACGACGACCTGGTCGGACCGATCGACTCCTCCGACGAGTGGATCCGGCAGCGCACCGGCATCGTGACGCGCAAGCGGGCCGGCAAGGACGTCGAGGCCGTCGACCTCGCCGAGACCGCCGCGCGTGAGGCCATCACGAAGGCCGGCATCGAGCCGTCCCAGATCGGCGTCGTCCTCGTCAGCACCGTGACGCACACCGTCGCGACCCCGTCGATGGCGTCCCTCCTCGCGGAGCGCATCGGCGCGACCCCCGCCGCCGCGTACGACATCAGCGCGGCGTGCGCCGGCTACGCCTACGGCATCGCCCAGGCCGACTCGTTCATCAAGTCCGGGCTCGCCGACCACGTGCTCGTCGTCGGCGCCGAGAAGCTCAGCGACGTCGTCGACCCGACCGACCGTTCGATCTCGTTCCTGCTCGGCGACGGCGCGGGCGCGGCCGTCGTCGGCCCGAGCGACTTCCCCGGCATCGCGCCGACGATCTGGGGGTCCGACGGCTCGAAGTGGGACGCCATCGGCATGACCGCGACCTACAACGAGTGGGAAGCCGGCGCACCCCGGCCGACGATGCGGCAGGCAGGGCAGACCGTCTTCCGCTGGGCCGTCTGGGAGATGGTGAAGGTCGCCCGCGAAGCGCTCGAGACCGCCGGCGTCGCCGCGTCCGACCTCGCGGCGTTCGTGCCGCACCAGGCGAACATCCGCATCATCGACGAGTTCGCGAAGCAGCTCGGCCTGCCCGAGTCCGTCGTGATCGCCCGCGACATCACCACGACCGGCAACACCTCGGCGGCGAGCATCCCGCTCGCCACGCACCGGCTGCTCGAGGAGCACCCGGACCTGTCCGGCGGCCTCGCGCTGCAGATCGGCTTCGGCGCGGGCCTCGTGTTCGGCGCCCAGGTCGTCGTCCTCCCCTAGTCCATCCCGACGAGCCTCCGGGCGCGCGCGCCGCTCGTGCCCTAGGCTGGTCCACGGTCAAACGACACCCCCCTCAAGGAGAACCCCCATGGCCCTGTCCAACGAAGAAGTCCTCGCCGGCCTGGCCGAGCTGATCAACGACGAGACCGGCATCGCGACCGACACCGTCGCCGCCGACAAGTCCTTCACCGACGACCTCGACATCGACTCCATCTCGATGATGACCATCGTCGTGAACGCCGAGGAGAAGTTCGACGTGAAGATCCCCGACGAAGAGGTCAAGAACCTCAAGACCGTCGGCGACGCCGTCGACTACATCGTCAAGGCGCAGGCCTGACACGAGCTTCCTGAGCGCCGCGGCCGCGGACACCCCCGGCCGCGGCGCTCATCTCGTTCACCACAGCGGGCGACCCTCGCTCGTCGCTCCACAAGTCCACACGAAAGTACACGTCGTTCCATGACCAACAAGACCGTCGTCGTCACCGGGATCGGTGCCATCACGCCCCTCGCCGCGACCGCCCCGGAGACGTGGGAGGCGCTGCTCGCCGGCAAGTCCGGCATCACCCGCATCGAGGACCCGCGCTACGCCGAGCTCGAACTCCCCGTCGAGTTCGCCGGCCAGGCGCGCCGCTTCCTCACCGACCAGCTCACCCGCCCGGAGACGAAGCGCCTCGACCCGTCGTCGCAGCTGTCGCTCGTCGCCGCCCGCGAGGCCTGGGCCGACGCCGGCATCGACGACGAGTCCGTCGTGCCCGAACGCCTCATCGTCGACTGGGCGACCGGCATCGGCGGCGTCAACACCCTGCTCGACGCCTGGGACACCCTGCGCGAGAAGGGCCCGCGGCGCGTCATGCCGATGACGGTCCCGATGCTCATGGCGAACGGCCCCGCTGCCGCCATCGAGATGGAGTTCGGTGCCCGCGGCGGAGCCCGCACCTACCTGTCGGCCTGCGCGTCGTCGACCGAGTCGCTGGCCGAGGCCTACCGCCACGTGGCGTCGGGCGACGCGGACATCGTCATCACCGGCGGCGCCGAGGCCGCCCTGCACCCGCTGCCCCTGGCTGCGTTCGCGGCGATGCAGGCGCTCTCCCGCCGGAACGACTCCCCCGAGACCGCATCGCGTCCCTACGACGTGACGCGTGACGGCTTCGTGCTCGGAGACGGCGCCGCGGCGCTCATCCTCGAGTCGAAGGAGCACGCCGAGGCCCGCGGCGCGAAGATCTACGCCGAGGTGGCCGGTGCCGGCATCACCTCCGACGCCTTCCACATCACCGCTCCGGACCCCGAGGGCAGCGCGGCCGCCCGTGCGGTCCTGCAGGCGCTCGAGCACGCCGGCGCCGCCCGCGAGGACGTCGTCCACGTGAACGCGCACGCCACCTCGACCCCGGTCGGCGACATCGCCGAGTACCACGCGATGCGCCGGGTCTTCGGCGACCACCTCGACGAGATCGTCGTCTCGGCCACCAAGGCGTCGACCGGGCACCTGCTCGGTGGTGCCGGTGCGATCGAGGCGGCCTTCACGGTCCTCGCGCTGCACGAGCGCCTCGCGCCGCCGACGATCAACCTCACCCAGCAGGACCCGGAGATCGTCATGGACGTCGCGACGGCGCCGCGGGAGCTGCCGCAGGGCGACCTGCTCGCAGTGAGCAACTCGTTCGGCTTCGGTGGGCACAACGCGGTCGTCGCGTTCCGCACCGCCTGATCCGCACCCCTGCCTGGAGGCCCGTCCCGCGTCGCGGGGCGGGCCTCGCTGCGTCCGTGGCCGGCTCCACTGCCGTGGTGCGGTCCGCCCTGCGGCCGCCGCCCCCGCCGCTGGCACGGCCCCCGCGCTGGTGCCGTCCGCTCCCTGGTACCGCGAGAGCGACACGCTCCCGCGACCAGCCACCGACCGTTCCGCGAAAGCGACCGCGTGCCGCCGATGTTCGACGGCACGCTGTCGCTTTCGCGGGAGGCGGGCGGGACGGACCGGTGCCGGACGCACGAACGCCGCCCCGGAGGGCGGCGTTCGAGTCGGAGGGAACGCGGGCGGTCAGCCGACGCGGTGGAGCCAGACGACCGGGTTGCCCTCGGCAGCGTGGCGGAACGGCTCGAGCTCGTCGTCCCAGGCCTGCCCGAGCGCCAGACGGAGCTCACGGTGGAGTTCGAGGGCGTTGCTGCCCGCGACCTCCATGGCGTAGCGGACCCGGTCCTCGGGCACGACCATGTTCCCGGTGACGTCGGTCTGGGCGTAGAAGACGCCGAGGTCCGGCGTGTGCATCCACCGGCCGCCGTCCGACTCGGAGGTGGGTTCCTCGGTGACCTCGTAGCGGAGGTGCTCCCACCCGCGCAGGGCAGAGGCGATCGCCGCACCGGTGCCGACCGCGCCGGTCCAGGTGAACTCGGTGCGGCGTGCACCGTCCTGTGCGGGCTGGTCGAGCCACGAGAAGTTCACGGCGCGGTTCATGGCGCGACCTGCCGCCCATTCGACGTGCGGGCAGAGCGCGCGTGGTGAGGAGTGCACGTAGAGCACCCCGGTGGTCGTTCCGGTCACGATTCCTCCGATTCGTCAGGTGCGACTTCCCCATCGACCTGGAACTGGAGCTCCTCGTTCGGAACCATCGATATGCGATTGTGATGTCCTCGCGGACACGCCCATTATGCAGGCTGGCGCCCGGGAATGCCAGACACGACGACGAAGCGGGTCCGATCGGGCCGGCCGATCAGTGCAGGACGGTCCCGGACGCGTCGACCGGGTGACGCTCCCCCGCCGTGATCGCCACCGGGATGCGGTTCTCCTCGGGCGGGATGGGGCACGCGTACTGGTAGGAGAAGGCGCAGGGCGGCAGTACGGCGAGGTTCCAGTCCAGCTCGACGTCGGCCGCGGCGCCCGGGTCGTCGAGGTACAGGAAGCGGCCCATCGAGTACGAGCTGCCGGGGTCGTCCTCGGGCAGGGCGCTCGTCGCGTCCTGCACGATGAGCTGCAGCCGCGCGGAGCCCTGGAAAGGTGAGGAGCGCACGGCGACCAACCGCAGCGCGACGTCGCCGACGACGGTCTCGACGTGACCGGCGACCTCCAGCGGATCGCCGGCGGCGTCGAGGACGCTCCCCCGCGCCTCCAGGCCGTCGACCGGCGTGTACCTGCCGGTCGTGACCCACGCGTCCGACCGGTCGAAGCGCGCGATCCGTGCGAACCGGCCGATCCCCTCGGACGCGGGGTCCCAGACCCGGAGCGTGCCGCGCGAGACCGTCCCGGCGAACCCGTCCGGGAAGGCCACCGTGGAGGCGACCACGGCCTCGTCGCCGGCGACGAGCACCGTGCCGTCCACGGGGACACCGTCGACCACGACGCCGTCCTCCTCGGCGGCGGTGACGGTGAGACCGCCGACCGCGGGCGCCCACTGACCCGGTACCGGCCACACCGGCTGGGCGTGGTCGACGCGCTGTGCGTTCACGAGGGCGAGCGGTCCACGCGGGCTCGTCGCCCAACGGTCGCGGCCGGCGACGTGCTCCACGAACGTGCTCATGCCTGCTCCTGCCGTGGGTAGATGACCTTCTGCACGATGATGATCACCGACGCGGCGACCGGCAGGGCGACCAGGGCGCCGAGCACGCCGCCGATCGTGCCGCCCGCGACGGCCGCGATGACGACGAGCGCGCCGGGGACCTGCACCGCGCGCGACATGATCCGCGGGGAGATCACGTACGCCTCGACCTGCATGTAGACGAGGTAGTAGATCGCCGCGGCGAGGGCGGTCGCGGGCGAGGCGAAGAAGCACAGCAGCGAGATGACGATCGCGGCGGCCAACGTGCCGACGAGCGGGATGAGCGAACCGAGGAACGCGAACGACGCGAGCAGCACCGGCAGCGGGGCGCCGATGATGAGCAGGAAGACGAAGCTGAGGATGCCGTTGATGAGCGCCTGCGAGATCTGCCCGACGACGTAGCGGCCCACCGCCTGGGTGATCTGCTCGCTGACGTCGATGAAGTTCTGGCGCCGCGACGCCGGGACGAACCGGTACGTCATCCGCTTCATCCCGCGCATCGAGGCGAGGAAGTACAGCATCAGGATGATCACGATCACGGCGCCGGTGAGCCCGGACAGGATGCCGCTGCCGACCGCCAGGATGCCGCCGCCGAGACTGAGCAGGTTGCCCGGGTTCTCGACGAACGACTGCAGGGACTCGAGCGCGTGGTCGATGTCGAAGGAGCCGTTGAACTGCCTCGACAGGTCCTGCACCCACTGCTGCGCCGAGACGTCCTGCACGATGTCCGGGAAGTTCTGGATGAGGTTCGTCGCCTGCTGCACGAGGATCGGCACGACCGCGAACACGACGCCGGCGAAGGCCGCCAGCACGCCGACGACCACGACCGTGATCGCCACCCACCGCGGCACGAAGCGCTCGAGGAACGAGACGAGCGGATCGATGCCGAGCGCCAGGAACAGGGCGACCCCGACGTAGACGAGCACGGTGCTCAGCTGGTGCACGATCGAACCGGCGACCAGGGCGACCAGGACGCCGATCGCGCCCATGAAGCCGATGCGGAACGCGTTGACGCGCACGCCGGTGCCCTCCCGGGTCACCTCGAACATCACGTTCGGGGTCGGGCTGTGGTCGTCGTCCTGCTGCGGTTCGCGCTTCCTGGGGAGGTGCACGAAGGGCGGGCGCGGAGGCTTGCTGCTGCTCGGACCCGCGTCTCGTTTTGACATGTGGGGCGGGCGGGACTTGAACCCGCGGATCGTTCGGTTATGAGCCGACTGCCTTGACCAGCTTGGCTACCGCCCCTCGCCGGGGACCGTCAGTCCACCGACTCCCCACGATACAGCGCCTCGAACGTCGAGAGCGTGCGGTTGATGTCGTGTGCCTCGATCATCGCGAGGCTGCGGTCGCGCATCGCGACGTAGTCGTCCTCCGACGCCGTCAGCACCGCGGTGAGCTTCGCCGCGAGGTCCTCCACGTCCCCGGGCCGGAAGAGGTACCCGTTGCCGTCGATCAGGTGCGGCAGCGCCATCGAGTCCGCGGCGACCACCGGCAGCCCGGAGGCCATCCCCTCGAGCGACGAGATGCTCTGCAGCTCCGCGGTGGACGGCATCGCGAACACCGTCGCGTTCGTCAGCGCCTGCTGCTTGACCTCGTCCGAGACGAACCCGAGGAAGCGGACGCGCTCCTCGAGGCCGAGTTCCTTCGCGAGGGTGCTGAGCTTCGGGATCATCTCGCCGTCGCCGACGATGGTGAGGGTCGTCTCGAGGTCGGCGGGCAGGAGCGCGAGTGCCCGCACCAGCACGTCGAGGTTCTTCTCCGGCGCGACGCGACCGACGAAGACGATGTCGTTGTTCACGGGTCGGCCGGTCCGGGCGACGTAGCGGGACGCATCGATGCCGCACGAGATCGCCAGGACCCGCTGGCCGGCGATCGCACGGCGCAGGTAGTCCGCCGCCAGGTTCGTCGGCGTCGTGATGGCGTCGGCCTGGCGGTAGGTCTTCGCGGCGTCGTTCCACGCGATCTTCAGCGCGATCGGGAGCGTCCACTTGCCGAACGGCGTGTACTCGAGGAGGTTCTCGGGCATGAAGTGGTTCGTGGCGATGACCCGGATGCCGCGGGCCTTCGCCTCGTGCACGATGCCGCGGCCGATCACCACGTGCGACTGGATGTGGAGCACGTCGGGCTGCACGGCGTCGAGGATCGGTGCCGTCCACTTCCGCACGCTCCAGGGCCACACGAAGCGGAGCCACGGGTGCAGCGGCCACTTGTACGACTTCAGACGGTGCACGACGAGCGAGACCCCGTGGAGCTCCTCCTCGAAGGTGCCGTAGTGACGGCTCGGCGCGGGGGCCACGACGTGCACCTCGTGCCCGCGCTCGGTGAGTCCGACGGCGAGCTGCTCGGCGAACGTGGCGGCGCCGTTCACGTCGGGCGCGAAGGTGTCCGCGGCGATGAGCACACGCAGCGGTCGGTGACCGCCCGTCGCACCCGTCGGCTCGGCGGTGGCGGTGGTGGCGTCCTCTGACACGGCTGGCGTCGTCCTCTCGTGGGCGAATGCGGGTCGGTCTGCGACGCTACCGCACGTGCTCGGGCGTGCGCGTCCGCCTCGCGGCGGACCCGGTCAGCTGCTGGTCGTCGGGCGGTGGTCGACGCACGGCGCCACCGCGGGCGAGGTCAGCTCCGCGTCTGCGGGTGGTACTTGGCGAGCAGGAACACGCCGGTGATGGCGATCGCGGCGGCGACCACGAAGCCCGCGACCGCGCCCCACGGCGCCCCCGAGGCCTCGTCGAGGACGATGACGCCGATCCCCACCGCGACGATCGGGTCGATGACGGTGAGCCCGGCGATGACCAGGTCCGCCGAGCCGTTCGAGTAGGCGTTCTGCACGAAGTAGCCGCCCAGCGACGCGGCGACGACCACCCCGACGATGGCCAGGACGGTGAGCCAGTCGAAGGTGTGGTTGACGAACCGGTTCAGCGTCACCTTTGCCAGCGTCGCCACGAACCCGTAGAGGATGCCGGCACCGACGATGTAGTAGAGGGCGTTGCCGTGCTTCGCGACGAACCGGAACGACACGAGCACCAGGACGAGGACGATCGCCAGGATCACCAGGACCGTCACGAGCTGCGACCGGGTGATGGCGCTCTCGTGGCCGACGAACGCCGCGATGCCGACGAAGATGCCGACGCCGATGATGCACGTCCACACCGCTCGTCGTGCACGACGGCCGAGCGGCACACCGGACGCCCGCGAGGAGAACCACGTCGTGATGACGAGCGCGACGGCCCCGAGCGGCTGCACGACGATCAGGGGGGCGAACGTGATGCTGACGAGCTGCAGGACGACCGCGATCCCGAGCATGAGGGTGCCGAGCACCCAGTACCCGCTCGAGACCAACCCG
The DNA here is from genome assembly GCF_048755855.1 of Curtobacterium sp. L1-20. Taxonomy (GTDB): domain Bacteria; phylum Actinomycetota; class Actinomycetes; order Actinomycetales; family Microbacteriaceae; genus Curtobacterium. The sequence continues at coordinate 2,094,558 of NZ_CP151473.1, read as the reverse complement.
ACGACGTGACGGACACTGAGCCCCTTCGACTGCCGGCCCAGCCGTGCCTCGACCCGCTGCACGCCTCGGCTCTGGAACTGCGCACCGAGCGACAGGAACACCGCCCCGATGAGCGCGACCGGGATCATCAGCGCCTGGAACGGCGTGAGGTTGCTCACCGCGTCCGGCAGCTGGAGGTCCGTCGTCACGCGTCGAGGCTATCGTCCCCCGCCGGATAACCTGGGTGAATGGCCGTTCTCCCGATCCGCATCACCGGCGAACCCGTCCTGCACGAGCGTGCAGCCGAGGTCACCGCGTTCGATGACGACCTCCGTTCCCTCGTCGCCGACATGTACGAGACCATGGACCTGGCCCCCGGGGTCGGGCTCGCCGGACCCCAGGTCGGCGTCGGCAAGCGGCTCTTCGTCTGGTCATGGACCGACGATGACGAGGTCCTGCACCGCGGTGTCGCCGTGAACCCGGTCCTGTGGACGACGCCGGCCGTACCCGAGTCGGTGGAGGAACTCGACGAGGACGACGAGTCCGAGGGCTGCCTCTCCGTCCCGGGCGAGCGCTTCCCGCTCCGCCGCTCCGAGGGCGCGCTGCTCCGTGCCGTGGACGAGCACGGCGAGCCGTTCGAGGTCGAGGCCCACGGCTGGCTCGCGCGGATCTTCCAGCACGAGTACGACCACCTCGACGGGTACCTCTACGCCGACCGGCTCGTGCACCCGTACGGCAAGCAGGTGGCGAAGGCCGTCCGCAAGAACAGCTGGGGCGGACCGGGCAAGTCCTGGCTGCCCGGACGCGACCACCCCGAGGGCTGAGGTCGGCGGCCGCGCCACCGACAGCGGAGCAGCCGCCACTCATCGGCCTGCGTGGCCGGACTGGAGGCGCGGCTCAGCCCCGCCAGGCGGCGACCGCGTCGCGCAGGTGGCCGGTCTCCGGGTGCCCGGGGCAGTACTGGAGCAGGCCGGCCGCGAGGTGCGCGCGCTCCGACGAGGTCACCGGCTCCACCCACGGTCCGGTCCCCCGCACCGCGCAGTCGGCGGCGAGCTCCTGCAGCGTCGCGGCTCCCGCTGCTGCGAGCACGGCGTCGCGCTGCTGCGACGAGGCCTCGGTGCCGGTGATGCGCTGCGCGGTGCAGTCGGTCCGCGAGTCCTCCCACACCGCCGAGTAGGTCGTGTAGGTCTCGGTGCGGTCGGGCGCCCCGGCAGCACACACGAACGCGAAGACGATCGGCGAGGTGCCGGTGGCCGAGACGCCCGCCGTGGCGGAGCTGTCGATCGAGTCCTCCGGAGCCGACTCCGATCCGGCGGTGCACCCCGCGAGGCCGACCGCTGCGGCGACGACGACGCCCGCGGCGAGGAGTCGGCGCACGGAGATCACCTGTGAACGCTAACAGCTTCCGTCCCCGGACTGGCTGCGAGTGCGCCGCCACCGCAGGGCTGACCCAGCGCACGCAGCAGCAGCCCACCGGCACCCCGCACGACGAAGGCCCCCACCCCGAAGGGTGAGGGCCTGTCCGCTCCCCGAGTTGGACTCGAACCAACAACCTGCCGGTTAACAGCCGGCTGCTCTGCCAATTGAGCTATCGAGGATCACTGTCCGCTGGCGAATGACTCGCGAACAACGGGTAACAGCATAGCAGCACCTGAGAGCGTCCCCGCGCATCGGCACCGCATCCCGGGCGCGCCGCGCTCAGTACCCCGCGGCAGGGTCGACGACGCCGACGAAGCCCGCGCCCTCTGCACCGAGGAACGCCGCGGTGTTCACGCGCACCCGCTCGGCGAGGAGCGGCGCCACCATGTCCGGCGTGTCGGCCTGGTGCGGCGTGATGATTGCGCCCGGCTCGTCCCACAGCGGGTGCCCGTCGGGCAGGGGCTCCGGGTCGGTGACGTCGAGCCCGGCGGCGGCGATCTCCCCGCTCCGCAGCGCCTCCACGAGCGCGGACGTGTCCACGAGTCCCCCGCGCGCGATGTTGACGAGTCGCGCCGACGGTTTCATGAGCCCGAACTGGCGCGGGCCGAACAGCTTCGCCGTGCCGGAGGTCATCGCCGCCGCGATCATCACCACGTCGGCGTCGGGCAGGACGTCGTCGAGCTGGTCCGTCGTGACCGTGCGAGCAGCGCCCTCCACCGGCGTCGACGACCGGCGCACCACCGTGACGGAGACCTCGAACGGTGCCAGCAGTCGGATGTACTCGAGGGCGATGCCGCCGGCGCCGATGACGACGACGTTCCGGCCGTACAACGAGACCCCCTCGGGCTCCGTCGCCCAGGACCGTGCACGTGCGCGCTTCTGCAGGACCCGGAGGGTGCCGAGGGTCAGCGCGAGGGCGTGCTCGGCGACCGGCTCCGCGTAGGCGCCCTTCGCCGAGGTGAAGAGCACACGGTCGGCGTGCTCACCGATGAGCGAGGCGAAGGCGTCGACGCCGGCGAACGGCAGCTGCACCCAGCCGACCCCCGGGGCGGCGTCGAGTGCCCCTGCGAGCCCGGACGGGTCGCGCGCGTCGAGCCAGATGATCCCGCGGGTGTCGGCGTCGAGGTCGGCCACCGTGCCGCCGGCGTCGGTGACGGCCGCGACGTGCAGGTCCGTCGAGGACGGCAGGATCGCCACCGGGCCGGCGGCCGGCGGGTCGATCGGCAGCGGGGCTCCGGCGTCGGTCACGACGGCGCGGTGCCCGCGGGCTCCGGTGCTGGCGACGGACGTGCTCATGCGTTCTCCTGGCGTTCCGAGCGGGGACCGGTACCGGCGGACACCGGGCGGCGGGGTGCCGAGGACCGTCGCGCAGCGGGGGCGGCCGCGGCGGGGCGACGCTTCACCGGTCGCGCTGCGGTCGCTGCGAGGGTCTTCACGTACGGGTCGACGGGGTTCTCGAGGACCTCGTCGAAGGTGCCGAGGCCGACGAGCCGGCTCTCGGCCATGATCGCCACCCGGTCGGCGAGGGCACGGGCCTCGCGGAGGTCGCTGGAGACGACCACCGCGGAGAACTGGCGGCCCTGCTGCAGGGTCGCGAGCGCCTCGAGCACCGACTGCCGCACGAGGACGTCGACCCCGCGGGCGGGTTCGTCGGCGACGAGCAGCTGGGGCTCGAGCACGAGCGCGCGGGCGAGCGCCACGCGCTGCCGCTGGCCGCTGGAGAGCTCCCACGTGTTGAGCCGCATCACCCCGAGCGGCAGGTGCACCGCGTCGACCAGGCGGGCGACGATGAGGCCGGCTTCCTTCCGGTCGAAGCGGCGGTCGCGGGCGTAGATCGGCTCGGCGATCGCCTCGCCCACCGTGAGGTCGGGGCTGAGCCGGTCGGCGCCGTCCTGCGGCAGGTACCCGATGCGGCCGGTGAGGCGTTCGGCCTTCCGCGAGGTCGGCCGGAGCCCGCGCGTCTTCTGCCCGAGGACGGTCAGTTCCCCGCCGACGATGTGGCGGCGGTGGGCACCGTCGCCCTCGCCCACGACCCCGAGCTGCCCCGCGATGGCGGCGGCGAACGTGGACTTCCCGGACCCGGACTCGCCGAGCACGGCGAGGATCTCGCCCTGGCGGACCGTCAGGCTGACGCCGTCGACGGCGCGGATCGCCTCCGTCCCGCGGCCGCTCCGGTACTCGATCGACACGTCGTCAGCGACGACCGCCGGTCCGTTCACCGCGATCATGGGTCCCCTTCCACGCCGCCCCCTGGCGGCGGTTCGCGACGGGCCGGGTGCACCGGCCGTCGTGCGTGGTGCGGTGGAGGCGACCGCCTGGAGGCGCGGCTCGCGTCGACGACGCACGCCGCGCCTCCTGGGCGGGTCACGTCGGGTCAGGACCCGGCGTTCTCCAGTGCGACCAGCGTACGCCGTCGCTCTGCCTGCTCCGCTGGGTCCGGGACCGGCAGGGAGGCGAGGAGCCGCTGCGTGTACGGGTGCTGCGGTGCGCCGAGGACCTCGGCGGTCGTGCCGGTCTCGACCAGGTCGCCGCGGTAGAGCACCGCGATCCGGTCGGACAGTGCGCCGACGACCGCGAGGTCGTGGCTGATGAACAGGGAGGCGAACCCGAGGTCCTGCTGCAGCTCGAGGAACAGCTCGAGCACGCGTGCCTGCACCGACACGTCGAGCGCGCTCGTCGGCTCGTCCGCGATGAGCAGCTTCGGCCGGAGGGCGATCGACCGCGCGAGCGAGGCACGCTGCCGCTGTCCGCCGGAGAGCTCGTGCGGGTAGCGGTCGCCGTACGCGGCCGGGAGCTGCACCATCTCGAGCAGCTCGCCGACCCGCTTCCGGGCCGCGCGCGGGCTCGACGCCTCACCGTGCACGACGAGGGGCTCGGCCACGCACTCGGCGATGGTGAGCAGCGGGTTGAACGAGGTCGCCGGATCCTGGAAGACGAACCCGATGTCCTTGCGGTGCCGCTTGAAGTCGCGCTCCTTGTAGCCGAGCATCTCGGTGCCGAGCACGTCGAGCGAGCCGCCGGTGATCCTGGTGAGACCGGCGATGGCGCGGCCGATCGTCGTCTTGCCCGAGCCGGACTCCCCCACGAGGCCCAGGACCTCGCCGGGACGGATGTCGAGGTCGACGCCCTTCACCGCACGGAACGCCGCCGACCCGAGCCGACCCGGGTACTCGATCTCGAGTCCCTTCGCCGACACGAGCGGCTCGACGTCCGTCGTGATCGCGGCGCGGCGTGCTGCACCGGTCGACGCCTCGAGCCGCGGCACGGCGGCGAGCAGGCGCTTCGTGTAGTCGGCCTGCGGCGACGCGAACAGCTGCGCGACCGGGGCTTCCTCGACGACCTCGCCCTGGTACATCACCGCGACGCGGTCCGCCAGGTCGGCGACCACGCCCATGTTGTGCGTGATGATCACGATCGCGGCGCCGAACTCGTCGCGGCAGCGGCGGAGCAGGTCGAGGATCTCCGCCTGCACCGTCACGTCGAGGGCCGTGGTCGGCTCGTCGGCGATGATCACGCTCGGTTCGAGCGCCAGGGCGCTGGCGATCACCACGCGCTGCTTCTGCCCGCCGGAGAACTGGTGCGGGTAGTGGTCGACGCGCGTCTCCGGGTCCGGGATGCCGACACGGCGCAGGTAGTCGATCGCCTTGGCGCGGGCCTCCTTCTTGGAGACGCCGCCGTGTGCCCGGAGGCCCTCGGCGATCTGCCACCCGACCGTGAACACCGGGTTGAGCGCGGTCGACGGCTCCTGGAAGACCATCGCGCCGGCCGTGCCGCGGAGCTCGCGGAGCTTCTGCGCGCCGACGCTGATGACGTCGGTCCCGTCGAGGTAGACCGCGCCGCCGAGCGTCGCGGTCTCCGGCATGAGCCGGAGCATGCTCCGGGCCGTCACCGACTTGCCGGAACCCGACTCGCCGACGAGGGCGAGGACCTCGCCCGGACGGACGTCGATGCTGACGCCCTTCACCGCGTCGACGGCGCCGCCGTCGGTGGCGAAGGTGACGGTCAGGTCGTCGACGACGGCGACCGGTTCCGTCGTGGTGTCGTCGGCCTGGAGGCGCGTGGATGCGCCGGGCCGACCGGTTGCGTCCGTCATGCGGCCGCCCCTTCCGTGGTGCTCGCCTGACGCTTCGTGGACACCAGCTGCTTCAGCCGGCGACGGGCGCGCAGGCGCGGGTCGGAGATGTCGTTGAGGCTCTCGCCGATGAACGTGACGCCGAGGACGAGCACCACGATGGCGACGCCCGGGAAGACGCCGGTCCACCAGACGCCCGACGCGACGTCGGACAGGGCACGGCTGAGGTCGTAGCCCCACTCCGCGCCGCTGGTCGGGCCGATGCCGAAGCCGAGGAAGCCCAGCCCCGCCAGCGTCAGGATCGCGTCGCTCGCGTTCAGGGTGAGGATCAGCGGGAGCGACCGCGTCGAGTTCCGCAGGACGTGGCGCGTCATGATGCGCCACGGGTTCGTGCCGAGCACGCGGGCCGACTCGACGAAGGCCTCGTTCTTCAGCCGGACGGCCTCGGCGCGGACGACCCGGAAGTACTGCGGGACGTACACGACCGTGATCGAGATGGCGGCGGCGATGATGCCACCGGCGTAGCTCGAGTTGCCGCCGGAGATGACGATCGACACCACGATCGCGAGCAGGAGCGACGGGAACGCGTAGATCGCGTCGGCCACCACCACGAGGATCCGGTCGAGCCATCCGCCGATGTAGCCGGAGACCATGCCGAGGATCACGCCGACGATGATCGAGACCACCACGGCGACGATGACGACGAGGACGGCGGTGCGGGCGCCGTAGACCACGCGACTGAAGACGTCGAAGCCGCCGACCGTCGTGCCCCAGACGTGTTCGGCGCTCGGGGCACCGGTGCGCGGGAAGCCCTGACCGGCGGCGTCCTGCAGCTGGCCGAAGCCGTACGGGGCGATGAGCGGCGCCGCGATCGCGACGATCAGGTACAGGGCGCAGATGACCACGCCCACGATGAGCATGGCGCGCTGCCAGCCGGTGCTCTTGCGGAGCTGGACCACCACGGGGAGCCGCTTCCAGAGCGGCTCGTGGCGGTCGACGAGTGCGATGTCGGACATCGTCAGAACCTCACTCTCGGGTCGATCAGGGCGGCGACGACGTCGACGATGAAGTTCGTCAGCGCGACGATGACCGCGAGCATCGCGACGATGCCCTGGACGGCGACGAAGTCGCGGGCCGACAGGTACTGGTTGAGCTGGAAGCCGAGCCCGCGCCAGCCGAAGGTGGTCTCGGTCAGGACCGATCCGCCCAGCAGCATGGCGATCTGCAGACCCATCACGGTGATGATCGGGACCAGCGCCGGACGGAACGCGTGCGTCCGGACGAGCCGCGCCTCCCGGACGCCGCGCGAGCGGGCCGCGTCGACGTACTCGGAACCGAGCGAACCGATCATGTTCGCGCGCACCAGCCGCAGGAAGATGCCGGCGGTGAGCAGACCGAGCGTCAGCGCGGGCAGGACGGCGTGCGACAGCACGTCGCCGATCACCTGCGCGTTGCCGGTGCGGAGCGCGTCGATCAGGTAGATGCCCGTCGCGCCCGGGATGTTGTCGAGGATGAGCGACACCCTCGTCGAGGCGCGGTCGCTGAGCGGCAGCCAGCCGAGCCAGACCGAGAAGACGAGCTTGAGCAGCAGACCGCCGAAGAACACCGGGGTGGCGTACGTGAGGATCGCCAGGGCGCGGAACAGCACGTCCGGCCACTTGTCGCGCAGGTACGCGGCGAGCATGCCGAGCGGGATGCCGAGCACGAGGGCGACGATGAGGGCGTAGAAGACCAGCTCGGCCGTCGCGCCGCCGTACGTGACGATGACCTCGGTGATCGGACGGTTGTCGGTGGAGGTCGTGCCGAAGTCACCGCGGACGATGTTGCCGAGGTACTCCAGGTACTGCACGAACACCGGACGGTCGTACCCGGCGGCGTGCAGGCGCTCCTGCAGCTGGTCCGGGGTGAGGCGACCACCGACCGAGGCGGTGATCGGGTTCCCGATGACGCGCATCAGGAAGAAGACGAGTGTCACGAGGATGAACACCGTCGGGAAGATGAGGAGGAACCGGACGAGGATGTACCGGCCGAGCCCGCCGCCGCTCTTGGCACCGCGTTGTGCCTGCGGCTTCGTGGGCTCGGACTCGACCGCCTCGGGGGTGGTGAGGGTCACTGGGAGGATGCCTTCCGGGCGTGAGCGCGGGCGCGCGGGCGTCCCTCGTGGGAACGCCCGCGGCCCGCGCTGGTGGTGCGGTTCTGGTGCTTACTTGCTCAGCGTGGCGTAGCGGAACTTGTACGAGGAGTCGAGGGTCAGGCCCTTGACGTCCTTCGCCGCGACCGCGACGGACTTGCCCTGCAGCAGCGGCAGCGTCGAGATCTGCGTCGCCTCACGCTCCTGGGCCTGCTCGATGTAGGTGGCGCGCTTGTCCTTGTCGGACTCCTGCTGCTCCTTGGCGATCAGGCCCTGGATCGTCGGGTCGTCGTAGTGGTTCTGCACGAAGTTGTCCTTCGTGAAGAACGGCGACAGGTAGTTGTCGGCGTCCGAGAAGTCCGGGAACCATCCGAGCTGGTACACCGGGTACGCGTCCTTGGTGCGCTCCTGCGCGTAGGTCGTGTAGACGGTGGACTGGATGTTCACGGTGAACAGGCCCGAGTTCTCGAGCTGCGTCTTGAGCTCGGCGTACTCGTCGTCCGACGTCGAACCGTAGTGGTCCGGCGCGTACTGGATGTCGAGCTGCACCTTGCCGGTGACGCCCGCCTTCGACAGGGTCTCCTTCGCCTTGTCGACGTCCGCGCCGCCGTTGCCGTCGCCGTAGAGCTTCTCGAAGGGCTTCGCGGCACCCGTGAGGCCGTCCGGCACCATCGAGTAGAGCGGCGAGTAGGTGTCGTTGTAGACGTCCTTCGCGAGCTTCTCGCGGTCGACGACGTCCGCGACGGCCTGGCGCACGGCCAGGGCCTTCGCCTCGTCCTTGTTGGACTGGCTCGCACCGAACGGCTGCGTGTTGAAGTTGAAGACGAGGTAGCGGATCTCGCCGCCGGGGCCGTCGGTGACCTTGACCTTGTCGTCCTTGCGGAGGTCGGCGATGTCGGTCGGCGTCAGCGAGCGGTACGCCACGTCGACGTCGCCCTTCTGCACGGCGAGCTTGAGGTCGGTCTCCTTGGTGTAGTAGCTGGCGGTGACCTCGGAGGTCTTCGCCTTCTCGAGGAGGCCGTCGTACTTCGGGTTCGCCTTGTACTGGATCGTGTCGTTCTCCTTGTACGAGGTGATCTCGTACTGCCCGGCGAACGCCTTGCCCTTGACGATGTCGGCGGCGGGGGTGAGCTTGTCCGCCGAGAAGACCTGCTCGTCGACGATCGGACCGGCCGGGCTGGAGAGCACCTGCGGCCAGGTCTGGTCGGCGTGGTCGAGGTGGAACACGACGGTGGTGTCGTCCGGCGTGTCGATGCTCTTGAGGTTGGCGAGCAGCGACTGCGGGCCGTTCTCGTTGTTGATCTTGAGCTCGCGCTCGAAGGAGAACTTCACGTCGCTGGACGTGAGCTTGTTCCCGTTCGCGAACTCGAGGCCCTTCTTGAGCGTCACCGTGTAGGTGGTGTCGTTGGTGAACGCACCCTTGGTCGCGATGTCCGGCTTGACGTCCGGGCTGCCGACGGGGGTGTTCATCAGGAACGGGAAGACCTGGTTCTGCACGGCGAAGGAGCCGTTGTCGTACGAGCCGGCCGGGTCGAGCGACGTGATCTTGTCGGTCGTCCCGATGCTCAGGCCGTTCAGGTCGGTGTCGCTCACGCTGCTGCTCGCGCAGCCGGTGAGCACCAGCGCCGTCGCTGCTGCCCCGGCGCCGAGCGCGATGCCGCGCTTGCCCCACTTGGTCACGGATGCCATGTCCGATGCCTCTCTCGGTGATGATTGCAAGAGCTCCTCGGCCGGCGGGTGGATCGTCTGTGTGCCCGGCCAGGAACGCTCATTGCTATCACCCTGTCACGGAATGCAACGAACTCAGAGCGATTTGTTTACACCGCTGTAATGCACGAGCGCGTCGTGTGGCGCAGAATCCGTGCGCCGGTGCGCGGCGCGCCGCGCAGGAAAGTTGCGTGGTGCAACGTGTGCGGGGCTGGGTGCGGTGTCCGTCGAGCGCGCGCCCGCGAGCGCGCGCCCGCCGACCCCGGACGCCCGGACTGCCGGACGGGACGCGGTGTCCGGCACCTCTACGCGCCGGAAGCCGCCTCGGCGTCGGCGCGGAGCCGCAACCGCTGCGCGTCGATGTCGACGAGCTGCCGCTGGAGCTCCGCGCGCCGGTCGGCCTGCTGGTGGGGGTCGGCCCGCTGCAACTGCCCGAGGAGCGACGCCTTGCGGGCGAGCAGGTCGCGCTCGACCAGCGCGACGACGATGCTCCGGGCGTAGAGCGCGAGGTCCTCGTCGGTGCGGGCCGGGATCGGCGCGAGCGCGAGCTCCTGCACCAGGCCCCGGAACGGTGCGGGGACGTCCTGCAGCAGCCGGTCCAGCCAGTCCCCCGCCCCGACCGCGTCGACGTTCGCGACGACGGCGTCCCGCACGACCGAGAGCATCGGCGCCGAGAACGTCGCCGACGCCGCGAGTCCGAGGAGCGGCACGCCCACGTGGCCGGGCTGCTGCACCATCGCCATCACGGCGTCGCGCTCCATGCGGGTGATCGGGTCGTTCGGCAGGAGCCGGAGACCGGCGATCGGTTCCTCCGGCGGGGCGACCAGCTCGCCCCCGGGACCGGCCTGCCCGACCGGCACCGTGCCTCCGGTGCGGCGGTCGTCGCCACGCGACCCGGCGCGCTGTCGTGCGGACTCGACGGCGCGACGGACGTCGGGGATGTCCATGCCCAGCCAGCCGGCGAGCTCGCGGACGTAGCCCTGCGTGAGCGAACGGTCGCGGATGCCGGCGAGCACCGGGGCCGCGGCGCGGAGCGCACTGACCCGTCCCTCGACGGTCTCGAGGTCGTGGCCGTCGAGCCCGCGCCGGATCATGAACTCGAACATCGGGCGCTTGCTCGCGACGAGACGTCGGATCGCGTCGTCTCCGCGGGCCAGCCGGAGGTCGCACGGGTCGAGGCCACCGGGTGCCACCGCGACGTAGGTCTGGGCGGCGAACCGCTGCTCCTCGGCGAAGGCACGGGACGCCGCGCGCTGTCCGGCCTCGTCCGGGTCGAAGGTGAAGACGACCTCGCCGTTGGCGTTCGGGTCGGCCCCGGCCAGGTCACCCAGCATCGGGCGGAGGACCTTGATGTGGTCGACCCCGAACGACGTGCCGCACGTGGCGACAGCGGTCGTGATGCCGGCGAGGTGGCAGGCCATGACGTCGGTGTAGCCCTCGACGATGACGACCTGCTTGCCCTTGGCGATGTCACGGCGGGCGAGGTCGAGCCCGTAGAGCACCTGGCTCTTGTGGTAGATCGGGGTCTCCGGCGTGTTGAGGTACTTCGGGCCCTTGTCGTCGTCGAGCAGCCGGCGCGCGCCGAACCCGATCGTCGCCCCGGTGACGTCGCGGATGGGCCAGACCAGACGCCCGCGGAACCGGTCGTACGGGGAGCGGTCGCCCTGCCCGGCGAGCCCGGCGGCGAGGATCTCGTCCATCGAGAACCCGCGGCTGCGGAGGTGCTCGCGCGTGGCGTCGTACGACTGCGGCGCGAAGCCCACGCCGAAGTGCTGGGCGGCGGCGGGATCGAAGCCGCGCTCCCCCAGGAACCGGCGGGCGGGCTCGGCGGCGGCGGTCGTGAGCTGCGACTGGTAGAAGACCAGGGCCGCCTCGTTCACGGCGATCAGCCGAGCACGCTGGTTGTAGTCGGTGCGGGGGCCGTCGCCCTCTTCGTAGTGGAGCGTGTAGCCGATCTTGGCGGCCATCCGCTCGACGGCTTCCTGGAAGGTCGTGTGGTCCTGCTTGATCACGAACTCGAAGACGTCGCCGTCCTCGCCGCAGCCGAAGCAGTGGTACCGGCCGACCTGCGGACGCACGTGGAACGAGGGCGACCGCTCGTCGTGGAACGGGCAGAGCCCCTTCAGCGAGCCGACCCCGGCGGACTTCAGGGTGACGTGGTCGCCCACCACGTCAGCGATGTTGACGCGCGCGCGGACCTCGTCGATGTCGTTCCGCGCGATCCTGCCAGCCACCCCTCGATCCTAGTTCGTGGGAGCGACACCACCCGACCGTCGTCGGCCCTGTGCACAGCCTGGAGGCGCGGCGTGCGCCCGCGACGGACGGGCGCCCGACGGCACGGCCGGGTCCACGGCACGCGGTGCTGCCCGGAGCGACGGCTGCGGTGCCACGACGGTCCGGTCAGACCGGGATGTGCACGGCCTCGCGCTCGCCCGCGACGAGCCGCTTGTGCCACGCGAGCGCCCCCTGGTCCGTCAGGCTCGCGACCTGGTCGACCACGGCGCGCAGGCGTCCGGCGTCGTCGCCGGCATCGCGCCAGTCGGCCGCGAAGCCGGGTTCGAGGTCGGCGCTGCCGCTGGCCGCGAGGGCGTCGAGCAGCTCGGTGAGGATCCGCCGCTGTTCCTCGTAGACGGGCTGGCGGTCGCCGTGCGTCATCACGAACGCCGCGACGATGCCCTTGAGGACCGCGATCTCGCCGATGATCTCCGGCGGGGTCACGACCGACGCCGCGAAGCGCACGAGCGAACCGGACGCGTACGACTCGCGCGTCGCGGTGGTCGCCGTGCGGGCGAACCGGCCGATGAGCTGCGAGGTGAGGTTCTTGAGCCGTGCGGCGTCCTGTCGGGAGCCGTCGTACGCGGTCATCCACAGCGGCAGCGACCGCAGCCGGTCGAACGCCTCGAGCAGCTCGTCGCGACTGAGGTCCGACCCGACCCACGCGTGCATCGCGGACACGATGTCGTTCTCGCCGACGCGGTCCCCGAGCGCGGCGACGTCGATGAAGCCGGCGACGACGGCGTCCTCGAAGTCGTGCACGGAGTACGCGATGTCGTCGGAGAGGTCCATCACCTGCGCCTCGATGCACCGCTGCCGACGGGGAGCACCTGCGCGGAGCCACTCGAACGCGTCGTGGTCGTCGTCGTAGAAGCCGAACTTCGTGCGACCCGACGACGCCTCGGACACGCCCTGCGCCGCCGGCCAGGGGTACTTGCAACTGGCGTCCAACGACGCGCGCGTGAGGTTGAGCCCGTAGGGGCGGTCCCCGGAGGCGCCGGACCGCGGGCCGTAGACCTTCGGCTCGAGCCGCGTGAGGAGTCGGAGCGTCTGCGCGTTCCCCTCGAAGCCGCCGATGTCGGCCGCCCAGGCGTTCACCGCGGTCTCCCCGTTGTGCCCGAACGGCGGGTGCCCGATGTCGTGGGCGAGGCAGGCGGTGTCGACGACGTCGGGGTCGAGCCCGAGCGAGTCGGCCAGTTCGCGGCCGACCTGGGCGACCTCGAGCGAGTGGGTGAGCCGGTTGCGGGCGAAGTCGAGCCCGGCGGTCGGGCTGAGCACCTGCGTCTTCGCGGCGAGCCGACGGAGCGCGCTGGAGTGCAGGAGGCGGGCGCGGTCGCGGGCGAAGTCGGAGCGGCGGTTGCCGTGCGTCTCGGGCAACCAGCGTTCGGCGTCGGCGGGCCCGTACGACGAGGTGGCGCTCATCCGCCGCTGTGGTGCAGCTCGGCAGCAGCGAGGACCTTGCGGAACTCGCCGTCGACGTCGCGCGACTCGAGCCAGCGGTCGGGCAGCGCGGTGCGCTTCGGGTGCCCGGCACGACCGCGCGGCCCCTCGGCATCGGCGCCCGGGTAGGGCGCCGCGTGGTCGAGCTGCGCGAGGAGGTCGTCGATCTCCTGCAGGCTCGAGGCCGTCGCCAGACCGGATCGGACGTCGCTGCCGATCGGGTACCCCTTGAAGTACCAGGCGACGTGCTTCCGGATGTCACGGCAGCCGTGGTCTTCGGACCCGAAGAACTCGACCAGCAGTTCGGCGTGCCGACGGAAGCCGTCCGCGACCTCGCCGAGCGACGGCATGTACCGGAGCCCCTCGCCACGGAACGCCGCCGCGAGGTCACCGAACAACCACGGGCGGCCGAGGCAGCCCCGGCCGACGACGACGCCGTCGGCGCCGGTCTCGTCGACCATGCGGAGCGCGTCGGCGGCCGACCAGATGTCCCCGTTGCCGAGGATCGGGATGTCGGTGACGGTCTCCTTCAGGGTGGCGATCGCCGACCAGTCGGCGTGCCCGGAGTAGTGCTCGTTCGCGGTGCGGGCGTGCAGCGAGACCGCGGCGACCCCGGCGTCACGCGCGATGCGGGCGGCGTCGAGGTAGGTGAGGTGGTCGGAGTCGATGCCCTTGCGCATCTTCACCGTGACCGGGACGTCGCCGGCCGCGCGCACCGTCTTCGTGACGAGCTCGCGGAACAGGTCGAGCTTCCACGGCAGCGCCGCCCCGCCGCCCTTGCGCGTGACCTTCGGCACCGGGCAGCCGAAGTTGAGGTCGATGTGGTCGGCACGGTCCTCGGAGACGAGGATCGTCGCTGCCTCGGCCACGGTGTTCGGCTCGACGCCGTAGAGCTGGATCGACCGCGGGGTCTCCGACTCGTGGTGCTGGATGAGCTGCATCGACACCGGGGTCCGTTCGACGAGCGCGCGCGAGGTGATCATCTCGCAGACGTACAGCCCGGCCCCGTACTCGCGGCAGAGTCGTCGGTACGCCATGTTCGTGATGCCGGCCATCGGCGCGAGCACGACGGGCACGTCGACCTCGATCGGGCCGATGCGCAGAGGCTTCCGGGGGGCTTGTGTGATCGTCATACCTGACCCATCTTCCCACGTCGGTGTGCGCCGGTAGCGTTCTCCACATGACGACCGACGCCATCACCCGCTTCGACGCCGACGCCGCCGCCCGCGGCCTGCAGGTCGAGGTGCTCCAGCGCCCGGCGGCGGACTCCCTCGCCGAGGCCGCCGCGCTCCTCGGCCTCGAACCGGGCGACATCGTGAAGACCCTCGTGGTGAAGCGCCACGACGGCGGTTTCCTGCTCGCCCTCGTGCCCGGCGGCCGCAGCATCGCGTGGAAGAAGCTCCGCACGGTCGTCGGCGTCAACAAGCTGTCGATGCCCGATGCCGCCACCGCGCTCGAGGCGTCCGGCTACGAGCGCGGCACGATCACCCCGATCGGCGCGACCGGTGACCTGCCGGTGTACGCCGACGAGCGCATCCTCGGCCGCCGTGTCGCGCTCGGCTCCGGACGCCAGGGAGCGAGCGCGTTCGTCGACGCCGACGAGCTCGTCGCCGCCTACGGCGCGACGGTCGCCGACATCACCGACGAGGAACCCGCGCGCTAGGACCCTCAGTCGGGCACCTCGGTCCAGTCGCCCTCTGCCCCGGGCACGACGACCGCACTGTCCACGAGACAGGAGTCGCCCTCGCAGATCGGCGCGACGCCGGGCGTGACCAGCGTGAGCAGGGCGGGTCGCGCCTCCTGTCCGACCGTCCGGAGGCGCGGTGCACCCGCCGCGTCCACGCGCAGGTCCGTCATCGGGTCGCCTCCGCATCGGCTGCCGCGTCCTCGGCGGCGCGCTGCTCGGCGTCGGCGAGTTCCGCCGGCGTCGTCTCGCGCAGTGCGACGACCTGGGTGAGCACCTGCTCGAACGCCGAGGGGTCCTGCGCGCCCGAGACGCCGTACTTGCCGTCGATGACGAAGAACGGGACGCCGTTGATGCCGTACTGCTGTGCCTGCGCCTGGTCGGCGCGGACCGCTGCGAGCTGGGCGTCGTCACGCAGGGTGGTGAGGACCTCGTCGCGGTCGAGCCCCACCTCGGCGGCGAGGTCCGCCAGCGAGGCGTCCTGCCCGACGTGTTCACCGCGTTCGAAGTAGGCGGCGAAGAGCCGCTCGACCATCTCCAGCTGCTTGCCCTGCTGCTTTGCCAGGTGGATGACCTGGTGCGCCTTCACGGTGTTGGTGTGGTGCAGGGCGTCGTAGTCGTACTGCAGGCCGACCTGGGCGGCGATGCCGGCGACCTGGTCGATCATCTGCTGGGCCTGCTGCACGGGCAGGCCTCGGTGCTGTGCGAGGAACTCGGCCTCGGAGCCCTCGAAGTCCACCGGGGTGTCCGGGCTGAGCTCGAAGGAGTGGTACTCGACCTCGACGGGCCGGGCGGAGTCGGTCGCGGCGAAGGCGGCGACGCCGGCTTCGAACTTGCGCTTGCCGATGTAGCACCAGGGGCAGGCGATGTCGGACCAGACGTCGACCTTCACGGTGTCGTTGCGGGTGGTGTCGTTCACGCTCGGTGCAATGCGGGCGTGCGCGCACCTATTCCGGCGTGGGGCGCTGTGCGCCGCGCGTCGGGCGCCGGGCCCCGCGAGGATCAAACCAGCGAACCGACATCGAACCAGGCCGATGCCGTGGTTCGATGTCGGTTCCGTGGTTCGGCAGCGACCGGCGGCTAGGCGCCGAGCAGCCGCTGCGCGAGGTACCCCTGCAGCTGGTCGAGCGCCACGCGCTCCTGCGACATCGTGTCGCGCTCGCGCACCGTGACCGCCTTGTCCTCGAGCGTGTCGAAGTCCACGGTGATGCAGAACGGCGTCCCGATCTCGTCGTGGCGACGGTAGCGGCGCCCGATCGCACCGGCGTCGTCGAAGTCGACGTTCCAGTACTTCCGCAGGTCGTCGGCGAGGCCGCGGGCCACCGGGGACAGCTGCTCGTTGCGGGACAGCGGCAGCACCGCGGCCTTCACCGGCGCGAGGCGCGGGTCGAGCCGCAGGACGGTGCGCTTGTCGACGCCGCCCTTCGCGTTCGGGGCCTCGTCCTCGTGGTAGGCGTCCAACAGGAACGCCATGAGCGCACGCGTGAGACCGAACGACGGCTCGATGACGTACGGCACGTACTTCTCGTTGGCGGCCTGGTCGAAGAACCGGAGGTCCTTGCCGGAGGACTCGATGTGGTTGTTGAGGTCGAAGTCCGTGCGGTTGGCGACACCCATGAGCTCGCCCCACTCGGTGCCGGCGAAGCCGAAGCGGTACTCGATGTCGGCGGTCGCGTCGGAGTAGTGCGCGCGCTCCCCGTCCGGCACGTCGAAGCGGCGGAGGTTCTCCGGGTCGATGCCGAGGTCGGTGAAGAAGGCAACCGCGTCCGCGATCCACTGCTCGTAGTGCTCCTGCGCGGTGGCCGGCGGCACGAAGTACTCGATCTCCATCTGCTCGAACTCGCGCGTGCGGAAGATGAAGTTGCCGGGCGTGATCTCGTTGCGGAAGGCCTTGCCGACCTGGCCGATGCCGAACGGCGGCTTCATGCGGCTCGTCGTGACGACCTGGGCGAAGTCGACGAAGATGCCCTGGGCGGTCTCGGGGCGGAGGAAGTTCAGGCCTTCCTCGGACTCGACCGGACCGAGGTACGTCTTGAGCATGCCGGAGAACTCACGCGGCTCGGTCCACTGGCCACGGGTACCGCAGTTCGGGCAGGCGATCTCGGCCATGCCGCCCTCGGGCGCACGGTTCTTCTTCGCCTCGAACGCCTCGATGAGGTGGTCCTCGCGGAAGCGGTGGTGGCAGTGCAGGCACTCCACCAGCGGGTCGGTGAAGGTCGCGACGTGCCCGGAGGCCTCCCACACCTTGCGCGGCAGGATCACGGCCGAGTCGAGGCCGACCATGTCACCGCGGCCGCGGACGAACCGCTGCCACCACTGCCGCTTGATGTTCTCCTTGAGCTCGACACCGAGGGGCCCGTAGTCCCACGCGGAGCGGGATCCGCCGTAGATCTCCCCCGACTGGAACACGAAGCCACGGCCCTTGGCCAGGGCGATGACGCTGTCGAGACGGGAGGACTGTGCCAAGAGGAGCTCCAGGGATCGCCGAGCTGGGTGCTCGGTGCGGAAACGTACCGGGCAAGCGTACCGGCGTTCCGGCCGGACGCGAGGCGCGGCTCGACGCCCGTGGAGAACCGACGGCCCGTCAGGCCGTGGGCGCGTCCACCGCCCCGCCGAAGCGTCGGTCGCGGCGCGCGTACTGCTCGATCGCTCCCCACAGGTCGGTGCGCCGGAAGTCGGGCCAGAGCCGGTCGAGGAACACCATCTCGGCGTAGGCGGACTGCCAGAGCATGAAGTTCGAGGTGCGCTGCTCCCCCGAGCTCCGGAGGAACAGGTCGACGTCGGGCAGCTCGGGCACGTACAGCCGCTTCGCGAGGGCCTTCTCGGTCACCTGGTTCGGCGTGAGGCGTCCCGCGGCGACGTCCTCGGCCAGGCTCCGCACGGCGTCGACGATCTCGTTCCGGCCGCCGTAGTTCACGCACATCGTCAGCGTGCACACGTCGTTGTCGGCGGTCATCCGCTCCGCGGTCTCGAGCTCGTCGATGACGCTGCGCCACAGCCGCGGGCGCCGTCCGGCCCACCGCACCCGCACACCCCACTCGTGCAGCTGGTCGCGGCGCCGACGGATGACGTCACGGTTGAAGCCCATGAGGAACCGGACCTCGTCGGGCGAGCGCTTCCAGTTCTCCGTCGAGAACGCGTACGCCGACACGTGCTGCACGCCGATCTGGACGGCCCCGGCGACGACGTCGAGGAGCGAGGCCTCGCCCATCCGGTGTCCCTCGATCCGGGTCAGCCCGCGGGCGTTCGCCCACCGACCGTTGCCGTCCATGACGATCGCGACGTGCCGGGGCACGAACTGCTGCGGGATGGCCGGAGGCTGCTCCCCCGTCCAGTCGACGGGCCGGAGCGGCTCGGACGCGGCGGACCGACGGGAGGCGCGCGGGCTCATGCAGGGGTTCCTTCGGGCTCGGACGGGTGCGGGGACGGTCCCTCGACGTCGGCGGTGACCACCGGCACGGCGGGCGCGGGCGTCGCGGCCACCGCGGCGGGGACGCCCCCGGGGGTGGGTGCGACCGTCGCGGGGTGCTCGGTGCGGTCGACGTGCGGCAACGACCGGAGCGATCGTTCCAGGTGCCACTGGGCGTAGGCCGCGACCACGCCGGACGCCCGGGAACGGGTCCGTTCGTCGGCGGCGTCGACCACGCTCCAGTCCCCCGCCAGCAACGACCCGAGCAGGTGCAGCGTCGCCGGGTCGAGGCGGGGCGTCCCGGGTGGAGCGGCCCGGTCGGCGACGACCCCACCGAGCTGGACGACGAAGGCGGAGTGCGGCCCGGGCTCTCCCGTCACCGCGCAGTCCTGGAACGACGGCGCCCACCCGGCGATGCTCATGGCACGCAGCAGGTAGGAGTCGAGGGTGGCGCTCGACACGTGCTCGCCGCGGGACAGGGACCGCAGGGCGCCCACCAGGAGCAGGTACTGCTGCAGCCCCGCGTCCGCCTCGCTCAGCCGGTCGGCGGTCTCGACCATGGCGCTGGCGGCCGTGTAGGCGCCGTAGTCCGCGACGATCTGCGCGCCGTACGACCCGAGGGACTCGGCCTGGGTGACGATGTCGAGCGACCGGCCCTCGTAGAACTGCGCGTCGACGACCATGAAGGGCTCGAGGCGGGAGCCGAACTTCGACGCCGTCCGGCGGACGCCCTTCGCGACGGCGCGGATCTTGCCGTGCTGCCGGCTGAGCATCGTGACGATGCGGTCCGCTTCCCCGAGCTTGTGGGTGCGCAACACGACGCACTCGTCCCGGTACAACGGCATCCACCCAGTATCCCCCGCTGTACCGACACCCCGCGCCGCCGCGCGCGCCTGGGCGAGCGTCCGGCAGGATCGCGCGCGGCCGGACGACCGACGGGAGGCGCGGTGGGCGTCGGACGCGCACCGCGCCTCCCGGCCGGGTCACGTCCAGAGCGCGACCGGACCCGTGGAGCCTGCTACGCCGAGACGAGCTCCGGCGTGCCGGACGCGGCGCCGGCGCGCACCGCGCGGTTGACCGCCGAGACGATCGCCTTGAGCGACGCCGTCGCGATGTCGGCGTCGATCCCGACGCCCCACAGCCGCACGCCGTCGACGTCGAGCTCGACGTACGAGGCGGCCTTGGCGTCACCGGAGGCGCTCATCGTGTGCTCCGAGTAGTCGTAGAGCGTGACGTCCACGCCCTGCTCGCGCATGACCGAGAGGAACGCGTCGATCGGACCGGTCCCCACGGCGTCGGCGTCGACCGAGCCGTCGTCGACGCGCATCGCGACCGAGAGCTTCGTCGTGCCGTCGAAGTCGCTCGACGTCGCCGTCTTCGTGATCTCGTAGCGGCCCCACTTGTCCGACTCGTCCGTGGCGGGCAGGTACTCGTCGCGGAACAGGTCCCAGATCCGCTCCGAGGAGAACTCGCCGCCCTCGGCGTCGGTGCGCTGCTGCACCACACCCGAGAACTCGATCTGCAGCTTGCGGGGCAGGTCGATGGCGTGGTCGGTCTTCAGCAGGTAGGCGACCCCACCCTTGCCGGACTGCGAGTTGACGCGGATGACGGCCTCGTAGGAACGGCCGATGTCCTTCGGGTCGACGGGCAGGTACGGCACGGCCCAGGCGATTTCGTCGATGGGCTTCCCCGCGGCGTCGGCCTTCGCCTGCATCGCGTCGAAGCCCTTCTTGATGGCGTCCTGGTGGGAGCCGCTGAAGGCCGTGTAGACGAGGTCGCCCGCCCACGGCTGCCGCTCCGGTACGGGCAGCTGGTTGCAGTACTCGACCGTGCGCTTGACCTGGTCGATGTCCGAGAAGTCGATCTCGGGGTCGATGCCCTGCGTGAACAGGTTCATGCCGAGGGCGACGAGGTCGACGTTGCCCGTGCGCTCCCCGTTGCCGAACAGGCATCCCTCGATGCGGTCGGCACCGGCCATGTACCCGAGCTCGGCGGCGGCGACGGCGGTGCCGCGGTCGTTGTGCGGGTGCAGCGACAGGATGACGTCCTGCCGGTGCGCGAGGTGCCGGGACATCCACTCGATCGAGTCGGCGTACACGTTCGGCGTGGCCATCTCGACGGTCGCCGGCAGGTTGATGATGACCTTGCGCTCGGGCGTCGGTTCGAAGACCTCGAGCACGGCGTTGCAGATCTCGACGGCGACCTCGAGCTCCGTGCCCGTGTAGGACTCCGGCGAGTACTCGTAGAACACCGTGGTGTCGTGCTGCAGGTTCGCCTCGGCCGCACGACACAGCTTCGCGCCCGCGACCGCGATGTCGACGACGCCCTGCACGTCGGTCCGGAAGACCACCTCGCGCTGCACGATCGACGTCGAGTTGTAGAGGTGGACGATGGCCTGCTTCGCGCCGTCGATCGCCTCGTACGTGCGGTTGATCAGGTGCTCGCGCGCCTGGGTCAGCACCTGGATGGTGACGTCGTCCGGGATGGCGCCGTCGTCGATGAGCGAGCGGACGAAGTCGAAGTCGGTCTGCGACGCACTCGGGAACCCGACCTCGATCTCCTTGTAGCCCATCCGCACCAGGAGGTCGAACATGGCGCGCTTGCGCTCGGAGTCCATCGGGTCGATGAGCGCCTGGTTGCCGTCACGCAGGTCGACGGCACACCAGCGCGGTGCCTGCTCGATGCGCTTCGTCGGCCACGTCCGGTCCGGCAGCTCGACGCGGATCTGCTCGTGGAAGGGGACGTACTTGTGGATCGGCATCCCGGAGGGGCGCTGCGTGTTCTGCATGGTGTCGCACTTTCGTCGTGAGGTGGGGTGTGCGGCCACGACGGACTCCGCGACGAGGTGGGCCGGAGTGTCAGGCCTCGTCGCGGCAGCGAAGGAGGAGGAGCGCAGCGTTCATCTCGGCCACCGTAGCACTGGCCCGGCGACGTGTGACGTGCTGATGACTGACGGGCGGACGCACGGACCGACGGACCGACGGACCGACGGGAGGCGCGGTGCCGGCTTGCACCGCGCCTCCCGTCCTCCGCGGGCGCGGACAGCGCGTCCGGTCAGTCGACCGCGAGGGCCTCGGTCGGCGGCACGCGCATCGCGCGTCGCACCGGCGCGATCGTCGCGACGACCGCGAGGACCAGCGCCCCGACCACCACGATGCCGATCGTCATCGGCGGCAGCACCGGGAACACGGGGGTGCCGAGCGAGCCGAGGAGCGTCTGCCCGCCGACCCAGCCGTAGACGACACCGAGGACGAGCCCGGTCAGGACGGCGGCGACGACCATCTGGACGGCCTCGGTGACGATCATGCGACGGACCTGCGCACCGGTGAGGCCGAGGACCCGCAGGAGTCCGAGCTCGCGCCGACGCTGCAGCACGCCCAGGGCGAGGGCGTTCACCACGCCGACCGCGGCGATCACGGCGGAGAACCCGACGATCACGCTCACCACGGCGTTGAGCTGGGTGAAGAACTCCTGCATGCTGCGGATCTGGTCGGACCCGGCGCCCTTCAGCTGGGCGTTGAGCTGCGTCTCGGCGACGTACTGGGTGATGCCGAGCGCCACGGCGAAGGTGACGAGCAGCGTGACGCCGATCACCAGGCCGATCGTCGCACGGGAGGACCGACCCGGCGCGCGCATCGCGTTCCGGCCTGCGAGCAGCACGACCGGGTCCCGCGAGCCGATCCGGCCGATGAACTGCAGGACCGGGGGCATCACGATCGTGGCGCCGACGGCGACCCCGGCGAAGGAGACGAAGCCGCCGAGCGCTGCCGGCAGCACCGCGAGCGGCGACGTCGCACTGTTCACGAGTCCGACGACCATGAGCCCGGCACCCACGACGACGAGCAGGATCGCCCAGACCGAGCGGGCGCGTCCGGACCGGACGTCGTCGTGGCTCGGTTCGACGCTCGACGACAGGGCCTCGAGCGGGGTGACCGTCAGGACGCGCCGGGACCCCACACCGAACGCGCCCCACGTGGCGAGGACGACGGCGGCGATCGGCAGGACGAGCTGCCACGGCAACAGCGTGTAGGCGGTGTCGGGCAGGAACCCGTTGCCCCGCAGGACCATGACGAACACCGCGGCGAGCCCGGTGCCGACCACGGCACCGATGAGGCCGCCGACCAGGCCGACGACCAGGCCGGTCCGCGTGATCCGCGCGCGGAGTGCGGCTCCGGTGGCTCCGACCAGCCGCTGGAGGGCGATGATGCGTGTTTGTCCGGCGATCAGGGTGGCGCACGTGTTCGCCGTGACGACGGCACCGACGTAGAGCGCGATGCCGAGGGCCAGCCAGCCGATGACGGAGAGGATGGCGCCGACCGACCGGAGCTCGGCGAAGCCCGTGGCGGCGAGGGCCTCGGTGACGATGCCGGGGGCGATGACCAGCGCGGAACCGAAGGTGGTGCCGAGCGCGGCGACGAGGATCGTCGGGGCGAAGGCGCGGAGGCCGTTCACGCTGCGGCCTCCATCCCGAGCATCGTCGAGGAGATCTCGGCGGCGTCCATCGCAGGCCGGTCCCCGACCACCCGGCCGTCAGCGAGGAACAGGATGCGGTCGGCGTTCGCGGCGGCGGTCGGGTCGTGCGTCACCATCACGACGCTCTGCCCCCACTCGGTGACGGCGTCCCGCAGGATCTGCAGCACGTCGCGGCCGGTGCGCGAGTCGAGCGCACCGGTCGGCTCGTCCGCCACGACCACCGCAGGACGGGATGCCAGTGCCCGGGCGATGGCGACGCGCTGCTGCTGGCCGCCGGAGAGCTGGTGCGGTCGGTGCGTCAGCCGGTTGCCCAGGCCGAGCATCGCGACGAGTCGGTCGATCCACGCCGTCTCTTCCCGCGACGGCTTGTGGCCGCCGAGCAGGAACGGCAGACGGATGTTCTCGCTGACGTCGAGCGTCGGCACGAGGTTGAACGACTGGAACACGAACCCGAGGCGTCGACGACGCAGTTCCGTGAGGTCCTTGTCCCCGAGCGCGGTGATGTCGACGCCATCGATGTGGATCGTGCCGCTCGACGCCGAGTCGAGCCCGGCGGCGACGTGCATGAGCGTCGACTTGCCCGAGCCCGACGGCCCCATCACCGCGGTGAACTCGCCCGCGCCGATGTCGACGCTGACGTCGTCGAGCGCCGTCACCCGGCGGGCGGCGTCGCCGTAGTGCTTGGACACGTGGTCGAGTCGGATGATCGGTGCGTGGCTGGTGGTCATGTACCCACCCTGACCGCGGGGCACCACGTCCCGCGTCGGCCGACCGGCTCCGGTGGATGGTCCGCTCGGCTCGCTTCCCTGTGGAGAAGTCATCCGAGCGGATGACGATCAGTCTGCCTTCGTGACCAGGCCGTGCTCGTGGGCGAAGACGACGAGCCGGACCCGGTCGCGCAGTTCGAGCTTCGTGAGCACCCGCGAGATGTGCGTCTTGACCGTGGCCTCGCTGACGTACTCGTGCTGCGCGATCTCGCTGTTGCTGAAGCCCCGCGCGGCCAGGTCGAAGATCTCGCGCTCCCGCGGTGTGAGGTCGGCGAACGCCGCCGGGACCTTCGCGGCCTGCTGCGTCGAGTCGTCGTAGCGTCGGAGGAGCTCCCGCGTGGCCGAGGCGGCGAAGACCGCGGTACCGGCGTACACCGTGCGGATCGCGGCGAGCAGGAACTCCGGGTCGGCGTCCTTCAGGACGAAGCCGCTCGCACCGGCCCGGATCGCGCGTGCCGCGGCCTCGTCGAAGTCGAAGGTGGTGAGGACGAGCACCTTCGCCCCGTCCGTGCCGCTGTCCTCGACGATGCGGGCGGTCGCGGTGATGCCGTCCATGACCGGCATGCGGACGTCCATGAGGACCACGTCGGGCCGGTTGCGGCGGACGAGCTCGACGCCCTCGGCCCCGTCGCCGGCCTCGCCGACGAACTGCAGGTCGGGCTGCGAGTCGATCAGCATGCGGATGCCGGTGCGGAACAGTGCCTGGTCGTCGACGAGCGCGACGCGGATGGGGGTGTCGTTCATCGGGCGGTGCGCTCCTGTGGCGTCGAGGTGGTGGGTGGGGGCGTGGGCGTACCGGTCGGGAGGAGGCCACGGGGCATCTGGCCGCTGGCGGGGACCGTCGGCATCCGGACGGCGACCGCGAAGTCGTCGCCGCGCGCGCCGGCCGTCATCGTGCCCCCGGTCATCGCGGCACGCTCGCGCATGCCGACCAGGCCGTGGCCCGTCCCGGGACCGCGGGTGCCGTCGTCGGCCCGCCGGTTCACCACCGTGACCTCGACCGTGTCCGGTCGGTACGTGAGGGTGGCGTGCACCGGAGTCCCCGGTTCGCCGTGCTTCCACGCGTTCGTCAGGCTCTCCTGCACGATCCGGTAGACCGCCAGCTGCGTGGACGTCGGGAGGTCGGTCGGGTCGCCCTCGCGCTCCATCCGGATGTCGAGTCCGACCTCGCGCATCTCGCGCAGCAGCCGGTCGATGTCGTCGATGTCCGGAGTCGGGGCCGTGCCCTGCTCGTGCCGGAGCGCCCCGAGGAGCTCGCGGACGTCGCCGAGTGCCCGCCTGGCCGTGCTCGAGATGGTGCCGAGCGCTTCGTCGGCGATGGCCGGATCGGCCTTCAACGCGTACCGGGCGCCGTCCGCCTGGGCGATCACGACGGCCAGGGAGTGCGCGACGATGTCGTGCATGTCCCGGGCGATCCGGACGCGCTCCTGCTCGACCGCGACGGCGCGGTCGGCGCGGGCCGCATCGCGTTCGGCGAGCAGCTGCGCTTCGCGGCTCATGCTCGCGGACCGCCGCGTCCGGGCGATGACCCCGGCGAGCCACGGCAGCAGCAGGAGGAGCAGGACGACCGCGAAGTAGGACACGGCGACCCGCAACGACTCCTGCTGCGGCGTGGTCGCGGTGACGATGTGCTCGCGCTCCCGGAGGTCGTCGAGGCCGAGGTAAACGGCCACGATGACGGGACCGATGATCGCCGAGACGAGTCCGGCGGCCCGGACGCGGCCGGTGCCGTACCGGCTCGAGGTGTACAGGATCCCGGACATGAAGGCGTTCTCGACGCCGGGCGTCTGCCCCGTCGTCACCTCGAAGACGGCGACGACCCACGCGATGGTGAGCGCGAGACCCGGCGACAGGCGACGGAGCGCCAGTGCTCCGGTCAACCCGATGAGCGTCACGAAGGCGAGGGGCGCATCCACCCGCTGGCCGGTCGTGACGTACACGAGCGCAGCGAGCACGACGGCGATCACGACGTCGGTGGTCACCTGCAGGCGCAGCATGGGACGGAACACCACCCCACGGTACGGCGCGGAGCCCGGGCGCGCGTCCGTCCGTCGGATGACCCGGCGCCCGCGCACGACGCGGCTCAGAACCCGAGACGCCCGAGCTGCTTCGGGTCGCGCTGCCACTCCTTGGCCACCTTGACCCGGATGTTCAGGTAGACGTGGCGACCGCCGAGCAGCGATTCGATCTCGGTCCGGGCGCGCGACCCCACGTCCTTCAACCGCTCGCCACCACGGCCGATGACGATGGCCTTCTGGCTGTCGCGCTCGACGAACAGGTTGGCGAAGATGCGCAGCGGTCCGTCCGGGTCGTCGTCCTGGTCGGGTTCGACGACGTCCTCGATCACGACGGCGAGCGAGTGCGGCAGTTCGTCGCGCACGCCCTCGAGCGCGGCCTCGCGGATGAGCTCGCTGATGCGCTCCTCGTCGGTCTCCTCGGTCACCGTCGACGCGTCGTACAACTGCGGTGACACGGGCAGGAGCTTCGTGATCTCCTCGAGCAGGACCTCGAGCTGCAGGCCCTTCGTGCCCGACGTGGGGATGATCGAGTCCCACTCGCGGAGCTTCGACACGGCCAGGAGCTGCTCGCCGACGGCGTCCTTCGCGGTTCGGTCGATCTTGGTGACGATCGCGATCTTCTTCGCACGCGGGTACTGGTCGAGCGTGTCGTTGATGAACTTGTCGCCGGGCCCGATCGGCTCGTTCGCCGGCACGCAGAAGCCGATGACATCGACGTCGCCCAGGGTGGACTGGACGAGGTCGTTCAGCCGCTCGCCGAGCAGGGTGCGCGGACGGTGCACGCCGGGAGTGTCCACGATGATCACCTGCCCGTTCGGCCGGTGCACGATGCCGCGGATGGCGCGGCGCGTGGTCTGCGGCTTCGAGGAGGTGATCGCGACCTTCTCGCCGACGAGGGCGTTCGTCAGGGTCGACTTGCCGACGTTCGGACGGCCGACGAAGGAGACGAAGCCGGCGCGGTAGGGCTCGCCGATCGTGGGGGCGGTGTCGGTCATGGGTGCGTGGTTCCCGTCGTGGTGGGGGTCGCGGCGTCGAAGGCGTCCTCGACGCCGGCGAGTTCCGGCGTGCGCTCGGCGAGCACGGTGATGAGGTGGCGTCGTTTGCCCTCGACGCGGTCGGCGGTGAGGACGAGTCCGGAGACGGTGACGGTGTCGCCGCGGATTGCCAGGTGCCCGAGCTCCTTGGTGAGGAGGCCGCCGGCGGTGTCGACGTCGTCGTCCTCGAGCTCGATGCCGAACAGGTCGCCGAGTTCGTCGATGGGCAGTCGGGCCGAGATCCGCCAGGTGCCGGGCTCGACCTCGACGCGGTCGACCACGGCGCGGTCGTACTCGTCCGAGATGTCGCCGACGAGCTCCTCGATCAGGTCCTCCATCGTGACCAGGCCGGCGACCCCGCCGTACTCGTCGACGACGAGCACGAGGTGGTTCTTCGCGACCTGCATGTGCCGGAGGGTGTCGTCGGCGGCCTTCGACTCCGGCACGAACTCGGCCGGGCGCAGGAGCGTGGTGACGCGCCGCGTGCCGGAGCCGGGGCGCTCGTAGAGGGCGCGGGACACGTCGCGCAGGTACAGGACGCCGAGGACGTCGTCGCTGTCCTTCCCGGTGACGGGCATACGCGAGACACCGGCTGCGAGGAACTGCTCCATGGCCGCCGCGAGGGTGTCCGAACCGTCGACGGTGAGCATGTCCGTGCGTGGGACCATCACCTCGCGCACGAGGGTGTCGCTGAACTCGAACACCGAGTGGATGAGCTCGCGGTCGTCCTGTTCGAGGACGTTGCTCTCGGTCGCCTCGTCGACGAGGGAGAGCAGCTGCTCCTCGCTCGACACCGTCGAGGCGCTGCGGCCACGGCCCGGCGTGACCCGGTCCCCGATCGCGACGAGGAGGCCCGCGAGCGGCCCGAGCACGATCCGGACACCGCGGACGATGCCCCCGGTCGAGCCGATCAAGCGCTCGGCGTGCGCCCGGCCGACGCTGCGCGGGCTCGAGCCGACGAGCACGAACGAGACGGCGGTCATGACCGCGGCCGACACGATGAGCGCGACCCACCAGGTGTCGAAGACCATCACGAGGGCGACCGTCACGAGCACGGCAGCAGCGGTCTCGGCGAGCACCCGGAAGAAGTTGAGGGCGTTGACGTGCGCGCCGACGTCATCGCCGATCGCCTGGATGGCACGGCGGTGCTTGTTCCCGCGGGCGATCTCCTCGAGGTCCGCGCGGGACACGACGGAGAGCGCGGCGTCGGAGGCGGCGAGCAGACCGCCGAGGACGACCAGCCCGAACGCCACCGCGAGCAGGCCGGTGACGAGCAGCATCAGGTCACCGTCCTCGGCGCTGGGCGGCGAACGCGGTGAGGATCTCGCCCTGCAGGCCGAACATCTCCGCCTTCTCCTCCGGCTCGGCGTGGTCGAACCCGAGCAGGTGGAGGATGCCGTGGCACGTGAGCAGGAGCATCTCGTCGGTGCTCGAGTGCCCGGCGGTCTTCGCCTGTTCCTCGGCCACCTGCGGGCAGAGCACGATGTCGCCGAGCAGCCCGGCCGGCGTCGGGTCGTCCTCGGTGCCCGGACGGAGCTCGTCCATCGGGAAGCTCAGCACGTCGGTCGGACCGGGTTCGTCCATCCACCGGACGTGGAGCTGTTCCATCGCACCCTCGTCCACCAACACGATCGCGAGCTCGGCGTCGGCGTGGACGTGCAGCGCGTCCAGCGCGAAGGCGGCGAGACGCTGGATGGCGGCCTCGTCGACCTCGACGCCGGACTCGTTGTTGAGCTCGATGCTCACCGGTTGCCTCCTCGGGCGTCGTTCTGGGGGTACGGGGAGCCCTGCCGGTCCTGCGGCGGCCGCCCGCGTCGCTCGGCGCGGTTGGCGCCGGCGGGGTTCGCCACGGGCGCGGTCCCCCGGCCGCCCGGACGGTACCCGGACTGCTCGGCGAGGCGCTCCTCGTCGTAGACGGTGTAGGCGTCGACGATGCGGCCGACGAGCGTGTGGCGGACGACGTCCTCGCTGCCGAGTCGGGCGAAGTGGATGTCCTCGACCTTGTCGAGGATCCGCGTGACGAGTCGCAGCCCGGACAGGTTGCCGGGCAGGTCGACCTGCGTGATGTCGCCGGTGACGACCATCTTCGAGCCGAAGCCGAGACGCGTCAGGAACATCTTCATCTGCTCGGGCGTGGTGTTCTGCGCCTCGTCGAGGATCACGAACGAGTCGTTGAGCGTGCGACCGCGCATGTACGCCAGCGGTGCGACCTCGACCGTGCCGGCCGCGAGGAGCTTCGGGACGAGCTCGGGGTCCATCATCTCGTTGAGCGCGTCGTAGAGCGGCCGCAGGTACGGGTCGATCTTGTCGGTCAGCGTGCCCGGCAGGAAGCCGAGCCGCTCGCCGGCCTCGACCGCGGGGCGCGTCAGGATGATGCGGTTCACCTCGCGCCGCTGCAGGGCCTGCACCGCCTTCGCCATCGCCAGGTAGGTCTTGCCGGTACCGGCCGGACCGATGCCGAACGTGATGGTGTGCTCGTCGATGGCGTCGACGTAGGCCCGCTGGCCGTCGGTCTTCGGGCGCACCGACTTGCCGCGGCTCGAGACGATGGGCGTGCCGAACGTGTCCGAGGGCTTGCGGTCCTCGTCGAGCAGCCGCGCCGACGCGGGGATGTCCGTCGGCCCGATGTCCTGCCCGCGCTTCACCATGCCGACCAGCTCGTCGACGAGGGCGTGGGCGCGGGCGACGTCGCGTTCGGGCCCGGAGAGCGAGACCTCGTTGCCGCGCACGAGCACCCGGACGCCGGGGTACTGCCGCTCGACGGTCTTCAGCAGGCGGTCCTGGGGACCGAGCAGCTGCACCATCGCGATGCCGTCGACCTGGATCTCGACGGTGACGTCCGTCGGCTCGGTCTGGGAGGGTGCTGGTTCGTTAGCCGGCAATGTTGCCTTCCTGCAGGTCACCTGCGAGTACGTGCGCGTGCACGTGGAACACGGTCTGACCGGCGGCTTCGCCGGTGTTGAAGACGAGACGGAACTGGCCGCCGGCGCGCTCGTCGGCGATGCGCTGGGCGGTGGCGACCACGTGGGCGAGGAGGTCCGGGTCGCCGGCGGCGAGCTCGGCGACGTTCGCGTACTCCTCAGTCTTGGGGACGACGAGCACGTGGACGGGGGCCTTCGGTGCGATGTCCTCGATCGCGATCACGCGGTCGTCCTCGGCGACGACGGTCGCCGGGATCTCGCGCGCGATGATCTTCGAGAAGACGCTGGGCGTGCTGGTGCTCATGACTCCATCGTAGAACGCGGGGCCGACGCCCCGCCTTCCCGATCCGGCTACCAGCGTCCGAGCCGCGTCTGGAGGACCGCGAGCGCGGCCGGCCCGGCGGTCGAGGTGCGGAGGACCGTGTCGCCCAGCCGGACGCGGACGGCACCCGCCGTGACGAGGCGGTCGAACTCGGATCCGTCGATGCCGCCTTCCGGTCCGACGACCAGGACGATCTCCGCCACGTCGGCGGGGGGCTCCCAGGCGGACAACCGCACGTCGCCCACCGGGTCGAGCACGAGCACGGTCCGGGTGTCACCGGGGAACGCCGCCAACTGCGCCGTGGTCACGGGCGGGTCGACCGCGGGGACGCGGGCGCGGATCGCCTGCTTGGACGCCTCGTGCGCGATCGCCGCCCAGCGCGCACGGCCCTTCTCGACCTTCGGGCCGTCCCAGCGGGAGACGCTGCGGGCCGCCGACCACGGCACGATCCGGTCGACGCCGATCTCGGTCGCCGCCTGCACGGCCATCTCGTCGCGCCCGCCCTTCGCCAGTGCCTGCACCAGCGTGAGGGACGGTCGTGGCTCGGGGTCGAACCCGACCCCCTCGACGAGGACCTCGAGCGCGTCGCGGCCCAGCGCCGCGACCGCGCCGGTCACCACGGTGCCGCGACCGTCGGACAGACGCAGCGTCTCCCCCGCCCGGACGCGCGCGACCGTGACCGCGTGACGTCCCTCGGCTCCGTCGAGCGGGACGGTGTCGCCGACAGCGACGCCGTCGAGCGAGGGGACGAGGTAGAGCGACGCCATCAGAAGTTGAAGAAGCGGTCGCGGAGCTTGCCGAACATGCCCTGCTGGAACCGCGCGAGCTGCGGCTTCGGCGACTTGTGCGACTTCGCGAGCTGCTCGACCAGCTGACGCTCCTTGTGCGACAGCTTGGTGGGTGTCACGACCTGCACGCCCACCCGGAGGTCGCCGCGGCCGGTGCCGCGGAGCTTCGTGATGCCCCGGTCCTTGATCACCAGCACGTCGGCGCTCTGCACACCGGGGCGCACCTCGAGCTCGACCGGCCCGTCGAGGCCGTCGATCGTCGCGTTCGTGCCGAGCACCGCGTCGGTCATCTGGACCTCGAGCGTCGCGAGGAGGTCGTCGCCGTCGCGGCTGAAGGCGTCGTGGTGCCGCACCCGGATCTCGAGGTAGAGGTCCCCGGACGGGCCGCCCGCCGGGCCGACCTCGCCCTGCCCGGGCATCTGCAGCCGGAGGCCGGAGTCGACGCCCGCGGGGACGTCCACCGGCACGGTGCGCCGGGCGCGGATGCGACCCTGCCCCTGGCACGTCGGGCACGGGTTCGGGATGACGGTGCCGTAGCCGCGGCAGGTGCCGCACGGGGCGCTCGTCACCACGTTGCCGAGCAGCGAACGGACCTGGCGCTGGATGTGTCCGGAGCCGCCGCAGATGTCGCACGTCTGCGGACTGGTGCCCGGCGCGCAGCACGACCCGTGGCAGGTCTCGCAGAGGACGGCGGTGTCGACCTCGACGTCCTTGTGGGTGCCGAAGACGACCTCGTCGAGGTCGACCTCGATCCGGAGCAGGGCGTCCTGGCCGCGCTCGGCCCGGCTGCGCGGACCGGTGCCCCGGCCCCCGCCGCCACCGCCGCCGAAGAACGCGTCGAAGATGTCGCTGAAGCCGCCGGCCCCGCCGCCGAACGGACCGTCCGCCTGGGGCCCGGCGTCGTAGCGCCGACGCTGTTCGGGGTCGCTCAGCACGTCGTACGCGTGCGTCACGTCCTTGAAGCGCTCGGCGGCGTCCGGGCTCGGGTTCACGTCCGGGTGCAGCTCGCGCGCCAGTCGGCGGTACGCCTTCTTGATGTCGGCATCGGAGGCGTCCGGCTGGACGCCGAGGACGTCGTAGTGGTCTGCCACGTATCCCTCAGTCGGTTCGGTTCGGAGCGGCGGTCGCCGCGGGTCGGTCTGGAGGCGCGGATCACGTCCGCTGCGCACCCCGCGTCAGTCGCGGGTCGGGTCGGTCAATGTTCGCCCAGGAGTTTGGACAGGTACCGTGCGACGGCGCGGACGGCGGCCATGTTCGTGCCGTAGTCCATCCGCGTCGGACCGAGGACGCCGAGGCGCGCGACCTCGCCGCCCGCCAGGTACCCACCGGCGACGATGCTCGTGGCGTCGAGCCCGTACTCGGCGTTCTCGACGCCGATCCGTGCCGCCACCGCGACGTCGTCGATCTGCATCTCGCCGAACAGGCGCAGGAGCGTGACCTGTTCCTCGATGGCCTCGAGCACCGGGAAGAGTCCGCCGGAGAAGTCCTGCTCGCTCTTGGCGAGGTTCGCCGCGCCGGCCATCACCAGCCGGTCCTGCCGGTTCGCCGCCACCTGTTCGATGAGCGTCGCCACGACGACACCGGCGAGCGGCTGGGCGTCGGGACGGATCTGCTGCGGGACCGCGCGGAGCGCCGTCGCGACGTCGTGCAGCAGGAGTCCGACCGCGGCGCCGTTCACGACGGCCCGCAGCTCGGTGAGGCCCGCTTCGTCGAGCGTGACGTCGGTCTCGACGACCCGCTGCTCGACCCGGGCGGTGTCGGTGATGAGGACGACCATCAGCCGTTCGTCGCCGAGGCGCACGAGCTCGATGTGCTGCACCCGCGCGCGGACCATCGACGGGTACTGCACGAGCGCGACCTGGTTGGTGAGCTGGCTCAGCAGCCGGACCGTGCGGCCGAGGACCTCGTCGAGGTCGTTCGGCGCCCCGAGGAAGGTCTCGATGGCGTGCCGCTGGGCGCTGGACAGCGGCCGGGCGCCCGCGAGGTGGTCGACGAAGACCCGGTAGCCCTTGTCGGTGGGGACACGACCGGAGGAGGTGTGCGGTGCGGCGATGAGCTGCTCGTCCTCGAGCTGGGCCATGTCGTTGCGGATCGTGGCGGCGCTGACCCCGAAGGCGTGCCGCTCGACGATCGTCTTCGACCCCACCGGCTCGCGCGAGGCGACGTAGTCCCGCACGATGGCCTTGAGGACCTCGAGGCTGCGCTCGCTGACCACCCGGACCCCTTCCACTCGTTCTGGCACTCGGACGTGTCGACTGCTGATCCTACGCCCGACCACCGACCGACCGGGACTTCCCCACAGCCGCCCGGTACGCTCCACGCATGAGCTACGGACAGCAGCCCGGCGGCCCTTCCGGCCAGCAGCCCGGCGGACCCTACGGCCAGCAGCCCGGACAGCCGGGCGGTCCCGGGTGGAACGGCGGCTCGTCGCACCCGGGCGGCCCGCAGTACCCCGGCGGGTGGACCCCGCCGCAGCCGCTGTCCCCCGAGGACCAGCGGCTCTGGGCCACCCTGACCCACGTCGGCGGCATCCTGTCGAACGTCATCGTGCCGCTCATCGCCTTCCTCGTGCTCCGCGACCGCGGCGGCTTCGTCCGTGAGCACACCCGCGTCGCGCTGAACTTCCACATCACCATGGCCATCGCCTACGCCGTCGCAGGGGTCCTCACGGTCATCCTGATCGGCGCGCTGCTGATCCCCGTGATCGCCATCATCACGGTCGTCTTCGGCATCCTCGCCGCCGTCGCCGCGAACCGGGGCGAGTTCTACCGCTACCCGCTCTCGATCGAGTTCATCAAGCAGTAGCCGCAGCGCCGCCGCTCAGTCGAGCAGTTCGCGCACCACCGCGTCCGCGAGCAGGCGACCCTGCAGGGTCAGGTCGATGTGTCCCCGCACCGCGGCCGAGCCGTCCACCAGGCCACGCGCGATGAGTCCGGCGACGCGGCCACGCGCCTCCCGGTCGAGCTCGGCGGTCGCGAGCTCACCGCGGACCCGCGCCGCGAGCAGGACACGCTCGACGTACCGGGTCTCGTCGTCGAGGGTCTCGCGACCCGCGGCGGGCGACTCGCCCGCGAGCACCCGGTTCGCGTACGCGGCCGGGTGCTTGACGTTCCACCACCGGGTGCCGGCCACCGCGGAGTGGGCGCCGGGGCCGACGCCCCACCAGTCGTGGCCCTTCCAGTAGGACAGGTTGTGCCGGCTGGCGTGCTCCTCGCCGCGTGCCCAGTTCGACACCTCGTACCAGGAGTAGCCGGCATCGCCGAGCACCTGGTCGGCGAGCTCGTACATGTCCGCCGCGAGGTCGTCGTCCGGCGCCGGCAGCTCACCGCGCGCCACCATCCGGCCCATCGCGGTGCCGTCCTCGACGATCAGTGAGTACGCCGACACGTGGTCCGGCTCGCACGCCAGGGCGGCGTCGAGCGACGTGCGCCAGTCGTCGAGGGACTCCCCCGGCGTCGAGTAGATGAGGTCGAGCGAGACGTCGAGGCCCTGCTGCTTCGCGAGGTCGACCACGAGCGGCACGCGCTCGGGGTCGTGCGTCCGGTCCAGCGTCGCCAGCACCTGCGGCACCGCCGACTGCATGCCGTAGCTCACGCGGGTGAAGCCGCCGGCCCGGAGCGTCTCGAGCGACGAGCCGTCCACCGAGTCGGGGTTCGCCTCGGTCGTGACCTCGGCGCCCGGCAGGATGCCCCACGTGTCGTGGATCGCTCGCAGGATCATCACGAGGTCGGACGCCGGCAGCATCGTCGGGGTGCCTCCGCCGAAGAAGACCGTCGACACCGGCCGCCGCGGAACACCCGAGCGGTCGAGGACCTCGGCCGCCCACGCGATCTCGCGCACGGCGTGCCCTGCGTAGTCGTCCCGCCGCACGCCGCGGAGCTCGGACGCCGTGTACGTGTTGAAGTCGCAGTAGCCGCAGCGCACCCGGCAGAACGGCACGTGCACGTACACGCCGAACGGGACGTCGCCGGCACCGGAGGCCGGTGTGATCAGGCCGTCCGCAGGGGCGGGATCGGCGATCGGCAGAGCACTCGGCATGGACTCCATTGTCCGTCATGATGGGACCATGGAGCACCACCCCGTCCCCACCACGGTGCTGTGGGACATCGACGGCACCCTCGTGATGAACGCCTCCTCGCCGGGCAACCTGTACCACCTCGCGCTCGAGCGGGCCGTCGGCCGCGACCTCGTCCTGCGCGTCGGGCACCAGCACGGCCGCACCGACGCCGGCCTGATCGCCGAACACGTCCGCGCGCACGACCTCGACGACGCCCTGATCCCGACGGTCAGCCGTCACCTGCACGACCTCACCGCGGAACGCCACCGGTCCGGCGACCGCCGGAGCCCCGCGCCGGGCGCCGTCGCCCTCGTCGCGCGGTTCGCCGAGATCGGCTGGCGCAACGGCCTGCTCACCGGCAACTCCGCCTACCGCGCGCGCGTCAAGCTCGCGGGCGCTGGGTTCGACACCGACGCCTTCGACTGGGAGCACTCGTACTTCGGCGACGCCGAGGTCGAGCGGACCGGGATCACCGCCCGTGCGGCGGCGGCACTCGCCGGCACCCGTGCCGTCATCGTCGGGGACACACCGCGCGACGGCGAGGCCGCGGACGCCGTGGGCATCCCGTTCCTCGCGGTCGCGACCGGCGTGTACGACGTCGAGTCCCTGCGTGCCACGGGCGCCGTGACCATCGCACGCAACTGCGTCGACGACGCCCGGCTCATCGAGGACGCCATCGCGGCACTGCCGCCGCTGCGGCCCGTCGACCGCTAGTCGCCGCGCAGCGCCGCCAGGTACTTCTCCGCCATCTTCTTCTGCTGCCGGCGGAGCAGCGGCGCCACGAACCGCCACTTCCGGCTCGACGGCTGCGAGAACTGCCGGATCTGCAGCCAGACCGAACCGTCCGGGGTGCGCTCCACGACGAAGGACTCCTCGCCGGACAGCGGGTGCCCCTCGAGCGTGCCGTAGGCGAAGCCCTTGCGGTCGTTCTCGTCGATGATCGACACGACCCGCACCGGGGCGTGCACCGTCCGGCCGAACGCGTGCATCGTCAGCGTGGCGCTGGTGCCGGCCGTCACGAGCGGCGTGCCGTCCGGCGCGAACTTCTCGACCCGGGGCGTCCCGATGGAGGCGGGTGCGATCGGCACGCCGGCCTCGTCGAAGGTCACCGGGTTGTAGCGGACCTCGTCGTCGTCCGGCTGGTCCTCGACGCGGACGCCCATGCCGCTGCGCTCCTGGATCTGCCACGTCAGCGCCTGCGTCACCGCGGTCTCGAACCGCTGGTCGCCGTGCCCGATGCGGGCCCGCGACTCGGACGGGGTGAACCCGTCCGGCGGGTACGTCATGAGGTCGGGAGCCTGGGTCGCGCCCACGGCTCCGTACGACAGGGCGGTCCGGTAGCTCCCGCGGGTACTCATGCCCCAAGCGTACCGGCGCACCCGTCCGCCGGACGACCGGACGCGGGCTCCTGGCGGCGCGGCTGCGCAGCGCGGCGTCCACTTCCGGCACGCCCCGAACTGGAGGCCCGACACCCGCCCGCAACGCCCCTATCGTTGGTCCGTGTCCCGCCCCACCCCCGACCGCGTCCGGACCGTCGACCGCACGACGGCCGCGTTCGCCGTGCTGACACTGGCGGCGTTCGGGCTCGCCACGAGCGCTCGCGCCGCGGTCGAGTGGGCGACCGCCAGCTCCGCCGCACCGAGCCGGTACGTGTCCGTCCTGCCGGCCGGAGCCGACGGGTTCGACACCGCGAACGCCATCGCGGCCTTCGGGGCGTGCAGCGCGGGAGCGGGAGTGCTCCTGTTCGGGGTGACCCTGGTGCTCGCGGTGCGCCGGCACAGCGCGCGCCGACTCCCGACGGTCCTCGGGCTGGCCACGCTGGCGATGGTCATCGGCGCCGTCGTCGCGGGGTTCGCCGCGGCGCAGCAGCCGGACTACGACGCGGCCGCCGGGCTGGTGGTCCTGCGGACCGCGCTGGCCGGACTGGCTGCTGCGAGCCTCCCGGCCCTCGTGCTGGCCGCCCTGCGGACCCGAGCCCGGCGCGCCTGATCGGTCGGTCGCGCGCTACTTCTTCTTCTCTTCGACGTCGCCGGAGAGCGCCGCGATGAAGGCTTCCTGCGGGACCTCGACGCGACCCACCATCTTCATGCGCTTCTTGCCCTCCTTCTGCTTCTCGAGGAGCTTGCGCTTGCGGGTGATGTCACCGCCGTAGCACTTCGCGAGGACGTCCTTGCGCATCGCGCGGATGCTCTCGCGCGCGATGATGCGCGCGCCGATCGCGGCCTGGATCGGCACCTCGAACTGCTGCCGCGGGATCAGCTTGCGGAGCCGTTCGGTCATCAGCGTGCCGTACGCGTACGCCTTGTCGCGGTGCACGATCGCGCTGAACGCGTCCACCTGCTCGCCCTGCAGCAGGATGTCCACCTTCACGAGGTCCGCCGCCTGGTCGCCGGTCGGTTCGTAGTCGAGCGAGGCGTAGCCCTGCGTCTTGCTCTTGAGCTGGTCGAAGAAGTCGAAGACGATCTCGCCGAGGGGCATCTCGTAGCGGATCTCGACGCGGTCCTCGCCCAGGTACTCCATGCCGAGCAGCGACCCGCGCCGCGCCTGGCACAGCTCCATGATCGCGCCGACGTAGTCCTTCGGGGCGAGGATCGCCGCGCGCACCATGGGCTCGCGGACCTCGACGATGCGACCGCCCGGGAACTCCGACGGGTTCGTCACCTCGGTCGTCGTGTTGTCCTCGTTCGTGACCTCGTAGATCACGCTCGGCGCGGTCGTGATGAGGTCGAGGCCGAACTCGCGGCTCAGGCGCTCCGTGATGATCTCGAGGTGCAGCAGGCCGAGGAAGCCGCAGCGGAAGCCGAAGCCGAGCGCTACGGACGTCTCGGGTTCGTAGACGAGCGCGGCGTCGGACAGCTTGAGCTTGTCGAGCGCCTCACGCAGGTCCGGGTAGTCCGAGCCGTCGATCGGGTACAGCCCCGAGAACACCATCGGCTTCGGGTCCGTGTAGCCGGGCAGCGCCTCGGTCGCGGGCTTCTGCGCCGTCGTGACCGTGTCACCGACCTTCGACTGGCGGACGTCCTTCACGCCCGTGATCAGGTAGCCGACCTCGCCGACGGACAGCCCCTTCGTGGGCTTCGGCTCCGGCGACGACACACCGATCTCGAGGATCTCGTGCGTCGACTTGGTCGACATCATCTGGACCTTCTCGCGCGGGTGGATCGTGCCGTCGATCATCCGCACGTACGTCACCACGCCGCGGTAGCTGTCGTAGACCGAGTCGAAGATCATCGCGCGGGGCGAGGCGTCCACGTCGCCGACCGGACGCGGCACCGTGCGGACCACCCGGTCGAGGAGCTCGGGCACGCCCACACCGGTCTTGCCCGAGACGCGCAGGACGTCCTCCGGCTTGCCACCGATCAGCTGCGCCAGCTCGGCCGCGTACTTGTCCGGGTCGGCCGCGGGCAGGTCGATCTTGTTGAGCACCGGGATGATCTCGAGGTCGTTCTCGAGCGCCAGGTAGAGGTTCGCGAGGGTCTGCGCCTCGATCCCCTGGGCGGCGTCGACCAGGAGGATCGCGCCCTCGCACGCGGCCAGGCTGCGTGACACCTCGTACGAGAAGTCGACGTGACCGGGCGTGTCGATCATGTTGAGCGCGAAGGTCTGTCCGTCCAGCTCCCACGGCATGCGCACGGCCTGCGACTTGATCGTGATGCCGCGTTCGCGCTCGATGTCCATGCGGTCGAGGTACTGCGCGCGCATGGCACGGTCCTCGACGATGCCGGTGATCTGCAGCATGCGGTCCGCCAGCGTCGACTTGCCGTGGTCGATGTGCGCGATGATGCAGAAGTTGCGGATCGACTCGGCCGGAGTCGCGGCGGGCTCGAGCGGGGTGGCTGCTTGTGGGCTCACGGTTCCTCAGGTGGGTCGGACGGACGCACGATTCTCCCACGCTTGCGTGCCCGCCGCTTGCACGACGGGCGGGCTGCGGTCTGGAGGCGCGGTGCGGGCCCGCACCGCGCCTCCCGTCCGTCAGGCGGTCACCGTGACCGGCGAGGGCAGCGCGCCCAGACCGCGACGGAGGTCCGCTGGGCTGGCCGCGAGGCAGACCCGGATCCACCCCTCGCCGGTGCGGCCGAACGCGCTGCCCGGTGCCACCGCGACCCGTTCGCGCTGCAGGAAGGCGAGGGCCCACTCCGCCACGTCCCCCTGGCTGACGTGCGAGACGTCGATCCACAGGTAGAAGGCGCCGCGCGGATCGAGGTAGCGGATGCCGGCGGCGTCGAGCACCTCCTTCGCGACCTCGAGGTTGGCGCGGTAGTGCTCGCGGGCGTCCTGCACGGCCGAGTGGTCGCCGACGATCGCCGCCAGGGCCGCCCACTGGTCGGGTTCGGCGACGCAGCTGATCATCGCCTCCTGGGTGGTGCGCATCGTCGCACCGAGCCCCTCCGGCGTCACCAGGTACCCCACGCGCACCCCGGTCATCGCGTAGGTCTTGCTCAACGAGAACGCCGTGAACACCCGGTCGTCCTCGTCGAGGCTCGCCAGGCTGACGTGCCGGGTGCCGTGGGTGAAGTACTCGTAGACCTCGTCGCTGATCACCCAGAGGTCGTGCCGCTTCGCGAGGGCGAGCAGGTCACGGAGCGTCTGCTCGCCGAACACGGACCCGAGCGGGTTCGACGGCGAGTTCACGACGATCGCCCGGGTGTGCTCGGTGATGCTCGCCTCGAGCGCTCCGAGGTCCGGCTCGAAGTCGTGCTGCGGTTCGAGCCGGTACGGCACCGGCGTCGCACCGAGGATGTGCGCGTTCATCGTGAACGTCGTGTACCCGGGGTCCGGCACGAGGACCTCGTCGCCCGGGGACAGCACGAGGGTCATCGCCTGGAAGAGCGCCTGCGTCGCGCCGACGGTGAGCCAGACCTGCTCGACGTCCACCTCGATGCGGTTCTCACGGCGGAGCTTCTGGCGGATCGCTTCCCGCAGCGGGGCGATGCCGCCGTTCGGGGTGTAGTCGGTGCGGTCCTCGGACCAGGCCCGGCGGGCTGCCTCGCCGATGTGCGGCGCGACGGGGACGTCGGGCTCGCCGATCACCAGCATGGCGACGTCGGGGAGCGCGCTGTGCTCCGGCCCGCTCGTCGGGGTGGTCGTGCCGACGGGGCCGTCGTGGTGCTGTGCGCGGAGGATCGCGGCTTGCTCGAACACCCGTCGGATGCCGGAGGCGGGCACGGTCTCGATCCGAGGTGCGAGGGAGGGCATGCTCGTCACGGTAGCGAACGCGTGTTGCGGCGGGGTTTCCGGCGGTGCCGCCGTCGGGACTCCGGCGTGCCGGTGCTTTGGTCGTGGCCCATCGGGCTGGTAATGTTGCTTGCTGGACTTCCGCGTTCCCCGCCCACGGGTGGAACGCGATGCGACCAAGGGCCCCTCTACCCAGCGGTCGCGACCACCCGTAGAGACGATCAAGGAGCAACACGCATGGCGAACATCAAGTCGCAGATGAAGCGCATCAAGACCAACCTCAAGGCCCAGGAGCGCAACAAGGCGTACCGGTCCGAGCTCAAGACGGTCATCCGTCACACCAACGAGGCCGTCGTCGCCGGCGACAAGGACAAGGCCGTCGCGGCCCTGAACCTCGCCTCGAAGAAGCTCGACAAGGCCGTGAGCAAGGGCGTCATCCACAAGAACCAGGCCGCGAACCGCAAGTCGGCCATCGCGAAGAAGGTCTCGGCGCTCTGATCTGCTGAGTGCTGCACGAAGGCCCCGTACCGGAAGGTGCGGGGCCTTCGTCGTTGCCGGGGCAGGTCGGGCAGGTGGCGGCTCAGCGCAGCCCGCTCGGCCGGCCGTCAGCGGGGCTCGCCGCGCCGCGCGATCGTGCGGACCATGACCTCGAGCGCGTAGTGCGCGTCCCGCGAGCCGCCCTTCACGGCGGTGTCCGCCTCGGCGATGCTGGTGATCGCGTTCGCCAGACCGGCCTCGGTCCACGAGGCCACGTCGCGCTGCGCCCGCTGCACCTGCCACGGCGCCATGCCGAGCGCCGACGCCGCCTGGCCGCTCGGGCCACGGAAGGCACTCACCTTCGCCATCGTGCGGATCTTGCTCGCGAACGCCGCGACGATCGGCACCGGAGCCTCGCCGGTCGACAGCGCGTGCCGGAGCTCGACGATCGCCGGCGCGGAACGACCAGCCAGGGCGATGTCGGCCACCTTGAAGGCGTTCGTCTCGACGCGGCCGCCGTAGTACTTGTCGACGACACTGTCCGTGATCTCCTCGGCCTCGTCGGCGAGGAGCTGCCGGCACGCAGCGGCGAGCTCGGCCAGGTCGTCGGCGAACGCCGCCACGAGGGTCCGGACCGCGGACGGAGCGATCTTCCGGCGCGCGGCGCGGAACTCCGCCTGGACGAAGTCGATCCGGTCGGTCTCACGCTTGAGTTCGTCGCACTGCACCTCGATCCCGCCGCCGACGCCGCTCCGGATCGTGTCGAGGAGCTTCTTGCCCCGCACGCCACCGCCGTGTCGGAGCACCAGCGTGACGTCGTCCGCGGGGGCACCGAGGTACGAGATCGTCTCGGTGATGAAGGCGTCCGTGCACTTCTCGACGTTCGTGACGCGGACCAGCCGGGGCTCGCCGAACAGCGACGGACTCGCGAGCGTGGCGAGGAGCCCTGGCGCGTACTGGTCGGCTTCGAGATCGTGCACCTCGAGCGCCGGGTCCTCACCGACGAGCAGGTCACGCAGGACGCTGCTGGCGCGTTCGGCCAGGAAGGTCTCGGGGCCGGTGACGAGCACCACGGGCGCGGGTCGGATGCCCGACCACGGCACCTGGTCGATCTTCGCCGCGGCGCGGACGGGCTTCTTGGCGGCCATGCCTCGATCCTACGGGCGACCGCCGACCCCGACCGCTCCGTCCACACCCGCAGGCGGTCCGGACCGTCGCGACCGACGACGACGGTTCCGTGACGGTCCGTCCGGTACGCCGTCGTGCCGGCCGCCTCGAGCATCGACAGGGCCGATCGGGTCGGGTGCCCGTAGGTGTTCCCCACGCCGACGCCGATCAGCCCGACCGTGGCGGCCGTCCGCCGGTACAGCAGCGGGTCCTGGTCCGCCGAGCCGTGGTGTGCGACCTTCACGACCTCGGCTTGGTCGGTGCCACCCGCCCGGAGGCGACGCTGCGCGGTCTCGCCCAGGTCCCCGAGGAAGAGCCCGGACAGGCACGTCGAGCACCCTGGGCCCGCGTCGGTCCGCAGGACGAGGCTCGCGTCGTTGCCGGCACCACCGTCGGCCGCCCGGGGCCACAGCACCCGCCACCGGAGCCCTCCGAGTGTGCCGCTGGTCGAGTCGTCGGCGCGACGGACGTCGGCCCCGGCACGGCGGAGGGAACGCACGACCCGCTCGTCAGCAGGACGGGCGGTCGGGCCGACGAGGGCCGTCGTCACGCGCTGCGCCACGGTGTCGACGGCGCCGACGTGGTCGCGGTCGAAGTGGGTCACGACGAGGAGGTCGATCCGGTCGACGGCGAGGAGGTCGAGACACGCCTCCAGCCGCTCGGGGTCGTCACCCGTGTCCAGCAACGCGATGCCGTCGTGGTCCGTCGCTCCCCCGCGGACCAGCACGGCGTCACCCTGACCGACGTCGCACGCCGCCACCGACCACGCCGACGGCAGTCCCGCGCGCACCACGAGCCGGGGCACGGCGACGACCGCCACCCCGATCGCGCCGACGACAGCGGCGAGCAGGAGGAACCGGAACCGCGCCGGAGGCGGCACGATGACCGCGACCGCGACGCTGGCGCTCACGACTCCGGCGGCCGTCGCGCCACCGCCGCCCGCGGGCCACGGCACCGAGGCGAGGGGCATCGCGGCGGCACCGTGGGCGATGGCACCGATCGCACTCGCGGGCGCCCAGGCCACCCCTGCGAGGACACCGCCCGCCCACGGCCACGGCCCCGCGAGCACGCACGCGGCGAGTCCGACCACCGTGACCACGGGTGCGAGGGGCTCCGTGAGCAGGTTCGCCGGTACCGCGTACGTGGGGACCGCCGCGGAGAGCGGGATCGTCGCCGGCCAGCAGGCGAGCTGCGCTGCGACCGGGACGGCGAGGGCCGCGGCGACGGGCGTCCAGAGGCGCCGGGCGAGGATCGCGGTCATCGGCGGGCCGAGGACCACGATGCCGGTGGTCGCGAGCACCGAGAGGACGAACGCGGACGACCGTGCGTACCAGGGGTCGACGACGAGCATGCCGACCACGGCGACGGCGATGAGCGGGACCCCGCGCACCGGTCGTCCGGTGAGGTGGACCAGCAGCACGAGGACGGCCATCACCGACGCCCGCACGATCGACGGGTCCGGCCGGACGAGGACGACGAACGCGAGCAGCAGCACCACGGCGGTGCCGGCCCGGACGTGTCGCGGGAGTCCGACAGCGCGACCGAGCAGGACGACCAGACCGACGACCACGGCGCAGTTCGATCCGGAGACCGCGGTCAGGTGGGTCAGCGCCGAGGTCTCCATGGCCGCTTCCGTCGCCGGGTCGAGCCCGCTCCGGTCGCCGATCGCGAGGCCGCGGAGGAGCGACCCGCCGGGCTCGGGCAGCGGTGCGGTGACGTCGACGAAGGCGGCGCGTGCGCGATCGGTGACGGCGAGGAGCCCGGTCGGTGGCTGCACCGCCACCGCACCGCGGAGGAAGACGACGTACGACGTCGAGCCTCCGGGTTCGTCGGGCTGCAGTGCGGCCGATGCGGTGAGCCTGGTGCCGGCGGCCAACCGCTCGACGCCGCCGGAGCCATCCGGATTGACGGCGTCCCGGTGCGCCGGGACCACCCGGACCGGTACGCGCAGCCCCCGGGTCTCGTCGACCCGGTCGAGGGTCCCGAGGACGGAGCGCGCTCCCGGTGGGAGGTCACGGGTGAGGACGAGTCCGACCGACCGGGTGCCGTCTCCGACCGCTGCGAGTGCCTCAGGACTGCGACGCTGGTCGCCCATCAGCACCGCGACCGCGAACAGGGCGCACAGCGCGGCCGTCGTCAGCACGAGCGTGGCGGCCCCGGCCCGCGCGGTCCGGGGCCCGCGACCGCGCCCGCTCGCGCCCCCGCCCACGGGCTGGACCGCGGGCCGTGGGCGCGCCGACAGCACCACCGACGCCACGCCGACCACCACGCTCCCGACCAGCGCCGGACCCGCTGCCCGCGGCGCACCGACGAGCACCGCGACCCCGACCCACGCGACCGCCGCCGGCACCGCGAGCCGCAGGTCGGCGAGCCGCGGCGTGAGGTCGACCGCCACCGTCAGACCCGCACACGATCACGGAGGTCGGCGAACCGGCCGCCGCCGATGCCGCTCACGTCGAGCAGGTCCTCGACCGCGCTGAAGCGCCCGTGTTCCTCGCGCCAGGCGAGGATCCGTCCGGCCAGCGCCGGTCCGATGCCGGGCAGCGTCTCGAGTGCCGCCTGGTCGGCCGTGTTGAGGTCGACGACCCCTACCGCCCCGGCTGCGCTCCCACCCGCGTCGCCGCCGCCCGCTGCTCCGCCGACGCCCGGGGTCCCGCCGGCACCGGCAGATCCGGCGGAGCCTGCCGCCCCGCCAGGAGCCCCCGCCCCGTCGCCAGCCCCCGCCGGGCCGTCGACCACCTCGGGCAGGTCGGTCTCCCCGGTCCGCGGCACGTACAAGCGTTCCCCGTCGACGACCACCCGGGCGAGGTTCAGCCGGGTCAGGTCGGCGTCGGGCACCGCTCCCCCGGCGCGCTCGATCGCGACCGCCACTCGACTCCCGGCGCCGAGCGACACCACGCCGGGGCGTTCCACCGCCCCGACGACGTGCACGACGACCGGCGACGGCGGAGCCGACGCTCCGTCGGCGGGACTCGTCGCGCCGGTGGTGCCGTCGGTCGATGGACCGGCGCTCGCACCAGGCCCGACGGACGGTGCGCTCGTCACGCTGAGCGAGTCGCCACCGGCTCCTCCGCGACCGACCGGACCGGCGCCTCCCGACCACGCCCCGAGCAGCACCACGAGCACGGCGACCGCGACGACCGCCGCCGCCAGCAGGACGGCGGCCCGCGGCGACAACGACACGTGCGCCAGTCGCGCCCACGGCGCCGACGGCGCCGACACCGGCCCCACCGACGACGCGGGCAGCGCGACCGAAGCCGCCGACGGCGCACCAGCACCCACGCCAGCACCAGCACCAGCGGCCGTTCCAGCACCAGCGCCACCACCCACGTCCGCACCAGCACTCACACCGGCATCGGCACCCGCACCCGCACCCGCACCCGACCGAGACGACATGCCGGAACGCTACGGAGCCCGGCCGTCCGACCGGGCTCCGCACGTCACACCGGTGGAGGAACCACCACGGGACATCCCTGTGGAGGAGGCGCTACCCC
Source organism: Curtobacterium sp. L1-20 (assembly GCF_048755855.1). GTDB lineage: Bacteria > Actinomycetota > Actinomycetes > Actinomycetales > Microbacteriaceae > Curtobacterium. The sequence goes on along the minus strand of NZ_CP151473.1, from coordinate 2,049,750 downwards.
TTGATCGCGATGTTCACGAGCTTCGGGGCCCGCACGATGACCTTCACGACCTCGCGCTCCCCGATGTACCGCTGCACGTTCGCCGACGCCCGGGCCATCGCCTCGAGCTCCGCCGGGTCGATCGACTTCGACACCTCGAACGAGTCTCGGACCTTCCCGTTCACCTGCACGACGGCGGTGAGGGTCTCCTGCACGAGCAGGGTCGGGTCGGCCTTGCGCCAGCCGTACGTGGCGACGGTGGCCTCGTAGCCCAGCTTCTCCCACATCTCCTCGCCGGTGTACGGCGCGAAGACGCTGAGGCCGAGCGCGATGGTCTCGACGGCCTCGCGCACGGCGGGGTCGCCCGCGCCGGGACCGCTGTCGATGGCCTTGCGCGTCACGTTCACCAGGTCCATGAGCCGCGCGATGACGACGTTGAACTTGAACGACTCCATCATCCCGGGCGCATCGGCGAGGAAGCGGTGGGTCGCCTGCCGGAGCGCGCGGTCGCCCTCGGCCCAGACGACGTCCTTCGAGGACGTGACGTCGAGTGCGAGCCGGTACGCGCGGGCGAGGAAGCGTGCCGATGCGGACGGGGAGACGTCCTCCCAGTTGATGTCGTCCTCCGGCGGCCCGGCGAAGCCCATCACGAGGCGGATCGCGTCGACACCGTTCGCGTCGAGCTCGTCACCGAGGGAGACGCCACCCTTCGACTTCGACATCTTCGAGCCGCCCGACAGCACCATGCCCTGGTTGAGCAGCGCCGAGAACGGCTCGGTGAAGTCGAGGTAGTCGAGGTCGAACAGCACCTTCGTCACGAAGCGTGCGTACAGCAGGTGCAGGATCGCGTGCTCGATGCCGCCGATGTACTGGTCGACCGGCGCCCACTTCCGCGCGACGGCCGGGTCGAAGGCCTGCGTGTCGTCGTTCGCGGCGAGGAAGCGCAGGAAGTACCACGACGAGTCGACGAAGGTGTCCATCGTGTCGGTGTCGCGGAGCGCCGGCGTGCCGTCCACGGGGTTCGGCACGTGCAGCCACTCGGTCGCACCGCCGAGCGGCGAGGTGCCCTTCGGCTTGAGGTCGAGCCCCTCGGTGTCGGGCAGGCGCACCGGCAGCTGGTCGAGCGGGACCGGGTGCTCGGTGCCGTCGGCGCCGTGGATGATCGGGATCGGGGTGCCCCAGAACCGCTGCCGCGAGATGAGCCAGTCGCGCAGGCGGTAGGTCTTCGCGGCGCGACCGGTGCCGCGTTCCTCGAGCAGGCGGATCGCGGCGCTGATGGCGTGCTGCTTCGACATGCCGTCGAGCGACCCGGAGTTGATCATCCGGCCCTGGCCCGTCAGCGCCTCACCGGTCGAGACCGGGTCGAGCACGGGCAGGTCGAAGTCGTCGAGCGTCGCGCCCTCGGGGATCACCGGGATCGCGCCGGTGACCGCGGCGTTGGTGTCGACGACGACCTTGACCGGCAGGTCGAACTGCCGCGCGAAGTCGAGGTCGCGCTGGTCGTGCGCGGGCACGGCCATGACCGCACCGTGGCCGTAGTCGGCGAGCACGTAGTCAGCGGCCCAGATCGGCAGTCGCTCCCCCGTCAGCGGGTGGATCGCGAAGCGCCCGAGCGGCACGCCCGTCTTCGGGCGGTCGGCGTTCTGGCGGTCGATCTCCGAGGTCTTCTGCGTCGCCGTCAGGTACGCGTCGAACGCAGCACGCACGTCATCAGGGGCAGAGGAGACCAGCGAGGCCGCCAGGTCGGAGTCCGGCGCCACCACGAGGAACGTGACCCCGTGGATCGTGTCCGGCCGCGTGGTGAAGACCGTGACGGGTTCGTCGCGCCCCTCGATGACGAAGTCGACGTCGGCACCGACGGAGCGGCCGATCCAGTTGCGCTGCTGCGCGATGACCTTCGCCGGCCACCGCCCCTCGAGCTGGTTCAGGTCGTCGAGCAGGCGGTCGGCGTACTCCGTGATCTTGAAGTACCACTGCGTGAGCTTCTTCTTCACGACGACGGCGCCGGAGCGGTCCGAGGTGCCGTCGGGCAGGACCTGCTCGTTGGCGAGCACGGTCTGGTCCACCGGGTCCCAGTTGACCCAGCTGTCCTTCCGGTAGGCCAGGCCCTTCTCGTACATCTTGAGGAAGAGCCACTGGTTCCACTTGTAGTACTCGGGGTCCGAGGTGTGGATCTCGGTGGTCCAGTCGAACGAGGGCGCGTACCGCTTGAAGGACGCCTTCTGCTGCTCGATGTTCGCGTAGGTCCAGTCCTTCGGGTCGACCCCGCGCTTGATCGCCGCGTTCTCGGCGGGCAGTCCGAAGGAGTCCCAACCGATCGGGTGGAGCACGTTGAAGCCCTGCTGCCGCCAGTAGCGCGCCACGAAGTCGCCGAGCGCCCAGTTCTCGGCGTGGCCCATGTGCAGGTCGCCGGAGGGGTACGGGAACATCTCGAGGATGTACTTCCGCGGACGGGTGTCGTCGAGGTCCGTCGTGAAGAGACCGAGCTCCTCCCAGCGGGGCTGCCACTTCTCCTGGAGACGACGGAAGTCGTAGGCGTTCGGGTCCTCGGGGTGCTGCTCGGTGGTCACGGAACTCTCAATCGGTCTGGGAGGCACGGCGCACGTCCGTCGGACGCGCTCCGGTGTCCAAGATACAAGGCCTGGAGGCGCGGACCGGCGCACGGGGACGGCCCACCGCCCTGGGTGGTCGCGACTCAGGTCGCGGTGGACGCGACGAGCCGCCCGTCGCGCATCCGCAGGGTGCGGTCGACGAGGTCGGCCGCGACCGGTACGTGCGAGACGATCACCACGGTCCTCCCCGCTGCACGGGCCGCGCCGACGAGGTCCCGCAGGACCGTGTCGCCGAGGTCCGGGTCGATGTCGGCCGTCGGTTCGTCGAGGACGAGCACCGGGAACGCGCGGAGGAGCGCCCGCGCGAGGGCGAGCCGGTGCGCCTGTCCACCGGACACGAGGGCCCCGCGCTCCCCCACCCCGGCGTCGAGGCCTCCGCGGCGTGCGAGCCACGGGCCCAGCCCGACGCGCTCGAGCACGGCGGTCAGGTCGTCGTCGGACGCGGTGTCGCGGGCGAAGAGCAGGTTCTGCCGGACCGACTGGTCGAACACGAACGGGTCCTGCTCGATGAGACCGACGCGGGCGCGGACGGCGTCGGGGTGCATGTCCTTCGCCTCGACCCCGTCGAGCGTGTAGGACCCCCGGTGGTCGACGAACCGGACGAGCGCGTCGACGAGCGTGGACTTGCCGGCGCCGCTCGGCCCCTGGAGCACGACGACCTCGCCGGGGCGGAGGTCGAGCGAGACGCCGTCGACCGCGGGCGTCGAGGAACCGGGCCACTGCACGGTGAGGTCGCGGAGGGACACCGCGACCGGACCGTCGACGACGAGTGCCGCGGGGTCGGCGTCGACCTCGGGCTCCGGCACGATCCCGGCGGGCACCTCGGCCGGGACGACCTGTTCGACGCGGTCGGCCGCAGCCCGCACCCGGCGGAACGTCAGGACGGCGAGCGGCACGGTGCCGACGACCTCGAAGAGCGCGAGCGGCACGAAGACGGCCAGCGCCCACAGCGGACCGTCGAGCGCTCCGGCGACGACCGCCGGCGCTCCGACCGCCAGGATGCCGACGACCGCCGCACCACCGACGAGGCCGACGAGGGCTCCGACGAGCGACTCCACGGTCCCGCGCCGTCGGACGGCCGCCGTGACCCTGGCGTCGAGCCGGGCGATGTGGGCCAGCCGTTCGTCGAGGGTGCCGTACGCCGCGAAGACGTCGAGCGTCCGGACGGTGTCGAGCACGAGGTCGGCGACGTGCCCCCGGTCGGCCGCCGTGCGCTCGTCCGACCGCCGGGCCACCGAGCGGGTCACGACCGACCCGAGCAGCGCGGCGACGACGAGGGCGACGAGGAGCACGAGCGCCGCCGGCACCGACACGAGGGCGACGGCCACGACCGAGAGGACGGCCACGGTGCCGGCGGAGACGAGCGGACCGACGACCCGGATCGGCAGGTCCTGCAGCCGGTCGGTGTCGGTGACGAGCCGCGTGAGCAGGTCGCCGCGTCCGGTGGACCCGAGTCCGGCCGGCGCGACCGAGGCCAGGCGTCGGTACATCTCCGTGCGCACGACCGCGAGCTGACGGAACGAGGCGTCGTGTCCGGCGAGCCGGTCGACGTAGCGCAGCGCCGCCCGGCCGAGTGCGAAGGCGCGGACGCCGACCATCACGAGCGTGAGGTACAGGATCGGCGGGTGCTCCGCGGCACGCGTGATGAGGTAGCCACTCGCGGCGAGGAGCGCCACCGCGCAGACCGCGCTGAGCGCGCCGGCGGCGACTGCCCTGGCCCAGGCCGAGCCGTGGGGCATGGCGAGCCGCAGGACGGAGCCGTGCCGGGCCTCCTGGCGGCTCATGCGCGCGCTCCGTCGGCGGCGACGACGACGACCGAGCCGCCGGTCCGTACGTCGACCCGGACGTCCGCCGCGGCGATGACGGCGGGACGGTGGCTCGCGACCACGACGACCGCACCGTCGGCCGCGAGGCGGCGCACGGATGCGATCACGTGCGCCTCTGCCTCGGCGTCGAGGGCGGACGTCGGCTCGTCGAGCAGGACGAGCGGGGTCGACGCCCGGCGCGCGCGGTACAGCGCGCGGGCGACGCCGACGCGCTGCGCCTGGCCGCCGGAGAGCCCCGAACCGCCGGTGCCGATCGGGAGGCCCGGGTCGAGTCCCAGCCCGGCCTCGCCCAGGGCGCGGCGCACCCCTGCGTCGTCCGGGGTCGCGCTGAGCGCGACGTTCTCGGCGACGGAACCGCGGACCAGACGCGGGCGCTGGTCGGCCCAGGTCGTGCGATCGGTCGGCGTCGTCCCGTCGGGACCGGGGACGGTCACGGTGCCCTCGTGCGGCAGCACGCCGCGGATCGCGGCGATCAGGCTCGACTTGCCGGACCCGCTCGGACCGGCCAGCACGACCACGGTCCCCGGTGCCGCCCGGAGGTGCACGGGACCGATGACCACGTCGGGACGGCGGACGGTCACGCCGTCCAGCACCAGGGCGTCGGCGGCATCCGTCGGGGTCCGGGGCGCGGATGGCACGGTCGTGTCGTCGAGCACGTCGAGGACCGCGGTCGACGCCTCGACCCCGTCCTGTGCCGCGTGGAAGTCGGCACCGACCTGCCGGATCGGCGCGAAGGCCTCGGGTGCGAGCACGAGCACGAACAGGGCCGCGCCGAGGCCCAACGTCCCGTCCACCAACCGGATGCCGACGGAGACCGCGACGAGCGCCACCGACAGGCTCGCGGCGAGCTCGAGGGCGAACCCGCTCACGAAGGACAGTCGGAGCACGCCGAGCGTGCCGCGTCGGTACTCGTCGGTCACCGTCCCGATGCGGCCGACCTGGCGGCGGGCGCGGCCGAAGACCTTGAGCGTGGCGAGTCCCTCGACGGCCTCGGTGAAAGCTCCGCCGAGCCGGGCGAGCGCGTCGGCCTGCCCGCGCTGCAGCGCCTGCGTCGCGAGGCCGATGAGGATCATGAAGACGGGGATCACCGGCAACGCGCAGAGCACGATGATCCCGCTGGTGAGGTCGCCGAGGCCGACCGCGACGAGGAGCACCGGCGTCGCGATCGCCGTCAGTGCCAGCTGGGGCAGGTAGCGGCCGAAGTAGGCGTCGAGGGCGTCCAGCCCCGGGCCGAGCGTCGTGGCGAACCCGGCGCTCGACCGTCCCGCGAGCCACGACGGCCCGCGCTCCGCGGCTCGTGCCAGGACCGTCGCTCGGAGTTCGCTCTTGACCTTCGCCGCCGCGCGGGCCGCGAGGTCGTCGGTGGCCCAGGCGGCGAGGGCACGGACCACGAACGCGCCGCCGAGGAGCGCGAGGGTCGCAGCGAACGCGGTCGGGACCGTCCCCTGGCGCACCGCGTCGACCCCGAGCGTGACCGACGCCGCGATCCCCCACGCGATCGCGATGGTCGCGAGTGTGCGGAGGACCCCGGTGCCGGACGCCGCGACGATGAAGCCGCGCGCCGTCCGGGACAGGCGCAGGAGTCGCGGGTCGAGCGGCTTCATCGTCGGCGCCCTAGTGCGCGGCCTGCAGGACCTGGGCCCGCGAGACGCGCTTGCGGAACACCCAGTAGGTCCAGGCCTGGTACGCGAACACGAGGGGCACGAAGATCAGCGCCACCCAGCTCATCACCGTGAGCGTGTAGGACCCGCTCGACGCGTTGTACACGGTCAGGCTGTTCGCCGGGGTGACGGAGTCGGGCATCACGTTCGGGAAGATCGCCGTGAACATCGCCAGGACGATGGCGGCGATCGTCACCGCCATCAGCGTGAACGCGCGGCCTTCCTTGCCCCAGGCCGTGCAGAGCACCGCGAGGACGAGCGCCAGCGCCGCGACGACGGAGAGGACGAGGGATGCCGGGGTCGCGCGGACGAACGCCATGGTGACGAGGAAGGCCGCGCCGACGACGATCGTGACGATGCCGGCCCGGATCGCGAGCCGCTTGGCCCGCTCGCGGATCTCGCCCTCGGTCTTCAGTGCGACGAAGACGACGCCGTGGGTGAAGAACACGAGCAGCGTCGCCGCGCCGGCCAGCAGGGCGAACGGGTTCAGCAGGTCGAAGAGCGTGCCGGTGTAGTTGTGCCCGGCGTCCATCGGGATCCCCCGCACGACGTTGCCGAACGCGACGCCCCAGAGGAACGACGGGACCGCGCTGCCGACGATGATCATGAGGTCGAAGCGTCGCTTCCACTCGAGGTGCTTCTCCTGGTGCCGGTACTCGAACGACACGCCTCGGGCGATGAGGGCCGCGAGGATGAGCAGCAGCGCCAGGTAGAAGCCGGAGAACATCGTGGCGTACCACTCGGGGAACGCCGCGAACAGGCAGGCACCGGCGACGATGACCCACGTCTCGTTGAGGTCCCAGACCGGGCCGATGGTGTTGATGAGGACGCGGCGGTCGGTGTCGTCCTTGCCGAGGAACGGCAGGGACATGCCGACACCGAAGTCGAAGCCGTCGAGGACGAAGTAGCCGACGAAGAAGACGCCGACGATCGCGAACCAGAGAACCGGGAGATCCATCGCTAGACCGTTTCCATTGCTAGTAGACCGTCACTTCGTGCTTGACCTCGCCGGTTGCCGCATCGACCTCGGCCGGAGCGGCGGGGCCCTCCTGGGCGACCTTCTTGATGAGCTTGAACTCGACCACCGCGAGCGAGCCGTAGATGAGCGTGAACACCACCAGGGAGATCAGGACTTCGAGCCCGGTGACGTTCGGCGAGACGCCGTCACTGGTCTTGAGCAGCCCGAACACCAACCACGGCTGTCGTCCCATCTCGGTGAAGATCCAGCCGACGATCATCGCCGCCATGGGGAGCGGCACCGTCCAGGTGGCGACCCGCCAGACCCAGCGCTGTGTCGGGAAGCGACCCTTGCGCGTCAGCCAGAGCCCGGCGAGCGAGACCAGCACCGCGCCGACGCCGAGGGCGATCATCCAGCGGAAGGACCAGTACGTCACCCAGATGACGGGCTTGTAGTCACCGGGACCGTAGACCTGGGAGTACTGCGCCTGCAGGTCGTTGATGCCCTCGACCGTGCCGTTGAACGTGTGCGTCGAGAGGAAGGACAGCAGGTACGGCACGCGGATCGAGAAGAGCTCGTGCACGCCGTCCGGGGTGCCGAGCGTGAAGATCGAGAACGAGGCGTCCTTGCCGGTCGCCGTGTTGTACAGCGCTTCGGCCGCGGCCATCTTCATGGGCTGCGTGTCGACCATGGTGAGGCCGAGCTGGTCGCCGGTGAGCACCGTGAGGGCGCCGGCGGCGAGCATGGTCCACATGCCGAACTTGAGCGCCGGCATCATCGTCTCGAGGTTCTGGTTGCGCGCGAGGTGGTACGCGGCGACCGAGATGATGACCGCGGCGGCGACCATGAAGCAGGCGAAGAGCGTGTGCGGGAAGGCCGCCAGCGCGACCTTGTTGCCGAGCACCGCCCAGATGTCGGTGAGCTCGGCGCGGCCCTTGACCTCGTTGATCGCGTAGCCGACCGGGTGCTGCATGAACGCGTTCGCGGCGATGATGAAGTAGGCCGACATGATCGTGCCCGCACTGACGCACCACATCGTGGCGAGGTGGACGCCCCTGGGCAGACGGTCCCACCCGAAGATCCACAGCCCGATGAACGCCGCTTCGAAGAAGAACGCGAGGATGCCCTCGAGCGCGAGCGGGGCACCGAACACGTCGCCCACGAAACGCGAGTAGTTCGACCAGTTCATACCGAACTGGAACTCCTGCACGATCCCGGTCACCACGCCCATGGCGAAGTTGATGAGGAAGATGCGTCCGAAGAAGCGGGTCAGCTGGAGGTAGTGGGCGCGCCCCGTGCGGTACCAGGCCGTCTGGAACACGGCCACGACGACGGCCATGCCGATCGTCAGCGGGACGAAGAGAAAGTGGTAGATCGTCGTCAGACCGAACTGCCACCGCGACAGGATGAGCGGGTCGAGGATGTCGTTCATGCGGCGTATCCGAACCGGGTCGCCGCGCGCTGTTCGTGCACGTCAGTTGCTTCCTGTGGAAGGGGGAACTTCTGCTGTCACAACCGTTGGGACACCTTCACGCTACCGCGCGGACACCTTCTTCGACAAGTTGTAGAAATGTCGCGTGCACGAACGTGCACGAGCAGTGATCGGCACACCCGTGCGGAACGGACGTGCCGATCGTCCGCTCCACGTACGACGACAGGTGCCGGGCGGATGCCCGACACCTGTCGTTGAGTGCTGCTGATCGGTCAGCGGGTCGTCAGAGCAGGTCGTTGTCCTGCAGGAACGACTTGGCGACCGAGGCGGCCGACTTCTGCTCGACCGAGTTCTGACGGTTGAGCTCGATGAGCGCGTCCGTCGTGAGCAGCTTGTTCACCTTCTCGATGGCGTCGGCGGCCTTCGAGTCGAGGTCCTTCGAGACGATCGGCGTGACGTTGTTCGCCGGCACGAGGTGCTTCGGGTCCTCGAGGGTGACGAGCTTCTCGGTCTTGATCGAGGCGCTGGCCGAGTAGATGTCCGCGACCTGCGAGTCACCGTCCTGGATGGCCTTGATCGTGAGCGGACCGCCCGAGTCGTTCTGCTGGTTCACCTCGCCGGTGATGCCGTACTTCTCCTTCAGACCCTTCGGTCCGTAGGCAGCGGTGGCGAACTCCGGGTTGGCGGCGATCGAGATCGTCCCGCCGATCTTCGACAGGTCGGCGATCGACTTGAGGTCGTACTTGTCGGCGGTCGCCTGCGTCACCGTGTAGGTGTCGGCGTCGGACGCGTCGGCCGAGGTGAGTGCCTTGACGTCGGAGGGCAGCGCCGACTTGAGGGCGTCGTTGATGCCGTCCGTCGTGGTCTCCGTCGTGGTGTCCTTGCCGTCTTCCTGCAGGAGGAAGTTGAGCAGGTTGCCGTTGTACTCGGGGAAGACGTTGATGCTCCCCTTCTCGACCTCGGGCCAGTAGGCCTTGCGCTGGCCGATGTTGAGCTGCTTCTTGACGGTGAAGCCCTCGTGCTGGAGCTCCTGCGCGTAGAGCTCGGCGATGATCTCGTTCGACGGGTACGCCTGCGAACCGACGACGATGGTCTTCGAGTCCCCGCCGCCGGAGCCGGAGCCGGAGGACAGCGGGTCGCTCGAGGAGCAGCCCGCGAGGGCGATGGCGGCCGCGGACGCGACGGCGATGGTCGCGGCGAGACGCCGGGTCGTTGCTGTGATCACGGGGTGGTTCCTTCCACAGGGGTTGATGCTCGTGGTGCCGAGCTGCGGGTGCTCCGGCGCGACAGACGCGTCGCCCCGGCGGAGACACCCGCGGGGACGGCGAGCCGCTGCAGCGCGGCGAAGACGATCTCGAACGCGATGGCGAGGGCGATCACGACGATCGATCCGCCCAGCACCTCGACGTAGTCCGAGTTGGCGATGCCGGAGAAGGCGTAGCCGCCCAGCCCTCCGGCGTTGATGTAGGCGACGAGCGTCGCGGTCGCGACGACCTGGAGCACCGCGGCGCGGATGCCGCCGACGATGAGCGGCAGGGCCAGCGGGATCTCGACCTTGCCGAGGATCTGCCACCCGGTCATGCCCTGCGCCTTCGCGGCGTCGACGACCACCCGGTCGATGGCCTCGACACCGGAGTACGCGCCGGCCAGGACCGACGGGATGGCGAGCACCACCAGGGCGATCAACGGTGCGCCGAGTCCGAGGCCCAGTGCCAGGGCGAGCAGCGTCAGCACGCCGAGCGTGGGCAGGGCGCGGATGCCGCCGGAGACGCCGACCGCGATCGAGCGTCCCTTGCCGGTGTGGCCGATGAGGAGCCCGAGGGGCACCGCGATCGCCACCGCGATGGCGACGGCGAGCAGGGTGATCCAAACGTGTTCCCACAGGCGGACGCCGATGGCGTTGTCGCCGACGTTGTTGGCGGGGTCGAAGATCCAGGCGATGGCCTGTCCGAACAGGTTCACGCGGCGACCTCCCCGGTCCGGACGTCATCGGCGGCGCGGCGGCGGACGGCACGGGCGGCGCGACCGCCACCACGCGTCCACGGCATCGCGAGCCGCCCGATCGCGACCAGGACCAGGTCGAAGACGAGCGCCAGCAGGATCGTCAGGACGATGCCGGTGAGGATCTCGACGGAGATCGTGCGCTTCAGGCCGTCAGTGAGCAGGAAGCCGAGGTTCGGGATGCCGATGAGCGCGCCGACCGTGACCAGGCTGATGGTGGACACCGACACCACGCGGATGCCGGCGAGCAACACCGGCCCGGCGAGCGGGAGCTCCACCTTGAAGAAGCGCTGCGCGGGCGAGTACCCGAGGGCCTCGGAGGCCCCCACGACGTCCGGGTCGACCGCGTCGATGGCGTCAGCGGCGGACCGTGCCATCAGCGCGACGCCGAAGATCGTCATCGCGATGACGACGTTCACCGGGTCGAGGTAGCTCGTCCCGATGATGACCGGCATCACGAGGAAGAGCGGCAGCGCCGGGATCGTGTAGAGCAGGCTCGCCAGGACGACGATCGTCGAACCGGTGGCGCGCGCAGCACCCGACCGCTTGCGCAGGCGCGACACGAGCAGGCCGATCGGCACCGACAGCACGAAGCTGATGACGATCGGCGGGATCGACAGCCAGATGTGCGCGATCAGGTTCGAGGTGATCGTGTCGAGGTTCCCGAGGACCCAGTTCACGCGGTGCCCCGCTGCTCCTGCGGCACGGCCTCGGCGGCGTCGACCACCTGGACGGGTCCGGTGAGCACACCGGCGGCACGACCCTCGCCGTCGACGACGATCGGACCGGTCGGGGTCTGCTCGACCCGCAGGGCACGTCGACCGCGACCCGCCCCGATGAAGTTCGCGACGAAGTCGTCCGCCGGCTCGGCGAGGATCTCCGCCGGCGTCCCCTGCTGGGCGATCTCGCCGCCCTTCTTCAGGATGACGACCTGGTCGCCGAGCTTGAAGGCCTCGTCGATGTCGTGGGTCACGAAGACGACCGTCTTGCCGAGCTCGCGCTGCAGCCGGATGAGCTCGTCCTGCAGGTCGTTGCGGACGAGCGGGTCGACGGCGCCGAAGGGCTCGTCCATCAGGAGGATGTTTGGGTCGACCGCCAGACCGCGGGCGACACCGACACGCTGCTGCTGTCCGCCGGAGAGCTGCGACGGGTACCGGTCCGCGAACGCCCGGTCGAGGCCCACGGTGTCCATGAGATCGAGGGCACGCGCGCGCGCCTCCGCCTTCGCCACACCGGTCAGCAACGGGACGGTCGCGATGTTGTCGATCACCTTGCGGTGCGGCAGCAGCCCGGCGTTCTGCATCACGTAGCCGATGCTGCGACGGAGCTTGACCGGATCGACCGCGGCGACGTCGTCGCCGTCGATCTCGACGGCACCCGCGCTCGGGTCCACCATCCGGTTGATCATGCGGAGCAACGTGGTCTTGCCGCAGCCGCTCGACCCGACGAAGACCGTGGTGGTCCTCGAGGGGATGACGAGGCTGAAGTCGTCGACCGCGTTGGTGCCGTCCGGGTAGGTCTTGCGCACCGAGCGGAACTCGATCATGGGTGCCCTTCTGTTCGGAGGTAGCCCGACTCCGAGTGAGAGTACCCGTCAGGTGGGACATCCGCCCGTCCGTGACCCGCCGTGACGGGTCCCGGACAGCGGGAGTGCCCTGCTCAGGAGGACGCGATGACCGCTTCGAGGTGCGTCCGGCTCATCGTGCGGTACTCCTCGACCAGCCCGGTGTCGGGCGCTGCGGGGTCGCGGTACGCCCGCGCGAACACCGCGTGCGACGCCTCGGCGAGCACGACCCACGTCCGGGCCGTGCGCTCGGTGGCGGGCACGCCGAAGCGCTCGTGCAGGATCTGCGCGACCGTCGAGCCGAGCGCGGCCATGCGGTCCTCGGAGTCGCCGGTGCCGGTGTCGGCCGCGTCGCCGAAGCGGATCGCGCGGAAGCCGGGCTCGGTGCGGTACATCTCGGCCGTGACGTCGATGAGCGCGTCGCAGGCTTCCTGCCACGTCGTCGCCCCACTCTCGGACAGCGCCGTGACGAAGTGCTCGGCGAGCCGTTGCGTGTTGCGGATCGCGAGCGCCTCGACGACGGCGATGCGGTCGGGGAAGTAGCGGTAGACCGTGCCGATGGACGCGCCGGCGCGCTCGGCCACCATCGCGGTGGTCAGGCGCTCGAACCCGATCTCGTCGATGACCGCGGCCGCGGCGTCGAGGAGGCCCGAGAGGCGCGCCGAACTACGGGCTTGGACCGGCTCGTTCCTGAGCAGTGATGATCCCCCCGGCAGTGCGTTCGGTACCTCGGTGACGAGCACGTGTTCTCCTCTTGCGCGAGCAGCGCGGTTCGTGGGTGCGACGGGACGAGTTTCGCAGAGCGCGGCTGGAACCTCGCTGCGACTCTCCCATCACACCTGCGAGGACGTAGGTCAGCGGCGTGCCACGTGGGATGATGAGCAGATGCCCGACCCGACGCCCCACGAACCGTCGCTGGCCGAGCCGATCCTCCACCGCGCAGCGCGCATCGAGGACGCCGTCCAGGAGTTCCGGGAACACCGGGCGCGGCGCCGCGGCCTCGTCCCGACCGTGATCCCGTACACCGGCTACGGCGCACCCGGCTGGATCCGGGTCCTCTGCCGCGTCCTCCTCACCCGACGCGGCCTGGCGTCGGACGCGTCGTTCTACGGCGTCCGCGGGTGGCGGAGCTTCACGAGCGTCGCCGTCGACGACGCCGAGGTCACGATCACCGCCGGCGGCACCAGTCACGTCGTGCAGTCCGACCGCGGCGGGGTCGTCGACACGATCGTCCCGATCGACCTCGAGCCCGGCTGGCAGACCATCAAGCTCTCCGCCGGCGGGATGCGCGACGTCGAGGCCGACGTCTTCATCGTCCACCCGGCCACCCGCTTCGGCCTGCTGTCGGACATCGACGACACCGTCATGGTGACCTCGCTCCCCCGTCCGATGCTCGCGGCGTGGAACTCCTTCGTCCTCACCGAGCACGGCCGCCGTCCGGTGCCCGGCATGTCCGTCCTCTACGAGCGGGTGCTGGCACAGCACCCGGGCGCACCGACGGTGTACCTCTCGACGGGTGCGTGGAACGTGGCCCCGACGCTGCAGCGGTTCCTGAGCCGCAACCTCTACCCCGCCGGCACCCTGCTGCTGACCGACTGGGGCCCCACCCACGACCGCTTCTTCCGCAGCGGACAGCTCCACAAGCAGCAGAACCTCGAGCGGCTCGCGAAGGACTTCCCGGACGTGCAGTGGCTCCTCGTCGGCGACGACGGCCAGCACGACGAGACGCTGTACGGCGAGTTCGCCCGGGCACACCCCGAGAACGTCGCGGGCGTGGCCATCCGGCAGCTCTCCACCAGCGAGGCCGTCCTCGCGGGTGGGCGCTCCCGCGCGCAGGAACGCTCGCGCGAGTCGTCCGCGCCCTGGGTCTACGCCCCGGACGGCGCCGGCATCTGGTCGGAGCTGGCGCGCGTCGGCCTCGCCGAGGCGGACCCGGCCGACCCGCACTGAGCGCCTCCTCAGACCAGTCGCCGCGGTGCGCACGGCAGCCGGTGGTTGGATCGCCCCATGAGCCAGGCGACGCCACCGACCAACCGCATCGAGGACCACGCGCTGATCGGTGACACGTACACCGCCGCGCTCGTCGGGCGGGACGGCACCATCGACTGGGCGTGCCTGCCGCGCTTCGACAGCCCGTCAACCTTCGCGTCGCTCCTCGGCACCGAGGACCACGGCCACTGGACGCTCCGTCCCACGGACCCGGACGCGACCGCCACCCGGCGGTACGACCACGACACGCTCGTGCTCTCGACGGTCTGGACGACGAGCACCGGCGTCGTCGAGGTCACCGAGTTCATGCCCATCGGCGCCCACCGCGCCACCATCCTCCGCCGCGTGCGCGGTCTCCGGGGCACCGTCGAGGTCCAGCAGGTGGTCCGGATCCGGTTCGACTACGCCCGGGCGCTCCCCTGGGTCCGGCAGATCGGCGGCGACGAGGACCCGGCACTGCTCGCCACGGCCGGTCCGGCGTCGGTGATCGTCCGCGGCGTGCGCTTCCGCGCCGACGACCACCGGCACACCGCGACGAGCACGGTCCGCGACGGTGACGTCGTGGACACCGCGCTCACCTGGTACCCGTCACACCGGGAGCCGCCGGAGCCCCTCGACGTGGACGCCGCACTCGAGCAGACCCGGACCTGGTGGCGCGACTGGATGGCCCCGGTGCACACCGAGGGCCCCTACGGGGACGCCACCCGCCGGTCCCTGATGTTCCTCCGCGCGATGACGCACGCCGAGACCGGGGGCGTGGTCGCCGCCGCGACGACGAGCCTGCCCGAGGACCCAGGCGGGGAACGCAACTGGGACTACCGCTACGTCTGGCTGCGGGACGCCTCGCTCGCCCTCGCCTCGCTCATCGCGCACGGCTACCGCGACGAGGCCACGCACTGGCGCGGGTGGCTCCTCCGGGCCATCGCCGGCGACCCGGCCGACGTGCAGATCATGTACGGCGTCGCCGGCGAACGGGAACTGCCGGAGCGCGAACTCGACGAGCTGCCCGGCTACGCGGGGTCCACCCCGGTCCGTGTCGGCAACGGCGCCTACACGCAGTACCAGGGCGACGTCTTCGGCGAGGTCCTGGCGGCGCTCCACGACGCGCGGGAGCTCGGTGTCGAGGAGAACGCGGACTCGTGGGCGCTGCAGCGCTCCCTGCTCTGCTACGTCGAGGAGCACTGGCAGGAGCCGGACAACGGCATCTGGGAGATGCGCGGCCCGCGTCGGCACTTCACGCACTCCCGCGCGATGATCTGGGCGGCGTTCGACCGCGGGGTCGCCGCCGTCGAGGAGTTCGGGCTCGAGGGCCCCGTCGACCGCTGGCGCACCATGCGCGACACCGTCCGCGCCGAGATCGAGGAGCACGGCTGGAACGCCGAGCGCGGCACCTACCGGCAGCACTACGACACCGACGAGGTCGACGCGAGCCTGCTCGTCCTGCCCCAGATCGGGTACCTGAAGGCCGACGACCCGCGGATGACCGGCACCGTCGCGGCGATCGAGCAGGACCTGCGGACCGGCTCCGACGGTCTCGTCCTCCGGTACCGGACGTCGTCCGGCTTCGACGGCCTGTCCGGCGCGGAGCACCCGTTCCTCGCCTGCTCGTTCTGGCTGGTCGAGCAGTACGCCGCGTCCGGCCGCGTCGACGACGCCGAACGGCTCATGGACGTGCTGACCGGGTACGCGAACGAGGTCGGCATGCTCTCCGAGGAGATCGACGTCGCCACCGGACACCACATCGGCAACACCCCGCAGGCGCTCTCGCACCTCACGCTCGTCTCCGCCGCGGACGCCATCGCCCGCGCCCGCGGGGCCGCCGCCGGACACCGCACGCGTGTGCCCGTCCACGACGGTGGCACCCGGTCGTGGACCGGTGAGGGCAGGCGGGCCGGCGGGACCGCCTAGGAGACACCCCGGGACGCACGGGAGGCGCGGTGCCAGCCGGCACCGCGCCTCCCGTCCGTCAGCTGCGTCCGTTCAGGACGCCTCCGGCACGTCCGTCAGGACGAGGACTCCCAGTCCGCCGGTCCGCGCGACCCCGCGCGGTACTCCTCCAGCGGGACCTCGTCGGCCTTCCAGGCCGTGACGACCGGCTCGACGATCTCCCAGCAGCGCTCTGCGACGTCGCCGCGGATCGACAGCAGCGGGTCGTCGTGGAAGATCCCGTTGAGGACCTCGCCGTAGGGGGTCAGCTCGCCGTCCGCGAACGACGAGGACAGGGTGACCTGCCCCATCTCGAAGGGGTTGCCGCCGCCGTTCGCCGACACCGTCAGCTCGATCTCGTCCGGGTTGAGGACGATGCGGAGCGTGTCCGTCTTCGGGCGACCGGACAGGCCGGAGGGCAGACGCGTCACCGGCTTGAAGGTGATCAGCACCTCCTTGCGGCTGTTGCCGAGGGCCTTGCCGGAGCGCAGGGTGAAGGGGACGCCCTTCCAGCGGGCGGTGTCCACCTCGACCGAGATCTCGGCGAGCGTCTCGGTGGCGCGCGACTTGTCGACGCCGTCCTCGTCCTGGTACGAGGGCAGTTCCTTGCCGTCGATGGTGCCGGCCGTGTAGACGGCACGACGGGACGCGATCTTCGGGTCGCCGCCCTTGAGCTCGGTCGAACGGAGCACGCGGGCGAGGGACGAGCGGAACTCGACGGAGTCGATGTCGGCCGGGGCGTCCATCGTCACGATGCCGAGGATCTGCAGCAGGTGCGACTGGATCATGTCGACCATCGCGCCGGCCTCGTCGTAGTACTGCGCGCGGTTCTCGAGACCGAGGGTCTCGTCGTAGAAGATGTCGACCTTCTCGATGTTCTCGGCGTTCCAGATCGGCTCGAACAGGCGGTTCGCGAACCGGAGGCCGATGATGTTGAGCACCGTGGTGCGGCCGAGGAAGTGGTCGGTACGGTGCACGCGCTCCTCGGGGACGAGCTTGAGCACCGTCTCGTTGAGGGCCCGCGCGCTGGCGACGTCCGTGCCGAAAGGCTTCTCGAACGCCAGGGTGGTGCCCTCGGGGAGCTCGACCTGCTGCAGGGCCTCGCAGATGTCGGAGGCGATCTGCGGCGGGAGGGCGAAGTACAGCACCGGCTCGCCGTCGGCGGCGGCCAGCAGTGCCTTGAGGTGCTCGGGGTCGGTCGGGTCACCCTGGATGAACTCGGTCGACGCGATGGTGGCGTCGACCTCCGGGCCCTTCACGTCCTGCGACGCGAAGGACTTCGTCACGACGTCCTTCCACTGCTCCTCGCTGCGGGCGCTGCGGCCCGTCCCGACGAGCTTGACGGGAACCGCTCGACCGCTCTGCAGGAACGTGCCGAGGCCCGGCAGCAGCAGGCGGGAGGCGAGGTCGCCCGTCGCGCCGAAGATGATGAGAGTGCGCTTGTCGGTCACCGGAGGTGACTCCTTTCGCTGTGGTGGGGGTGGTCCGCTTGAGGGCAAGCCGCGCGCGGTCCGGATGATTCCCGGATCGGGGTCCGGGTTGCTGGGGGCTGCACGTCCCGGGCACACGGCCCCGGACGCACTTCGGGCGGCACCGAGGTGGTGCCGCCCGAATGTGTCAGGTGCGCTGCAGCGTCAGGTCAGTGACCGAAGTTGCCGCGGTAGTACTCGTAGACCCAGCCGACGAGGGTGACCGCCACGAGGGCGAGCCCGATCGGCACGATCCACAGGCCGGCCGCGACGCCGAGGAAGACGACCGCGGTGGACGCCGCCAGCAGGATGGGCCACCACGACCACGGGCTGAAGTGCCCGAGCTCGGCGTCGCCGTCCTCGATGTTGGCATCCGGACGGTCCTCGGGGAGGACCCCGCCCTGGGACGACATGACCTTGCCGAGGTAGAACGCGATGAACGCGGACATGATCCCGGTGAGGCCGATGGCCACGGTGCCGACCCACTCCGGACGCCCGTAGTAGATGAGCGACCAGATGGTGTACGCGGCGTCCGCGAGGATGAAGAACCCGAAGAGGATCCAGAACAGGTTGGTGTTGGCGCGCATCGCCTTACTTCACCTCGCCCTTCGCGGCGTCGTAGGTCGGAGCGTCCGGCGCGTCCTTGGCAGGACCCACACCGATCGGCACACCCGCTTCGGGGTGGTTGAGGTCGAACGCCGGGGACTCCGAGCGGATGCGCGGGATCGACGTGAAGTTGTGCCGCGGCGGCGGGCAGCTGGTCGCCCACTCGAGCGAACGGCCGTAGCCCCACGGGTCGTTCACGGCGACCTTCGGTGCGTTCCGGGCGGTGACGTAGACGTTGAAGATGAACGGCAGGAACGAGATCGC
Organism: Curtobacterium sp. L1-20; assembly: GCF_048755855.1. Classification (GTDB taxonomy): domain Bacteria; phylum Actinomycetota; class Actinomycetes; order Actinomycetales; family Microbacteriaceae; genus Curtobacterium. The sequence goes on along the minus strand of NZ_CP151473.1, from coordinate 2,031,463 downwards.
GAGGATCATCGAGCCGATCGTCGACAGCTGGTTCATCCAGGTGAAGCCGTCGTTCGGCAGGTAGGTCGCGTAGCGACGCGGCATGCCGATGACGCCCAGCCAGTGCTGGATGAGGAACGTCGTGTGGAACCCGATGAACAGGAGCCAGAAGTGGATCTTGCCGAGACGCTCGTTGAGCATCTTGCCGGTCCACTTCGGCCACCAGAAGTAGAAGCCGGAGAACATCGCGAAGACGACGGTGCCAAAGACCACGTAGTGGAAGTGCGCGACCACGAAGTACGAGTCGGACACGTGGAAGTCGAGCGGCGGCGACGCCAGGATCACACCGGTGAGACCACCGAAGGTGAACGTGATGAGGAAGCCGACGGCCCAGAGGAGCGGCGTCTCGAAGGTGACCGAACCGCGCCACATCGTGCCGACCCAGTTGAAGATCTTCACGCCGGTCGGCACCGCGATGAGCATCGTCATCAGCGAGAACCACGGGAGCAGGACGCCACCGGTGACGTACATGTGGTGCGCCCACACCGTGACCGAGAGGGCCGCGATCGAGATGGTCGCGTAGACGAGGGTCTTGTATCCGAAGATCGGCTTGCGGCTGAAGACCGGGAAGACCTCGGAGACGATGCCGAAGAACGGCAGCGCGATGATGTACACCTCGGGGTGGCCGAAGAACCAGAAGAGGTGCTGCCAGAGCAGGGCACCGCCGTTGGCGGGGTTGAAGATCTGCGCGTTGAACACGCGGTCGAGACCGAGCCCGAACAGCGCGGCGGCGAGGACCGGGAAGGCCATCAGCACGAGGAGCGCCGTCACGAGGGTGTTCCACGTGAAGATCGACATGCGGAACATGGTCAGACCCGGGGCGCGCATCGTGATGATCGTGGTGATGAAGTTCACCGCGCCGAGGATCGTCGAGAAGCCGGTCATGCCGAGCCCGAAGACCCAGAGGGTGCCGCCGAGCCCTGGTGTGAACGTCGTGTCACTCAGTGGCGCGTAGGCGAACCAGCCGAACGACGCCGCACCCTGCGGGGTGAGGAAGCCGCCGACGGCGATCATGGAACCGAAGAGGTACAGCCAGAACGCGAAGCCGTTCAGTCGCGGGAAGGCGACGTCCGGGGCGCCGATCTGCAGCGGCATGATCGCGTTGGCGAAGCCCGAGAAGAGCGGCGTCGCGAACATCAGCAGCATGATCGTGCCGTGCATCGTGAAGAGCTGGTTGTACTGCTCCTTCGTCGCGACCACGTGCAGGCCGGGCTCGAAGAGCTGGGCACGGATCACGAGCGCCATCACGCCTGCGAGCAGGAAGAAGATGAACGAGGCGATCAGGTACATGTACCCGATGGTCTTGTGGTCGGTGGACGTGATCCACCGGACGATGATGTTGCCCTTCCGACCGACCTTCGACGCCTGGAAGTCCGGCGCGGAGGTCACGGTCGGCTGGCCGACGAGTGACGTTGTCATCTGACGAGCCCCTACTTGTTCTCGCTGGACGCCGTGACGGGCGCCGTGTTGTCCGGTTCGTTCGTGTTGGTGTTGTACTCGTTGCCGAGCAGACCGACCTTGCCCTGGTCCTTGAGGTCCGCGAGGTACTGGTTGTACTGGCTCGGCGTCACGACCTTCACCTGGAAGAGCATCAGCGAGTGGTACTCACCGCAGAGCTCCGCGCACTTGCCCTGGTACGTCCCGAGCTTCTCCGGGATGAAGTACTCGTAGTTCGTCTTCCCCGGGAGCATGTCCTTTTTGTAGAGGAAGTCGATGATCCAGAAGGAGTGGTCGACGTCGCGCGACGAGAGCTCGATCTTGACCTTCTTGCCCTGGGGCAGGTAGAGGGTCGGCAGCTGCGACTCGTCGATCGCGCCCTTGCCGTTCTCTTCTTCCTGGGCCTGGATGCCCTGGTAGTAGACGCTCTCGCGGGGGTTCTGCTGGTCGATGTAGTTGAAGTCCCACGCCCAGCGCTTGCCGTACACGTGCACGGTGGCATCCGGGTTGGTGAAGGGCTTCTCGATCGCGGCCTGGTCCTTCGCGGTGAAGGCGAAGAAGCCGAGCACCAGGATGAGCGGCACGATCGTGTAGAAGATCTCGAGCGGCATGTTGTACCGCATCTGCACCGGCAGGCCGGTCTGGCCCTTGCGGCGGCGGTAGACGATGGCGGCCCAGATGATGAGGCCCCACACGATCAGACCGACCGCGAGCAGGACGACCCAGCTGGTGGTCCACAGACCGACGATGCGGCTCGTGTGGTTGGTGACGTCCTTCGTCTCCTCCGTGCCGGGGAGCCATCCGTTCAGCTGCTGCTGCGAGCAGCCAGCCAGTGCGATGACCAGACCGACGGCCACCGGGACGGCCGCCCAACGTATACGGCGATTCGAACGCACTGTTACCTCTCGGAAGACGTGAAACCGGCACAGCCTGCGACGCAGAGGTCGCGCATGGCTGACTTCCAGGTTGGTTGGAACACTCCTAGCTTACTCGCAGCTCGACACCGCTCGCGCACACACGACACACCCCGAGCCACGATGCGCACCGGCGGAGGACGCGTTTCCCCTGGTCATCCGCGGTCCGACGCCGGGGCACGCCCGGAGAACAGACGAGCGGGGAGCGACCGTGTCGGTCGCTCCCCGCTCGTGCACCGGAACGGCGTCGCTTCAGTGGAAGCTGTCGCCGCACGCGCAGCTGCCCTGCGCGTTCGGGTTGTCGATGGTGAAGCCCTGCTTCTGGATGGTGTCCTCGAAGTCGATCGAGGCGCCGTCGAGGTACGGGACGCTCATCTTGTCGACGACGACCTCGACGCCGGTGCCGAACTCGACGGTCGCGTCTCCGTCGAGCAGGCGCTCGTCGAAGTAGAGCTGGTAGATCAGGCCCGAGCAGCCGCCGGGCTGGACGGCGAGGCGGAGACGGAGGTCGTCGCGGCCCTCCTGCTCGAGGAGGCTCGCCACCTTCGCCGCGGCCGCGTCGCTGAGCAGGACGCCGTGCGACGGCGCCTCGGTCGTCGGTGCGTTGTCGGTGATGGTGTCGCTCATCCGCGCGTCTCCCTCCGGGCGGTGTGGGTCACCGCGCCTGCGTCGATTGTAAGCACCGTCACCCGCGAGTCGCGAGACGCGCGAGCAGGATCGCCTCGGAGGCGATCGCGCGGTGCAGGACGCCCAGGTGCTGCGACTCGTTCGGGCTGTGCGCACGGGTGTCGGGGTCCTCCACACCGGTCACGAGGATCTGCGCCTCCGGGAACTCCTCGGCGAGGTCCGAGACGAACGGGATCGAGCCGCCGATGCCCTGCTCGACCGCCTCGTTGCCCCAGCCCTCGCGCATCGCCGTGCGCGCCTCCTGGACGGCCCAGCCGGCCGTGTCCACCAGGAAGCCGTCACCGGCGTCGGGCTCGCTGATCTCGAGGCGCGCGCCGAACGGCACGTGCGCCCGCAGGTGCCGTTCGACCGCGGCGGCGGCCTCGGTGGCGACCTGACCGGGGGCGACGCGGACCGAGACGCGGGCGGACACCGTCGGCAGCAGCGTGTTCGACGCGTTCGCGACGCTCGGCACGTCCATGCCCGTCACGGTGATCGACGGCTGGAACCACATGCGGGACAGGACGTCCCCGCGGCCGACCGGTCGCACGCCCGGCAGGAGTGCGGCGTCCGTCGCCAGTTCGTCCTCGGTGCGCGTGGGCACCGGGGCGTCGTGGGACGTGAGCCCCTCGACGGCCACCGCGCCGTCGTCGTCGTGCAGGGAGGCGAGCAGCCGGACCATCGGGATCATCGCGTCCGGTGCCGCTCCACCGAACATGCCGCTGTGGCTCGCGTGCTCGAGGGTGGTCAGCGTGAGCTTGAACGTGACGTTGCCACGCAGCGACACGGTGATCGACGGGACCTCGGTCGACCAGTTGTCGCTGTCCGCGACGACGATGACGTCGGCCGCGAGGTGCTCCTTCTGCTCACGCAAGAACGTGCGGAACGAGCGGGAGCCGAACTCCTCCTCGCCCTCGACGAACAGCACGACCCCGAGGTCGAGGTCGTCGCCGAACTGCGCGTGCACCGCCCGCAGCGCGGCGATGTGCGTCATCACGCCCGCCTTGTCGTCGGACGCGCCGCGGCCGTACAGACGGTCGCCCCGGAGCGTCGGCTCGAAGGGCGGCGTCTCCCAGAGCGCGTCGTCGCCCTGCGGCTGGACATCGTGGTGTGCGTAGAGCATCACGGTCGGCTTGCCGTTGCGTGCCGGACGGACGGCGAGCACCGCGGGCTGCCCGAGCTCCCCACCGGACGACTCGACCTCGGCGGTGTCGCCGGAGACCGCGGACCGCACGATCCGGACGTCATCCGCACCGAACACGCCCGTCGACCGCGCCAGGTCCGCGACGGCCTCGGCGCTCGCCCGGACGTTCGACGGGTCGAAGGCCGACCAGGACACCGACGGCAGCCGCACCAGTGCGGACAGGTCGGCGATCGTCGTCGGCAGCCCGCCCTGCACGTGTTCGCGGAGGGCGTCGAGGAGCGCGGGGTCGGTGGCGGGCGCGTGCTGGTCGGTGTCGGTCATGTCCCGTAATCTAGAGGACGATCCAGCACGCACACCGCAGTCAGGAACGCACCGTGGCGAAGGCAGCCCCCAAGACCAACACGACCGTGAACCCCACCGAGGAAGAACTCCTCGAGCAGGGCAAGGGCCGTCCGACCCCGACCCGTCGGGAGCGCGAGGCCGCCAACCGCCGCCCCATCGTCGGCGGTTCGGCTGAGGACAAGAAGGCCGCGCGTGCCCGCCTGAACAGCGAGCGCGAGAAGGCCCGCGTCGGCATGGCCAACGGCGAGGAGCGCTACCTCCCCGCGAAGGACCGCGGCGAGCAGCGCCGGTTCGTGCGCAACTGGATCGACGCACGCTGGAACGTCGGCGAGGTCATGATGCCGGTGCTCGTTCTGTTCCTGATCGTCGGGTTCGCCGCTGCGCAGACGGTCATCGCGTCGTACTCGTTGCTGCTCGTGTGGGCGTTCGTGGCGCTCTTCGTGATCGACTGCATCGTGCTCTGGCTGTCGTTCCGCAAGAAGCTCACCGCGAAGTTCGGGTCGATGCAGCGCGGGACGTTCCTCTACATCCTCACGCGTGCGTGGCAGCTGCGCTTCCTGCGCCTGCCGAAGCCGCAGGTCAAGCGCGGGCAGTACCCGGCGCTCTGAGCCACCACGAAGCGCCGTCCGGTCCGCCGGGCGGCGCTTCGTCGTCCCCGGGTCCGGCTGGCGGACTCGGCGTCCGGGTGGCAGCCGCCCTCGCCGCCGAGATCGCAGAACGTGTCGCTCGACATCACCGACGGCGACACTTCGTGCGATCTCGACGAACCGCACGCGGCGCGTCGTGCGACCTCGACGCAAGCGGCGTCCGGCGGGCGCGGGCGCGGGCTCCGTCGAGATCGCGAAAGATGCCGCCCAACGTCACCGACGGCGACACATAGTGCGATCTCGACGAACCGCACGCGGCGAGTCCCGCCCGCCCGACGACCACGACGACGCAGACGACGGAACCGGGACGCCAGGACCGCAGCGTCAGCGCCCGGCGCGCCGCAACCGCCGGCTCCGCAGCCGGTTGATCCGCGTGGCCCAGGTCGGCCCCTCGTAGAGGAACGCCGTGTAGCCCTGCACGAGCGTCGCCCCCGCGTCGATCCGGTCCTGCACGTCCTGCTCGCTCGTCACGCCCCCGACGGCGATGACGCAGAAGTCGGCGGGCACGGCAGCGCGGACGCGGCGCAGCACCTCGAGCGACCGGGCCGCCACCGGAGCACCGGACAGTCCCCCGGCGCCGATCGCCTCGACCTCGGCCGCCGGCATCGACAGGCCGGATCGGGCGATCGTGGTGTTGTTCGCGATGACGCCGGACAGCCCGAGCGAGACCGCGAGCCCGGCGATCGCGTCGATCTGCTCGTCGTCGAGGTCCGGCGCGATCTTCACGAGCACCGGGACCCGGCCGGCGGCCTCGTGGACGGCGGAGAGGAGCGGGCGGAGCTGGTCGAGCTCCTGCAGCCCGCGGAGCCCGGGGGTGTTCGGCGAGCTGACGTTCACCGCGAGGTAGTCCGCGAAGGGCGCGAGCCGGCGGGTGGACTCGAGGTAGTCGTCGATCGCGTCGGCGACGTCGACGACACGGCTCTTGCCGATGTTGACGCCGATGACCGGACGGCCGGGGTTCCGGCGTGCCCGCTCGAGCCGGCGCGCGGCCGAGGCCGCACCGTGGTTGTTGAAGCCCATCCGGTTGATGAGCGCCCGGTCCGGGATGAGCCGGAAGAGTCGCGGCCGCTCGTTGCCGGGCTGGGCCTTGGCCGTGATCGTGCCGACCTCGACGTGCCCGAACCCGAGGACGCCGAGTCCGGCGATGCCCTTCGCGTCCTTGTCGAACCCGGCGGCGAGGCCGAAGCGGGACGGGAAGTGGATGCCCATCGTCGTGACGCCGTCGAGCGCCGACGGACGGGAGTACCGCTCGACCAGTCCGCTCACGATCGGCACCTTCGGCAGCACCCGGATCACGGCGAACGCGAGGTGGTGGGCGCGCTCGGGGTCCATGTTCGCGAAGACCGACCGGAAGACGGCGGCGTACCCGCCGCGGACGAGTCGTTCCGCGATGCTGCTCATGCGCCAGCACCGGCGGACGCGGAGGTCCCCCGGCTGTGGTGGTCGATCCGGAGCTGGGTGATGGCGTCCTCGAAGTCGTCGAGCGAGTCGAACGCCTGGTACACGCTGGCGAACCGGAGGTAGGCGACCTCGTCGAGCTCGCGCAGCGGCGCGAGGATCGCGAGGCCGATGTCGTTCGCGTCGATCTGGCTGGAACCCGAGGCGCGCACGGTCTCCTCCACGCGCTGGGCGAGCACGGCCAGGTCGCCGTCGGTCACGGGGCGCCCCTGGCACGCCTTGCGCACGCCGGAGACGATCTTGTCGCGGCTGAACGGCTCGGTGACCCCGTTCCGCTTGACGACGTTGAGCGAGGCGGTCTCGGTGGTCGAGAACCGACGCCCGCAGTTCGGGCACTGTCGACGGCGGCGGATGGAGGTTCCGTCGTCGCTCGTCCGTGAGTCGACGACGCGGGAGTCCGGGTGGCGGCAGAAGGGGCAGAACATGGCGTCCCCAGGCTACCGGTTCGTGCGCTCCGTCACGGCGGCGCCGTGCCCGGGGAGCTGTTCCTCGGTGGCGAGGGCGACGATGTGCGGCGCGACCTCGGCGAGGGCCGCGGCGGTGTAGCGGATGACCTGCTGCGGGCGCAGGAACGTCGACGCGGACAGCCCGGAGCCGAAGCGTGCCTGTCCACCGGTCGGCAGCACGTGGTTCGAGCCGGCGAGGTAGTCGCCCAGGCTGACCGGGGTGCTCGGGCCGACGAACACGGCACCGGCAGCGTCGATGTCGGCGAGCACCGCGTCGTCGTCGGCCGTCTGGATCTCGAGGTGCTCCGGCCCGTAGGCGTTGCTGACGCTCGCCGCGTCGGCGAGCGAGTCCACGAGCACGATCGCGGATTGCGGTCCGTCGAGTGCGGTCTGGAGGCGCGTGGCGGTCCCCAGGGACGCCACGCGCGACGGGACGGCGGCCTCCACCGCGTCGGCGAACGCCGTCGACGTGGTCACCAGCACGCTGCCGGCCTGCTCGTCGTGCTCGGCCTGGCTGACGAGGTCGGCGGCGACGTACCCGGGGTCGGCGGTCTCGTCGGCGATCACGAGGATCTCGGTGGCGCCGGCCTCGGAGTCGATCCCGACGGTGCCGCGCACGATCCGCTTCGCCGCTGCGACGTAGTTGTTGCCCGGGCCGGTGACGAGGTCGACGGGCTCGAGGCCGATCGCGGCGACGCCGTACGCCAGCGCGCCGATCGCCCCGGCGCCGCCCATCGCGTAGACCTCGTCGATGCCGAGGAGTCCGGCGGCCGCGAGGATCGTCGGGTGCACCGCGCCGCCGTGGTCGCGCTGCGGCGGCGAGACGAGCGCGATCGACCCCACACCGGCGACCTGGGCGGGGACCACGTTCATGACGACGCTGGACGGGTAGACCGCCTTGCCGCCGGGCACGTAGAGACCGACGCGGCGCATCGGCTGCCAGCGCTGGTGCACCTCGGCGCCGTCGGCGAGCGTGGTGACCGAGCCGGCGGGGACCTGGGCAGCGCTCGCGGCCCGGACGCGGCGGATCGCCTCGTCGAGCGCGGCGCGGAGCTCGGGCGTCAGGCCGGCGACGGCGGCGGCGATCTCGGCGGCGGGCACCCGGACGTGCTCGGGGGCTCCCCCGTCGAACCGCTCCGCCTGCTCGTGCAGGGCGTCGGCACCGCGGTGTCGCACTGCTTCGACGAGCTCGCGGGCGGCGTCGACGGCGTGCGAGACGTCGCCGGTTGCCCGGGGCATGAGTCGGAGGAGTTCGGCACGGGCGGGGAGGCCGCCGCGGAGGTCGATTCGCTGCATCATGAGGACACCGAGCCTACCGAGCGGGTCCGACCGGGGCGTCCGGCGCGGGGCAGGAGCGCGTCGCGGAGGCAGCCCAGTAACGTGAGACCTGATGAACTTCGAGAAGGCACGGCGCCTCGTCGGCGACCTGGTGCGCGTGAACGAACGCTACGCGCGCGACGGCCACTACCGGAACGACGTCCGCGAGCGACTGGGGCGCACGGTGTCGCGCGTCGACGTCGGGGTGGCCCGGCGCGAGCGCGACCGTGCTCCCCTGACCGCCCGGCCCTTCGAGGGACTGGTCGAGACGAGCCTGGCGATCGCCGGCATCCGCACCGTGGACCGTGCGCCCGAGGTCGTCCTCGTGGTCGACGAGCTCCGCGAGGGCGCCGCGTTCGCCGGGGTGCAGACGGCCCTGGCGGTGGCGCTCGCGCTCGGTGACCGCCTCGGCCGACGGGTCCGCGTCGTCATGGTCCGCTGGACGACGCCCGGCAACAGCGCCGCCGCCGCCGAGGCCCTGATCACGGACCGCTTCCCCGAGTCCCGGGTCGACGGCCGCCCCGGCGTGCGGGTCGTCCGCCGCGAGGACGTCCTCGGCACCGAGTTCGGCCGCGACGACGTCTGGATCGCCACCCACTGGAAGACGGCGCACCCGATCGACGTCGCCGTCACCGCCGGGGTGGTCCCCCGCGACCGCGTGGTGTACCTCGTGCAGGACTACGAACCCGGGTTCAGCCCGTGGTCGACCGAGTACGCCGTCGCGGCGTCGACCTACCGCGCCGGGTTCCGGATGCTGGTGAACTCGGAGCCGCTGCGGAAGTACCTGGCCGACGTGGAGGGCCTGGACGTCCCGTCGGCACGGACCTTCGCGCCGCACCTCGACCTCGACCTGCTCGGACGCGTCGCCGCTGCCCGCACCCACGAGTCCACCGTGCGCGTCCTCTTCTACGGCCGCCCGAGCAAGCACCGGAACCTGTTCCGGCTCGGCGTCGCGGCGCTGCGCGTGGCGGTGCAGGAGCTCGCCGCCGACGGCATCCACGTCGAGTTCCACTCGGCGGGCGAGCAGCACGGCGACGTCGAGCTCGACGGCGGGCGGGGCGACGTGAAGCTCGTCTCGCACGGCACGATGCCGTGGGACGACTACTTCCGCTTCATCGCGTCGACGAACGTCGTGCTCTCGCTGCAGCACAGTCCCCACCCCAGCCACCCGCCGTTCGACGGCGCGATCTCCGGCGCCCGCGTGGTGACCAACGAGTTCCGCGACACCCGGGGACACCTCCACCCGAACCTCGCGGCGGTCCCGGCGGATGCCCGCTCGCTGGGCCTCGCCGTCGCGGACGCGGTCCGGCAGGCGGCGGCGCAGGGTCCGACCGGGTTCGTCCCGCTGGACGACTCGGCGCTCGGCGGGCCGCTCGACGCGGCCGTCGGCACGCTCGCCGACCTGCTCGGAGCGGCACCGCCCGAGCAAGCCTCCGACGAGACGCCCGCGCCCGCGTCCGCGTCCGCGTCTGACGAGCCGACCGCACCGAACGAGGAGACCACCCGATGACCCGCTCCACCCTCGTCGTCGTCCCGGTCTACGGCGACCTCGACTCCCTGCTGCGCTGCGTCGACGGGCTCGTCGAGCACCTGGACACCGACCGGCACCGCGCGCTCTTCGTCAACGACTGCGGGCCCGACGCCGACACGATCGAAGCCGCGCTGCTCGCACGCATCGGCGACCGGGCCGGCTTCCGGTACGAGCGCAACGACCACAACCTCGGCTTCGTCGGGACCTGCAACCGCGCCGTCACCGAGCTCGACACCGGTGCGGAGACCGAGGCCGTGCTGCTCCTGAACAGTGACGCCGTGCCCACCGCCGGGTTCCTCGACGCGATGCTCGCGGTGCTCGACGAGGACCGCACCGGTGTCGTCACCGCCCGCAGCGACAACGCCACGATCGCGAGCATCCCGTACCGGCTGACGAACCGTGGGGCCGCCCGCACCGAGGAACGCACGCGCGCCGTGTGGTCCGAGGTCGCGCCGCTGCTGCCGGAGTCGCAGGTGATGCCCGTCGCGATGGGCTTCTGCTTCCTCACCCGCCGCGAGCTCATCACCGAGTACGGCCTGTTCGACGAGGCGTTCGCCCCGGGCTACGGCGAGGAGAACGACTACTGCCTCCGCATCGCCGCCCACGGCTGGCTCGCGAAGATCGCGAACCGGGCGCTCGTGCTGCACGCCGGCGGCAAGAGCTTCTCCGGCAACCGCACCGCGCTCCGCGCCGCCCACCAGCGCGAGCTGGAGCGCCGCTACCCCTTCCTGCCGGACGCCGTGGCCGCGTACCAGCGGCACGGCACGACGGCGACGGAGCGCTTCGCCGACGTGCTCGTCCCGGCCGGTCCGGCACCGCGGCTCGCCGTCGACCTGCGCCACGTCGCGGACGCCGCGCGGCTGGCCCGGCAGATCGACACGGTCTTCGGGGACGGCTTCGCCCTGGAGGCGCGGCTCCCCGCCGGCACACCGGCCCCCGACGGGTGGACGGTCACCACCGACGACCCGGACCCCGACGACCTCGTCACGGTCCAGGTCCTGGTCGACCCGACCCCTGCCGACCTCGTCGAGGCGAACCGTCGCGCGGCGCACTGGGTGGTCGTCCGGACCGAGCCGACGACGGTCCCCTGGTCCTCGCCGCAGCACCGCGCGGGAGCCGACCGGGTCGCCGCTCTGGCGCGACCGTTCGCCGACGAGGTGACGCCCGACGAGCTCGAGAGCGCTCGCGAGGGCGTCGAGAACAGCCTGCTCGCGCCGCTCGACGGCACCTCGACGTTCCTCGAACGACGCTGGGCGACGTTCCTGCCGCTCGACCTCGCTGCTGCAGCGGCGAGTGCGTCGTCGTCGTCCGGCGAGGTCACCCGCCTCCGTCGCGAGCTCAACGACCTGCGCGCCAGCCGCTCGTTCCGCACCGGCCAGGCGATCGCCAAGGTCGCCTCCCGTCTGCCGGGGCGCCGCTGATGGCGGACCGTGGGGGCATCGGTCGGGTCGCACGACGGCTCGCCCGGCAGTTGCGGGGGCCGGAGCAGCCCCTGACCGTCACCGACCGGCTCGACCGCTGGGCGCGACGGATCGCCGAGTTCGGTGTGGCCGACCGCGCGTACCTCGAGGCGCAGACCGGTCGCACGTTCGCCACCGACGACGAGGCGATCGGGTTCTACGTGCACAACGACGGGCAGCGCGGCCTGTCGCTCAGCCCCCTCGTCGAGCACGAGTGGATGCGCGAGCACCAGCCCGTGCGGGCGATGTCCTGGTACGACGCGCTGCACCAGGAGGGCCCCGAGCTCTTCCAGACCGGCCCGCTGTTCGACGCCGGCGTGTACGCCGCGTCGCTGCCGGCGGCGGACCGGCCGGCGTCCACGCTGGACGCGCTCCGGCACTTCCTGCGGAACGCGACGGACGAGACCGCGCTCCCCGTGCCTCCAGGCCGACGCGGCCAGGCACCCACCTGGGGCGCCGCGCGTGCCGCGGCCATGACGGCCGCGCGGGCCTTCGCCGACGCGCAGCACCGGACCCGGCGTCGCTACCGCGACCACTGGGACGGCCCGGAGGTGGACGCCGCGCTCGCCCGCTTCCCGCGCGGCGCAGCGCGCCGGGACAGCGAGCAGCCGCTCGTGTCGGTCGTGCTGCCCGTGTACCGGCGCGCGGACGCGGTGCCCGCCGCGATCGCCTCCGTGCGCGCGCAGCGCCACGCGAACTGGGAGCTCGTCGTCGTCGACGACGGTTCGGGTGACGACACCGTCGAGGTCGTGCGGCACATCGCCGCGGACGAGCCGCGGATCCGACTCATCGAACGCGAGAACGGCGGCGCCGGCGCCGCGCGGAACACCGGACTCGCGGCGGTCCGCGGCGACTTCGTGGCCTTCCTCGACGCCGACAACACCTGGCGTCCCGACCACCTGACCGCCGCACTCGCCGCCCTGTTGGAGGACGACAGGGCCGCGGTGCACACCGCCGTCCGGATGGTGGGCGCGAACAACGCCGACGACGCCACCGCACCGGTCGAGACCTACCGGGGCGAGGACGGCTCCCTCGAGGACCTGCTCGCCGGCAACTTCATCGACCTCAACGTCCTCGTCGTCCGACGGGACGTCGCCGCCGCGGTCGGGCCGTTCGACGAGACGCTCCGCCGCTGGATCGACTGGGAGTGGTTGCTGCGGATCGGCAAGCGCTTCGGCGTGCCCCGGTACGTGCCGGTCATCGGCGTCGACTACGACAACGTCCGCGACCCGCGCCGCGTCTCGTCTGCCCAGCCGGCGTCGTGGCAGGAGGTCGCCCTCGCCCGCCACCGCATCGACTGGGATGCCCTGGCCGCCGCCGCGCCGACCCGCGACGCCGCCCTCGTGTCGGTCGTGGTGCCGGTCTACCGCGACTGGAGCATGACCCGCCGTGCCGTCGACGCCGTCCTCGGTGCTGCGGACCACGACGGCGACCGGGTCGAGGTCGTCCTCGTCGACAACGGCTCCCCCCGCTCGGTGTCCGCCGTCCTCGGGACGTGGTTCGGCGACGAGCCCCGGGTGCTCCTGCAGCGCGAGGACCGCAACCGGAACTTCGGCCTGGGCAGCGACCTCGGCCTCGCGCGCTCGAGCGGCGGCACCGTCGTCATGCTCAACAACGACACCGAGGTGCGCACCGGGTGGCTCCGGCCGCTGGTCGCCGCGCTCGAGGACCGCGCCGTCCTCGGCGCACAGCCGCTCCTCGTCTACCCGGACGGCGTCGTGCAGACCGCGGGCACGGTGTTCGGCGGCGACAAGGTGCTCCCCTGGCACTTCCTCGGGGACCACCCGCGACACGACGCGACGCGGTACTTCGGCGACGGCCCGGCCCGGTTCTCCGCGATCACCGCGGCTGCCGCTGCGTTCCGGGCCGCGGACCTGATCCGATGGCACGGGTTCGACCCGGTGTACGCGAACGGCCTGGAGGACGTCGACCTGTGCCTGCGCGCCCTGGCGTCCTCCCCCGCGGGATCGACGTTCGTCGTGGTTCCCGCGTCCGTCGTCGTGCACCACGAGAGCCGGACGCCCGGCCGTGACGACGCCCGGGTGGACAACCGCCGGATCTTCGACGAGCGGTGGCGCGGCCGGTACCCGGCGGCCGACGCCGTCGACCACTACGACGCCGCCGGCCTCCGCTACCTCGGCGTCGAGCCGGGGCTGCCGAAGGGCCACGAGGTCATGGTCCGGTCGTCGCGTCCGGTCGTCACGCGCGAGGAGGGCGCGGTCGGGCTCCGCGTCGCGGTCAAGCACGACGGTTCCCGTACCGAGGACGTCACCGCCCTGGTGGCCGCGCTCGAGCACGCCGGGCACGTGGTGCAGGTCGACGTGCCGACGTCGTGGTACCGGCAGTCCAGCGGGCTCGACGAGGTGACGGTGCTCGTCGCCGGTGGGGCACGGGCGACGTTCGTCCCGCAACCGGGGGCACAGAACATCGTGTGGCTCGGCGAGGGGCAATCGACGGCCGACGGGGACTTCGCCGTCGTCGTGGCGCCGGAGGACGGGCCGGACGGGGTCGTGCGGGCGCTGTGAGGTCGTGTGACGACCGTTCCACCCCTCCGACAGGTTCAGGGCCGTTCTCGAGCGTCCGTCGTCTCTGAGGGCGATTCTTCGGGCACGTTCACCGACCTCAGAGTCAAACGCGGCTCGTTGTTCACCTTGCCGGAGCAGTATTTCCGTATGTCGCTCCTCTCTGATGCAATGCGGTCGACCTTCACGACCAAGTGCGCGGTGTGCGGCGCAGTCATCCGACGACGGGATGCACTCGACCACGACGGACTGGCGTTCTGCTCGGTCCTGCACGAGGCCGAGTTCATCGTGTCGACGCTCGACTGACGTCGCACCGTAGGATCGGGCGGTGCCCGATCGCTCCCTCGTGGTGTTCCCGGCCTACCGGGACAACCCCTACCTCAACCTGATGCTCCTCGCCCCCCGCGCACGCGGGTGGAACGTCCTCGAGAGCCTCCGCCTGGAGCAGCTCGAACAGCACCTCGGTCACCTCGGCACCGGTGACGTGTTCCACATGCACTGGACCTCCCCGATCGTGCAGCGCGCCGACGACGACCTCGACGAGGCGCGGGCACGGCTCGACCGGTTCCGTACGGCGGTCGACGCGGGCCGCGCGCGCGGTGCCCGTGTCGTCTGGACGATCCACAACGTGCTCCCCCACGACGCGCGGCACCTCGAGCTCGAGCTGGAGCTCGACCGGTACCTCGCCGACACCGCCGACGCCGTGCACGTGATGAACCGTGCCACCGCCTCCGCCGTCGCTGCGCACTACGACCTCGACGCCGCTCGCATCGTGCACATCCCGCACCCGAGCTACCAGGGCGTCTACCCGAGCGCTCAGACGCGTGACGAGGCTCGCGCGTCCCTCGGCCTCGCTCCGGACGACCACGCCGTCCTGGCGTTCGGGCAGATGCGGCCGTACAAGGGACTCGACGTGCTCGTCGAGGCCGCCCGTCGGATCTCCCCCGCCGACCGGCCCGTCCTGCTGCTGGCCGGCCGGACCTCCGACGCGGACCGGACCGCGATCGACGCACTGCTCGGGGACGACCTCCGGGCCGTCCGCGAACACGACCACGTCGACGACGTCGACGTGCAGCGGTGGTTCCGCGCCGCAGATACCGCCGTGTTCCCGTACCGACGTGTCCTCAACTCGGGCAGCCTGCACCTGGCGGCGTCCTTCGGCGTGCCGTCGGTGCTACCCGACGAACCCCACCTGCGAGCCGAGTTCGGGGACGAGCGGTGGATCCGGTGGTTCGACCCGGCCGACGCTGCGGCGTCACTCGCCGCGGTGCTCGCCGGCGGTCCGGGGTCCGCCGACGGCGCCGACGAGTTCAGCCGGCGGCTGGCGCCGTTCGCGCGGTCGAGGCGGTACGCGGAGCTGCTCGACGAGCTCGGCGCTGCGGTGTCAGCTGAGCGCTGAGGGGAGCATCCGCGTCTCGAGGATGAGGCGCCGGAACGACTCGCCGAGGACCTCGTACTGCGCGGGGCCGGCGGGATGCGTGCCGTCCGTGCTGAAGCCCTCGGCCCAGTCGTCGCCGTCGCGTGCGATGGCCCACGGGTCGATCCACTCCCACCCGCGCTCACCCACGAAGCGGCGGAGGGCCTCGCCGTACCGCAACGCGGCCTCGGCGTGCGCCCGGTACGGCGGTATCGACGAGACGAGCACCCGCTTCGGTCGGATGACCCGCACGATGCGCTCGTACGCCCCGGTCTCCTGCGCCATCGTCCTGCCGGTCCGGACGGCGTTCGTACCAGCGAGGATCACCAGGACGTCCACGTCCGGGATGGGCTGGACCGCCGCCGCCATCTCGTCCGGTGTGGCGCCAGCGCGAGCCCACCCTCCGACGAACTCGATGCCGTCTCCGTTGGCGTAGGACATCCAGGATTCGTCGTCGAGACCGTTGCCGAGGAACCGCGACCGGCCAGCGGACAGGGAGTCTCCGACGATCGCGACCCGCAGGGGTGCCACCGTCCTGGTCGCTTCCGCTGCACGAGGCGGCTCGGTCACCGTCGACGCGGGCATGATCACGAAGGCACCGACCAACGCGGCCAGCAGCCCGAGGACGAGCAGGAGGGGAAGGGAACGCCGCACCCGACAATTGTGGGGTACTCGGCACTCCGCACCCGTTCACCGCTCGTCGTCGTGCGCGAAGGCGCAGTGCCCGAGCGTCAATGTCGTCGAGGGCAGTCGACCGGAGAATCATCCAACTCTTCGGCGGACGGCCCGGAGAAGTCCTGCGACACCTCGACGCCGTGGAGTGCGGAGATCGACGAGGAAACGCCAGCCGTCCTTCCGGTCCGCAAGGGGCTGCATCGGAAGATCCTCGTCCACAGGAGGGAGCGGCATCCGCGCCGTGACGACCGGGAAGCTTCCCGTCACACCATCGAAGGACACCGAGACCGAGTAGCGCCCAGGTGTGAGCCCCTCGTCCGTCAGATCTGCGCGCCACCCGCCCGGAACTTCGTGCAACGGGGTTGTCGACGCACCGCTCGGGCCGGTGAGTCCCAAGGTACCGAGGGCCTCCAAGCCGAACAAGTCGGCGCTACCGCCGACGACCAGTCCTCGAGCAGAGGCCTCCACACGGTCGATCACCAGTGGTAGTACCCGGCGCAAGGCCGAGACCATCGGCACAGCGACGGGCTCCGCTGCGCGCAGCGCGGCGATCATCGCGTCCGGCAGGGCGGAGCCCGTGGGCGGCAGCTCGACATCAGCGATCGCGGTGACCCGGTCCACGAACCACGCCACCGGGATCCCCTCGGCGCCGTTCACGAACGCCGGTACCAATCCTTCGACGGCAAGGGCACCCGCACTCGCCGCATCGGACCGCTGGGTCGACGCCACGGCGTCGAGCCACGAAGCCAGACGGTCGGTCTCCGACTCGCCCGAACTCCGCAGCACGAATGAGCGCGCCGCTGACCACTCACCGCCGAGGACGAGATGCCACAGGGCACGGCGGATCGGAGCAACCCGAGCAAGACCGTCGATCGGGATCTCGCTCAGCAACGCAGCGGCCGCTTGCCCGACCGCTGCGATGTCATCGTCGCTTGGATTCGTCGAGAGGAAGCGGTGCAGGTGGGACCAGCCGTCCGCGTCGAGGACGATCTCGCCGTGCTGCGCTCGGAGCGCTGGCTGCTCCCGTACCAGGGCGGCGCAGGCTCGTTCCTGCTCGAGGTACCGCACGGTGGCCGGCGCGTCCGCCCGGACGGACAGCGAAGTCGTGTCCCCCCGGTCGCGGTAGAGGTACACGCAGTTCGGCACGACATCGATCGATCGCGCTTCGATGAACGCACGAGTCATCGGTTCGATGTCTTCGACGCTCTGCACCTCCGGGAAGCGGAGTGCAGCACCGTCCCAGAACGATCGACGGAACATGCGGTTCCAGCAGGGCCGCCCGGAGAGCAGCGCGGGTGCTTCTTCAGGCCGGAGCCCGCTCCGCGGCGAATCGAACCGGTACCAGCGGCGGGTCGGACTCCAGGTCCGATCAGCGGAGAACTTGAGGTGGTCACCGATCACCATGTCCGACCCACTCGACACGAGCGAATCGAGCATGGCGCGGTAGGCGCCGTCGGGCACGATGTCGTCCGCGTCCGCGAAGACCAGGAACTCGCCCCTCGCAGCCTGCACGCCGTCGTTCCTCGCCGAGCCGGCGGATCGAGCCTCGGACCCTATCCACCGCACTCGTTGGTCGCGAGAAACGATGTCCTCAACCACGGACGCGGTGCCGTCGGTCGATCCGTTGTCGACCACGAGCACCTCGAGATCAGGTACCTCTTGATTGAGGATGCTCTCGAGCGCTTCGCCGAGCCACGGCGCACTGTCGCGTGCCGGAACGACGACTGAGAGGAGCGGTCGAGCGGAGCCGATGGGATTCGAGTTCATGACGCCTGCGACGCTAACAGCAGTGGTGCGCCGGATCGCGCTGGTCGCTTCACGCACCTGCTCGGGGGTGTTGGTTTCTTGCGGCCCCACACATATCCTCGCTTGGTCGAAGGGGGCATCATGCGTTCAACTGCGCGACTCAAGCATCGGTTCACGCTGGCGACCGTGGTCGCAGTGTGCGCTGCGCTGGTCACGGGCATCGCCGGGTCGGGAGCGGCTGAGGCGGCGTCCGTCCCGTCACAGGTCACCGGAGTCAAGGTCACCGGTCAGACCTGGAACACCAAGTCGTTGACGATCCAGTGGGCGAAGGCGAGCGGCGCGACCTCGTACGCCGCGAAGTGGTCCACCCAGTCGAACTTCTCGAACCCCACGTGGGGTTCCACGACGGGAACGACGTTGTCCGTCGGGTCACTGACTCCGGCAGCCACGTACTACTTCGTCGTGGCAGGCAAGAACGCGGCGGGATCGGGCCGGTACTCGACGGTGCTCCAGGTCAAGCTGAAGCCGCAATCCGTCGGGCAGTTCGGCTCCGTGACCGCGACTCCTACCAAGACGGGCGTGCGGGTCACGTTCGCGTCTGTGCCCAACGCCAGTGATTACCGCGTCCGGTGGTCTGCCGGACCGAACGAGAACCGCGTGCCAGACCGCTGGACCGAGCACTACAGCTCGTGGTTCTCGGCTTTCAGCAGCAAGAGCACCTGGAGCTACGACGTGCCGATGAGTGCTGCTGACCTCACGTCGACGGCTTTCGGCAATCCCATCTACGTCCGACTCCAGGCGAGGAACACGTACTACGACACGACCTACGTCCGGAAGTCGCCGCAGGTGCACGCCTGGCCGACGCCGGTGACGCCCGCCAGCAACGGCGTCGACCTCCGCGTCTCGAGCTACAACGTCATGTGCTCCGGATGTGAGCCAGCGTCCGGGAAACCCTGGTCCACCCGAGCGGCTGCGCTCGTGTCCAACATCACTGCCGCTGCCCCAGATGTCTTGTCGGTGCAGGAAGCGAGTGGACCGTCGGGCTCGACCACGAACCGTGAGGCCTACCAAGACCTCGACGCGCGGCTCGGGAACCTGCAGCTCACGTACAGTGGCGCCGCTCCGAGCGGAGCCACCGAGGGTGGAACTCGCATCCTGTACAACCCTTCGAGACTGACCTTGGAAAGCCAGGGTTACTTGAGCGGTGTCAAGGACTACCGCACGTATCCGCAGTCGACCGCGAAGGAGACCTCGATTCCCTGGGCAGTCTTCGCGGTGCGCGCTCAGCCCTCGACCCGTTTCATCGTGGTAGCAGCGCACTACGCTCTGCCGTCCTCCTCCTACGGCACGCTGAAGAAGTCTCTGCTCGGGACCAACTCGACTCAGGTCCTCGCCTCGCTGGCGAACCTCACGACCTCGCGCGCGACGCTGTCGGGTCTTCCCGTGATCTTCGCGGGTGACCTGAACGACCATCGCTACCCGGAGAATCAGACGAACGGCGCGCAGCCGACGCTCGTCCGAGGAGGCTTCTACGACGCGTCTGCGTCCCTGCGGAGGATCGGAACGGACAAGTCCACCTACAACGGCTTGACCGCGCCCTCCACCCAGGTGAGCGACGTGAACCAGGACGGGTTGCGGATCGACTACATCCTGACGCGGGGCATGTCCGGTAGCTCCCAGTTCGAGAACCGCTGGAACCCGGGCACCTCAGTACTTGCGTCCGACCACAACCTGATCAGCACCCTCCTCAAGGTGCCGAGCACGACGTAGCGCGTGACCGCCATCGACGGCTGTAGGGACGCATAGACTACTCAGGTTGCCTGAAAGAGAGTTCGACATGCCGCGAGAAGCCCACGCCTCCCCGCCCCTGATCACCGCCGTCGTGCCGACGTACAACGTTGCTCGGTACCTCCCGGACTTCCTCGGATCCATCACGGCACAAACGAACTCGCTCGACTCTGTTGAGTTCCTGTTCGTCGTCGACGGCTCTCCCGACGACAGTGGGGAGATCATCGAGACCTGGCTCGCCGGTCGTGGTCTCAACGCGCGCGTGATCCACCAGGAGAACCATGGACTCGCGGGAGCGCGGAACACGGGCCTGCGGGAGGCGGCGGGGACCTGGGTCTCGTTCCCTGACCCCGATGATGCATTCGACCCCGGCTACTTCGACGAGGTCATCAAGTTCATCGAGCTGCACGACCGGGCCGAGCTGACGCTCGTCGCCGCTCATCTCATGAAGACAGATGATGACGGAGTCATCACCGACAACCACCCTTCGCGGAAGCGTTTCGAGAAGGGGTCCCGGGTCGTCAACATGAACCTCGACCCGGTGACGCAGTTCGGTGTCAACCACGCATTCATGCGCACCGCTCTCCTCCGCGAGCACGATCTGACCTTCGATTCTCGAATCCGCCCGACCTTCGAAGACGCGCACACGGTTGGTCGTTACCTCCTGCGCAGTCGGACGCATCACATCGGTCTGATGGCGTCAGCCAAGTACCTCTACCGCATCCGCTCGGACAACTCCTCGCTTGTCCAGGGCGGGTACGACAAGCCCGAGAAGTACACGAACGTCCTCCGCTACGGCGAACTCGACCTGCTCAAGGAAGCGGCTGCGATCGGTCCGGTTCCGCGTTGGGTGGAGAACACCGTCCTCTACGACCTGGTCTGGTACTACCGCAACGAGCAATCGGCGCGGTCGGCGACCGCGGGAGCGCCGAAAGACGTGCTGGGCGAGTTCCACGAGTTGGCCGAACAGATCCTGCAGTACATCAGTCCGGATGCAATCCGAGCGTTCTCATCCATCTGGGTTCCGTTCTCCGTTCGTCAAGCTCTCCTCTACGGATATCGCAACGATCCCCGCCGACCCGACTCCGTGCAGCTGGCGACGGTCGACGAGCGCCACCAGCTCGTGCAGTTCGTCTACTGGTTCACGGGTGAACTGCCGGTGGAGCACTGGATCGTCGACGAAGTCACGGTCTCCCCGGTCTACGAGACCGTGGAGGACGTCACGTTCTACGGACGGGTCCTCGCTCGACGCCGTGTCGTCTGGCTGACCCGAGGGCAATTGATGACGGCCACTCTCGACGGGCGCACCGCATCGTTCTCTCGAGGAGGAGAGACCGCGCTGCCGCAGTCCCTGACGAAGCCCATGCTCGACCCGCACATCATCGCGCAACGCAAGCGCGACGCCGATCGCTGGAACCTCACGAGCGGACGGCTCGAGCTCGTGAAGGCCGAAGCGCGGGGATTGCGAGACCGGTACTTGAGCAAGCGCGAACGACGCGTCCGGCCCGTCATCTGGCGGGCGCGGTCGAAGTCAGCTCGCGCACGGTTCCAGGACGCCTGGGTCTTCATGGACCGGGACACGGACGCGAACGACAACGCTGAACACCAGTACCGGTGGATGCAGAAGCACCATCCGGAGGTGAACTCGTGGTTCGTCCTGTCCAGGACCTCCCACGACTGGGCACGCCTCGAAGCGGAGGGGTTCCGACTCATCGACTACCGGTCGAAGGACTGGCACTCGCTGATGCTCCACGCATCCCACCTCGCTTCCTCCCACATCGACAACTACGTCGTTCACCCACTTGCGCGAGGAGACTTCGGCCGCGAGCGCTTCGCGTTCACCTTCCTGCAGCACGGGGTGATCCACAACGACCTCTCCCGCTGGTTGAACGAGAAGGACGTGGACGTCCTGGTGACGTCCACGCCGCAGGAGAAGGAGGCCATCGCCGGCGTCGGCCCGTACAAGTTCAGCGACCGCGAGGTCGTCCTCACAGGCCTTCCTCGACACGATGACCTGCTCCGGCGCCGCGCCGCCGTACCGGCGTCCGAGCGCGACCTCATCGTGGTCATGCCGACATGGCGTCAGTCCCTGGTCGGTCGAGTCGTGAAGGGTTCGAACGAGCGACTCAAGCACCCGGACTTCCAGACCAGCGACTACGCTCGAGCGTTCCGCGAACTGCTGTCGTCGCCAGAACTGCACGAGATCGCGGCAGCACGCGGCAAGCGGATCGCATTCATGCCGCACCCGAACATGAAGCCGTACCTCGACGACTTCGGTGTCCCGTCGTCGGTCGAGGTCCTCTCATTCGCTACTGACAACGTCCAGGACGTGCTCGCTCGCGCCTGCGCGTTCGTCACGGACTACACGTCGGTGGCTTTCGACGCCGCCCTGCTCAACATCCCGATCACCTACTTCCAGTTCGACAGGAAAGACTTCTTCAACGGGTTGCACGTCGGACGTCCTGGGTACTTCGACCACCGTCATGACGGATTCGGGCCCGTGGTGGAACGTGCTTCGGAGGTGGTCTCGTCACTGGCTGCACAGGCATCGAACGCATGGACGCCTGACTCCGTCTACCTGGAGCGCGAACGCGCAGCCTTCGTGGCCGCAGACGGACAGAACCGGAGGCGAGTCTTCGAGGCGATGCTCTCCATCGAGGGTGCGCCGCGAACGCAGGAGCCCTCGATGTCCGAGCAGAGCGCCGAGACGACGGTTCTCCCGCGCTAGCCGGCTGGCCGTCCGATCGACAGCGGTGACGGGACCGCGATGACAACCACTCCGTCGGTCCGAGAATCGACGGCGGCGTGACCGAGTCCGAGCGGGTACCCGTGATGCCCGACGGGCACCTCCATCCTCCCCACGCGATCTCCTCGGCTCGGGATGGTCGGAACCGAGAACGCATCGTCGCGGCGATGATCGAGGTTCGACGGAACGCGCCCGGCTGAACTTCGGCGACGAACGCAGCGCCCTGGGTGCACGCGCGCGACGGACTCCGTCCGCGCCGGCGGCAGTCAGAGCGTGAAGCGACGCAGTGGGGTGAGGCGCAGAAGCGCGGCGATGCCGAAGGGCACCAGGTAGGCAACGAGGAAGGTCCACTTCGTTGCCGGGTACCCGAGCACGCTCAGGAGCTGGGTGACCAGGGTGTGCAGCAGGAGGATCGGCACGGAGAGCTGTGCGACGTACAAGATCGTCCGGCGGACAGGATTCGGCAAGTACTGCTCGAGGGCCTCGGCGATGAGGATCGCGCCCAGCGAGATACCGAGGGCCATGTAGACGCTCGCCACCGGTGACCCGAGCGCGGCACTCTTCATGTTGAGTGGTGCGAGCACGCCCAATGCGCCGAGCAGGAAGGCTGGAACGGCGAGCACGATGCCGGTCGCGAGGGGCTTCGTCACGGTGCTTCGGTACTGGCGCAACAGCTGCCCGGCGACGATGAAGATCATCGCGGGGACGGCGAGTCCGATGCCCTCCCAGAGGTGAGCGACCGACCCGGCGTCGACCGTCGCCCACATCACGCCGAGGATGGCCACGAAGAACGGCAGCAGGGCGTGTACGCGCTCCGTGAACCGGACGAACACGCACGCGAAGAACAGCGCGGTGAAGAACCAGTAGGCCGAGTAGGGCCGAGCTGCGTACCAACCACCCTTCGCAACATCGGTCACGAGGTCGCGGGTGATCGGCCAACCGATGGCGTGCCGCACCGCGAACCAGACCACCGTGACGACGACGAGCCAGACCACGTACGGGATCAGGAGCGTCTCAGCGCGACGCTTGGCTTCGAAGGACGTGGTGCGACCGGGCTTCCAGAGGTAGCCCGTGACGACGAAGAAGATCGGGACGTGCCAGGTGTAGAGCAGTGGGTTCACCCACTCGCGGCCTCCCCAGTTGTGTCCGGCGACGATCGCGACGACCCCGATCGCCCGCAGAGCGTCGACCGCAACGGATCGAGGAGCGGAGGTGGTCCCGGTCGCCGTCGGCGACACTGCGTGGCTCACTCCCCGGCCCCCAAGGCTCAGACCGTCTCGTTGTACGCCTTGACGACGTCGTTCGTCTTGCCGATCATCTTCAGCTCACCCTCGTTGAGCCACGCGACCTCGTCGCACATGTCCTTCACCGTGTTCATCGAGTGCGAGACGAGGATGATCGTGCGGCCCTCCTCCTTCATCTCCTTGAACTTGGTGCGGCAGCGCTTCTGGAAGGTCGCGTCGCCGACGGCCAGGACCTCGTCGACGACGAGGACGTCCGGCGTGACGGCGACCGCGACGGAGAAGCCGAGGCGGACGTACATGCCCGACGAGTAGTTCTTCACCGGCTGGTCGATGAAGTGGCCGACGCCGGAGAACGAGACGATCTCGTCGAACTTCCGGGTGACCTCTTTCCGGCTCATGCCGAGGATCGACCCGTTGAGGAAGACGTTCTCGCGTCCGCTCAGCTCGGGGTGGAAGCCGGACCCGACCTCGAGCAGCGACGCCTGCTTGCCGCGCGCGGTGATCGAACCTTCTTCGGGCCAGAGGATCTTCGCGAGGCACTTGAGCAGCGTCGACTTGCCGGATCCGTTCTTGCCGATCAGGCCGAACGTGGTGCCCTGCGGCACCTCGAAGGAGACGTCCTTGAGCGCCCAGAAGTCCTCGTGCACGGACTTCTTCCCGCGCATGACCATGCTCTTCAGCGAGTCGTTCCGCTCCTTGTACATGCGGAAGCGCTTGGAGACGTTCTCGACGGTAACGGCGGCATCGGTCACAGCAGTTCGGCCAGCTTCTTCTCGTTGCGGGAGAACACGAAGTAGCCGAGTGCGAGCGAGGCGCATCCAGCGATGGCGCACGCGACCAGGTCGGTCCAGTTCGGGAGGCGGTTGTCGTACATGAGGTTGCGGAAGACCTCGGAGAACCGCTCGATGGGGTTGAGCTTGTAGACGTGGATGATCCACGGGTTGCCGGACTTGTTCGCCGCGCTCTCGACGAGCGACAGCGGGTAGATGATCGGCGAGAGGTACATCCACATCTGCAGGCCGATGCCGACGAGGTGCTGCATGTCGCGGAAGTGGACGTTGACGATCGACAGGATCAGTCCGAGGCCGGCGGCGAACATGGCGAGGAAGACCATCGTCAGGGCGATCACCGGCAGGTAGATCCAGAAGTTCGACCCGGCGATCGCGAGGGCGATGAGCAGCACGCCCATCTCGACCAGCCAGGTGAACCCGAACGAGCCGACCGCGGCGAGCGGCAGGGTCATCCGTGGGAAGTAGACCTTCTTGATCAGCGACCCGTTGGCGACGATGGACGTCATGCCGGAGTTGATGACGTTGCGCGCGAAGATCCAGGGCAGCAGACCGCACATCAGCCACAGCGGGTAGATGTTCAGTCCGCTGGGGTTCCCGACCTCGAGCCGCGCCCGGAAGATGAACGAGTACACGATCGTGTAGATCAGCATCGTCGCGAGCGGGTTGATGAGCGACCACAGCTGCCCGAAGACCGTGCGGCGGTACTTGCCCTTGACCTCGCGGGCTGTGAGGTTCGCCAGCAACTCGCGCGAGGACATGAGCTCGTTCAGGTACGTCATGCTTCGGGTGCTGGCTCCTCCGGGGCGCCACAGGGCGCTCCTCACAGGGAATCGGGGACGAGGCATTCTCGCACACACGTTGCAGGATGCACGCCGGGAGCGGTGACACCAGCCCCCGGAGTGCGTCGATATGACGAAGACTCGCCCAAACCTTTGTAGGCTGACACGGTGCTCGTCAGTTTCGCCAACCACTCCACCGCACCGGTGAACCTCGGTGGGGCTGAGCGGTCACTCCTGCGTTTCGTGGAGGACTGGCAGGCACAGGACCCGTCCATGACCCCGACCTTCGTCACGAAGGCGCCCCGCGGCAAGTTCATCGAGGCCCTCGACGAGCGCGGGTGGGCCTACGACGCCTTCCGGTTCCGCGGCTGGGCACTCCCGAGTCCGCAGCCGGCACCCGCAGCGGAACGCGCCGCCTTCGCCACCGTCGACTACGCCGCGGTGAACGCGATCATCCGTCGCTACGAACGCGACCGACCGGACCTCGTGGTCACGAACACGCTCGTCGCCCCGTGGGCCTCCTTCGCCGCTGCGGTGCTCGGCATCCCCCAGGCGTGGTTCGTGCGGGAGTACGGCGACCTCGACCACGGCCTGCAGTTCCAGACCGGACGTGCCGGGGTGCTCGGCGACATCGGCCTCATGGCCGGCGCGGTCGTCACGAACTCCGAGGCGATGCGGGCGCACCTCGCCAGGTACATCCCCGCCGACAAGCTCTCCGTCGCCTACCCGACGGTGGACACCGAGCGCCTCCTCGCGACGAGGGACGACGCTCCGGTCGTCCCGCCGTTCCCGCAGGCGGACCCCGGGCTCCGCATCACCGTGCTCGGTCGCGTCGAGGAGTCGAAGGGCCAGCACCGCGTGGTCGACGCCCTCGGTGCCCTGCGCGAGCGCGGCGTCACCGCGAGCGTCTGCTTCGTCGGCAGCTGGAAGCACCCGGGTGAGGACCAGCGGCTGACGGACCAGGCGCGCGCGCTCGGCGTCGCCGACCACGTCGTCTTCACGGGCGAACAGTCCGTCCCCGCTCCGTACATCGCGGCGGCCGACGTCTGCATCACGCCGTCCACGATCGAGGCGTTCGGTCGCACCACCGCCGAGTACATGACCCTCGGCAAGGCCGTCGTCGCCACCCGGCAGGGCGGCAGCGCCGAGCTGGTCGAACCCGGTGTCACCGGAGCGCTGGTGGACGCCGACGACGTGCGGGCCCTCGCGGACGCACTCGCCGGGTACGCGGCGGACCCGGACACGGCCAGGAGGCACGGTGCGGCCGCCCCGGGTCGGCTCGCCGCCGTCACCGGTGCCGGTCACGACAACGCGGCCGCGATCGCGCGACTGACCGCGCTGGTCGGCACCGAGGGCTACCGGCTCCCCCAGGCGGCCCGGTACTGGTTCGAACTACCCGGTGCCTACGCCTCCCTCGGCGCGACGAGCGCCCGCGCCGCGGTCGGACTCCTGGCGAACCGCGTCCGGTCGCGCTCCGGCGCCGTCGGTCGGCTGCTCGCCCGTCCCGGGGTCGTGGTCAGGAAGCTGGCTCGTCGGTGACCCGCGACCGCCGCCCCGTCACGATCGTCGTCCCGATCTACGACGACCTCCCCGGGCTGGAACGCTGCATCGAGGCGCTGCTCGAGACGGTCGACTTCTCGGTCGACCGCGTCCTGCTGGCGAACGACGTCGGGCCCCGTGTCGACGCGATCGAGGCCCGCGTGCTCGAACTCGTCGGAGACCACCCCGGCTTCGCGTACACGCGCAACCCGCGGAACCTCGGCTTCGTGGGCAACTGTAACCGCGCCGTGCTCGAGCTCGACGACACCGGGAACGACGTCCTGCTGCTCAACAGCGACACCGTGCCGATGCCGGGCTTCCTCGACGAGATGACGGCGGTGCTCGCCTCGGACGACGCGATCGGCGTCGTCTGCGCGCGGAGCGACAACGCCACCATCGCGTCCTTCCCGTACGCCCGCCGCAACCCCCGCGCCACGCTCGCGCCGCGCCGGACCCGCGAGCTGCACGGCCGGACGAAGTACCTGCTGCCCCGGTACACCGTCTCCCCCGTCGCGATGGGCTTCTGCTTCCTCATCCGCCGCGAGATGGTGGACCGGTTCGGACTCTTCGACGAGGTCTTCTCCCCCGGGTACGGCGAGGAGAACGACTTCTGCCTCCGCATCAACGAGCACGGCTTCACCTCCGTGCTCGCGAACCGCGCACTGGTCCTGCACACGGGCTCGACGAGCTTCAGCGGTGACCGGGGTCCGTCCCTCCGCCTGGAGCACGAGCGCATCCTGCTCGAGCGCTACCCGTTCTACGGCGGCGCCATCGCGCTCTTCCTCGCCCGGTACCGGGACGCCGTCGACGTGTTCGCCGACGCGTTCCTGCCCGACGACGACGTCGTGCGGGTCGCGCTGCACGTGCCGGCCGACCTGACGGCCGAGGTCGTCGCCAGGATCCGGAGCACGCTGGCCGCCGCTCCCGAGGACCTCGTCGTCACGGTCATCGTGGCGAAGTCGCAGATCCGGGCGGCGCGCCAGGCGTTCCCGGGTGCCGCGATCGCCGTCGGTGGTCGTCCGCGGCAGATCTTCGACGTCGCGGTCGCCCTCGGCGCGCTGACGACGTTCGCGCAACTGTCCGCCCTGAACGCCAACGCTCCCCGGTGGATCCTCGTCGACCCGGTGTCGCACGACGTCCGGTGGTCGCACGCGGTCGCGAACCACCGCGCCTCCGCGATCGACCGCATCCTGCGGCGCTTCGAGAACCAGAGCACCTCGTGGCACGACGGCGCCGACCTGGTCCGGCTCGTCCGCATGGCCGCGGGCACGGAGATCGACCCGGCCGCCCTGCGGGCGCGCTGGCACTCCGTCTCGGACATCGCCGAGGCGACGGGCCTGCTCGTGCACCGCGCCACGGTCTCCGTCCGACGCCTCACCGCGCTCACCTTCGGCGCACGCAACCCGAGGATCGTCGCACGGATCCGCGCGATCACCGGTCGCGGCGCCTGACGCGCGCTCGTCGCGCGGACCTCGACGGCACCCACGGACGGCCTGGAGGCGCGTGACGGCGCCGCCACGCGCCTCCAGGCCGTCGACCGGCCGGTTCAGACCAGTGCGTCGACCACCGGACGGTGCCGGTCCGCCGTTCCCGCGTCCCACGCGCCCAGCAGGTGCAGCGTCGCGATGCGGAACGTGAGCGCCCGCACCAGGAGTTGCGACCACTCGGCTGCACCGTCACCGAGTGCGTCGAGACGGTCGAGCGGCACACCGTGCCAGCAGACCGCGTCGACCGCGGCGATGGCCGCACCGAGACCGGCGGGCCGCCAGTAAGGCGCCCAGTCGATGACGGCGGGCGTCCGTCCCGCCGCGAACAGCACGTTCCCGAGCAGGTCGCCGTGGACGAGCTGCGACGGCGACGACACGGCGCGGAAGGCGGCGCCGAGGCGCTCGAGCGTCGGGTCGCGCGGCAGCGGTGCCTCGCCCCAGGCGATGCGGTCAGCGCGGCTCCAGGCGTCGTCGGCCGCGTCGAGGAAGGCCGGTCGCTCGAGGTGTGCGACGGCGCGGTGGAAGGCCGCGCCGGTGCGGACGACGTCCTCGACGCGCGTCTCGTCGGCGGCTCCGGGCAGCCACTCCCACGCTTCCCAGCCGTCGGCACGCCAGCCTCCGGCGCGCGTGGCGACCGGACGTGGCGTGCGGAACCCGCTGGTGTGTCCGAGCGTCGCGAGCACACCCGATCGCCAGTCGGTCTCGGCGGCGCCGTCGTGGGGGCGCAGGACGACGTCGCCGGCGCGCCACGTCAGTCCGCGGCCACCGGTCAGCCGTCCGAGCGGCTCGCCGTCCACGGCGAAGGCACGGAGCACCTCGGGACCGGGTCGGCTCACGCGCTGCGCAGGACCTTCTCCATCGGACGCCCCTTCGCGACCTCGTCGACGAGCTTGTCGAGCCAGCGGATCTGCCGCATGAGCGGGTCCTCGAGCTCCTCGATCCGGACCCCGCAGATCACCCCGGTGATGCGCTCGGCAGCCGGGTTGCAGTGCGCTGCCGCGAAGAAGTCCGCGAAGGTGGTCCCCTCGGCCAGGTGCCGAGCGAGCTCCTGACCGTCGAAGCCGGTCAGCCACGTGATCACGGTGTCGAGTTCCTCCTTCGTGTGCCCCTTCCGCTCCACCTTCGCGAGGTAGTGCGGGTAGACCGCAGCGACGGGCGTCGCGAAGATCCGGTGACCGGCCACGGGTGCGCTCCTACACCAGGCAGCGCGGCCCGAGCAGGCTCTTCAGCTCACCGAACAGGTCCGGCGTCAGGTTCACCGGGAACGGCAGCTCGAACGTGCGCGCGACGTCGTCCTTCAGCAGCTTCAGCCGGACCTCGGTCTCGCCCTGGTGGCGGCTGAGCACCGCGGCCAGCTCGGTGACCGTCGTCGTCGTCGCCTGCCGCTCGGGCACGCTGAGGGTCAGCGGTCCGGAGCCCATCGCGTCGCCGACGTTCGGCTGGAACATGCTCACCGCGTGCAACGCCTTGCCGTCGTCGCGGACGTTCACGCGACCACGCAGGACCACGATCGAGTCCGCCACCAGCGACGGACCGAACTCCTGGTACGTCTTGCCGAGGAACATGACGCCGATCTCGCCGCCGAAGTCCTCGATCTGGACGATGCCGTAGGGATTGCCGCTCGTCTTCGCCACGCGGTGCTGCACGCTCGTCAGCAGGCCGGCGACCGTCACCGTCTCGCCCTCCACCGAGTCGTCGGCGCCGATCAGGTCGGCGATGGTGATCGACTGGTGCTTCGCGAGCTCGATCTCGAGACCGGCCAGCGGGTGGTCCGACACGTAGAGCCCGAGCATGTCGCGCTCGAACGCCAGCTTGTCACGCTTGGACCACTCGGGCCGGTCCGGGACCTGCGAGACCGCGGCCGCCGCCGGGGACTCCTCGGCCACCTCGGCGAAGAGCGAGTCGAAGTCGAACCCGACGTTGCCGTTGGCCTCGTCGCGCTTCACCTTCACCGCGCCCTCGACGGCACCCTCGTGGATCTCGACGAGCGCCCGACGGGAGTCGCCGAACTCGTCGAAGGCTCCGGCCTTGATGAGCGACTCGACCGTGCGCTTGTTCGTCGACGAGATCGGGATCTTCCGCAGGAAGTCGTGGAACGACTCGAACGCGCCCTTCTCGGTGCGGGCCTTGACGATGTCGTCGACGACGTTGAACCCGACGTTGCGGATCGCGCCCATGCCGAAGCGGATGTCGTCACCGACGGCCGCGAAGAAGCCGATCGACTCGTTCACGTCCGGCGGCATCACCTTGATGCCCATGCGACGGCACTCGTTCAGGTACAGCGCGAGCTTGTCGCGGGCGTCGCCCACCGACGTGAGCAGCGCCGCCATGTACTCGGCCGGGTAGTGCGCCTTCAGGTAGGCGGTCCAGAAGGAGACCACGCCGTAGGCGGCCGAGTGGGCCTTGTTGAACGCGTAGTCGGAGAACGGCAGCAGGATGTCCCAGAGGGTCTTGATCGCAGCGGCCGAGTAGCCGTTGTCCTGCATGCCCTTCTCGAAGCCCGCGTACTGCTTGTCCAGCTCGGACTTCTTTTTCTTGCCCATCGCACGGCGGAGGATGTCCGCCTGGCCGAGGGAGAACCCGGCGACCTTCTGCGCGATGGCCATGACCTGCTCCTGGTAGATGATCAGGCCGTAGGTCGTGCCGATGATGTCCTGCAGGGGCTCCTCGAGCTCCGGGTGGATCGGCGTGATCGCCTGCTCGCCGTTCTTGCGGAGCGCGTAGTTCGTGTGCGAGTTCGCACCCATCGGCCCCGGACGGTACAGGGCGATGAGCGCGGAGATGTCCTCGAAGTTGTCCGGCTTCATCAGGCGCAGCAGGCCGCGCATCGGGCCGCCGTCGAGCTGGAAGACGCCGAGGGTGTCACCGCGCTGCAGGAGGGCGTAGGCCTCCGGGTCCTCGAGGCCCATCGTCTCGAGGTCGAGGTCGATCCCTCGGTTGGTCTTGATGTTGTCGAGGGCGTCACTGATGATCGTGAGGTTCCGGAGCCCCAGGAAGTCCATCTTGATCAGGCCGAGCGACTCCGCTGCCGGGTAGTCGAACTGCGTGACGATCTGGCCGTCCTGCTCCCGCTTCATGATCGGGATGATGTCGATCAGCGGGTCGCTCGACATGATGACGCCGGCCGCGTGCACGCCCCACTGGCGCTTCAGCCCCTCGAGGCCGAGCGCCGTGTCGAACACCGTCTTCGCCTCGGGGTCGGTCTCGACGACGGTCCGGACGTCGACGGCCTCCTTGTAGCGGGGGTGGTCCTTGTCGAAGATCCCGGTGAGCGGGATGTCCTTGCCCATCACGGGCGGCGGCATCGCCTTGGTGAGCTTCTCGCCCATGCCGAACGGGAAGCCGAGCACACGGGACGAGTCCTTCAGCGCCTGCTTCGCCTTGATGGTGCCGTACGTGACGATCTGCGCCACGCGTTCGGACCCGTACTTCTCGGTGACGTACTTGATCGCCTCACCGCGGCGCCGGTCGTCGAAGTCGACGTCGAAGTCGGGCATCGAGACGCGGTCCGGGTTGAGGAACCGCTCGAAGATCAGACCGTGCCGGATCGGGTCGAGGTCGGTGATGCGCATGGCGTAGGCGACCATCGAGCCGGCGCCGGAACCACGGCCGGGGCCCACGCGGATGCCGTTGTTCTTCGACCAGTTGATGAAGTCGGCGACCACGAGGAAGTACCCCGGGAAGCCCATCTGGTTGATGATGCCGACCTCGTAGTCGGCGCGCTCCTGCACCTCGCGCGAGATGCCGCCCGGGTACCGGTACTCGAGCCCCTTCGCGACCTCCTTCTCGAACCAGGAGTGCTCGGTCTCGCCCTCGGGGACGGGGAACTTCGGCATGTAGTTCGCCGCGGTGTCGAACTCGACGTCGCACCGTTCGGCGATGAGCAGCGTGTTGTCGCAGGCCTCGGGGTTGTCGCGGAAGACGTGCCGCATCTGCGCGGGCGTCTTCAGGTAGAACTCGTCGGCGTCGAACTTGAAGCGGTTCGGGTCGTTGAGGGTCGAGCCGGACTGCACGCAGAGCAGCGCGGCGTGCGACTTGGCGTCGTGGGAGTGCGTGTAGTGCAGGTCGTTCGTGCCGACGAGCGGGATGTCGAGGTCCTTCGCCAGGCGGATGAGGTCGCTCATGATCCGGCGCTCGATCTCGAGCCCGTGGTCCATGACCTCGGCGAAGTAGTTCTCCTTGCCGAAGATGTCGCGGTAGTCCGCCGCGGCCTGCCGCGCTTCGTCGTACTGCCCGAGGCGCAGGCGCGTCTGGATCTCGCCGGACGGGCAGCCCGTCGTCGCGATGATGCCCTCGTGGTACTCCTGCAGGAGCTCGATGTCCATGCGGGGCTTGAAGTAGTAGCCCTCGAGCGAGGCCTTCGACGACAGACGGAACAGGTTGTGCATGCCGGTCGTGTTCTCGGCGAACATCGTCATGTGCGTGTACGAGCCGGCACCGGACACGTCGTCACCGCCGCCGTCACCCCAACGGACACGGGTCTTGTCGGAGCGGTGGGTGCGTGGCGTGATGTACGCCTCGGTCCCGATGATCGGCTTGACGCCGCCGGCCTTCGCCGCCTTCCAGAACTCGAACGCGCCGAACATGTTGCCGTGGTCGGTCACCGCCACGGCGGGCATGCCCTGGGCG
The DNA here is from genome assembly GCF_048755855.1 of Curtobacterium sp. L1-20. Taxonomy (GTDB): domain Bacteria; phylum Actinomycetota; class Actinomycetes; order Actinomycetales; family Microbacteriaceae; genus Curtobacterium. The sequence goes on along the minus strand of NZ_CP151473.1, from coordinate 1,998,699 downwards.
GCGGTCTCCGCCACGAGGTCGGAGAGCCTGGCGGCACCGTCGAGCATCGAGTACTCGCTGTGCACGTGCAGGTGGACGAAGGAGTCGGTATCCGACACGGAACCTCCGGTTCGAAGGAGCTGCTGCGGGGCGTGAACAGCCTAACCGCGACCGGCGACGAAACCACGTCGCGCCGACCCCCGAGGGCGCCGGTCCTCAGCGCACGAGCGGCAACCAGATGTCGTCGACGATCTCGAGGAGCCGCGTGTCGGGCACACGCTGCAGCGTCATCACGAGGTCGTGCCGCATGAGGTCCGCAGGCAGCGACGCGAGCCCCGACGGCCAGTCGCGTGCGGGGATCTCGCCGCGCGCCGCTGCACGCTCCAGGAGCACCCGCCAGACGTCCGCCCGGTCGCCGAGCAGCCGCGTCCGCAGCTGGGCCGGGGTGAGGCCGGTGTCGGCGTTGATGCTCGCCATGTAGACGTTGATCACCGTGATGAAGCCGGACCGGGCGACGTTGAAGTCCCGCAGGGCGGTCAGGACGTCCTCGCGCAGCGTGCCGGTGTCCGGCAGCGGGCGGCGCTCGAAGAGTCCGGCGTGCTGCATCGCAGCGAGGACGAGGTCGACCTTGGTGGGCCACCGGCGGTACAGCACGGGCTTGGACGTCTCGGCTCGGAGCGCCACAGCCTCGTAGGTGAGGGCGGCGTACCCGACGCGCTCGAGCTCCTGCCAGGCCGCGTCGAGCAGCGCCGACTCGAGCTCGGCCCCACGACGCCTCGTCTTCGCAAGATCCACTTGCGTATCTTAGCGCGTCGAACTAGCGTGACGCGAAACAAGAAACGGGAGCGTATCTATGGACAAGAACCTCGTCAGACTCGCGGTCGCCCTGGTGGTGGGTGCGATGGCCCCGCTGTTCGACTCGACGATCGTCAGCGTCGCACTGCACACCCTCGGCCACGACCTGCACGCCAGTGTGGACACCATCCAGTGGGTGAGCACGGGCTACCTCCTCGCGATGGGCGTCACCGTGCCGCTCGTCGGCTGGCTGCAGGTCCGCGTCGGCGGCCGACGGCTCTGGACGGCCGCACTGGTGGTCTTCCTGCTCGGCAGCGTCCTGTGCTCGCTCGCCTGGGACGTCTCGGCGCTCATCGCGTTCCGGGTCGTCCAGGGCGTCGGCGCCGGCGCGATGCTGCCGCTGCTCACCACGCTGCTCATGCAGGCGGCCGGTGGACGCGACGTCGGCAGGCTCATGTCGATCGCATCCTTGCCGACCGCCCTCGGCCCGATCCTCGGGCCGGTGATCGGCGGCCTGATCCTCGGAGCGGGCAGCTGGCCGTGGCTGTTCTGGGTGAACGTGCCGTTCGCCGTCGTGGGGCTCGTCCTCGCGTGGCGGTGGATCCCCGCCGACGGACCGGTGGGGTCCGCGCGACTCGACGTCGTCGGTCTGCTGCTGCTCTCCCCCGCCGTCGTCGGGCTGCTGTTCGGCCTGAGCAACGCCGGTCGCACGGACGGCTTCGCGCGTCCCGACGCCTGGGTACCGCTCGCGCTCGGCGTGCTCCTCCTCGTCGCCTTCGTCCTCCGGGCGACCCGTCGCGGCCCTGCTGCCCTCGTCGACCTCGTCCTGCTCCGGCACCGGCCCCTCGCCGCCGCGTCGACGCTCATGTTCCTGATGGGGGCGGCGCTCTACGGCGGCATGCTCCTCCTCCCCCTGTCCTTCCAGGAACTCCGCGGCGTCGACGCGCTCGGCGCCGGTCTGCTGCTCATCCCCCAGGGCGTGGGCACGCTCCTCTCGCGCACCCTCGCGGGACGACTGACCGACCGCATCGGCGCACGGACGGTCGCGGTCGTCGGCTTCGCGATCGTCCTCGTCGCCACGGTCCCGTTCGCCTTCGCCGACGGTGACACGAACGCCTGGTGGGTCGGCGCGGTCCTCGTGGTGCGCGGCTTCGGACTCGGCGCCGTGATGATCCCGGTCATGGCGGTCGGCTTCGTCGGCCTCGACCGGTCGGAGATGCCGCACGCCAGCACCATCACGCGCCTCGCGCAGCAGCTCGGTGGTGCGTTCGGCACGGCGGTCCTCGCGGTCGTCCTCGCCGGGGCCGCGCACGGCGGTGGTGCCGGAGGCACGGTGGCCCCCGCGGCGGCCTTCCAGCAGGCGTTCTGGTGGGCGATCGGCGTGACGGCGTTCGCGACCGGGATGGCGTTCCTGCTGCCCGGCCGCCAGCGAGACAGCGGCACGCCGGCGGCACCGGCTCCGGAACCGGTCGGGGCCGCGGCTCGGTGAGCACGCCGTGAGCGGGAACGGTCGGGTCGTGGGGGGTGACCCGACCGTTCCCGCTCGCGGGCCGCGGTGGACGCGTCCGGCGACGGTCGGGAGGCGCGGGGCGGCGCCGCCCCGCGCCTCCCGGCCGTCTCGGGGAACGGCGACTAGGCGGCGCGGATGCGCTCCAGCGAGCGCTGCAGGTCGTCCGGGTACGAGGCCTGGAACTCCACCCACTCGCCGGTCCGCGGGTGCTCGAACCCGAGCCGCACGGCGTCGAGCCACTGGCGCGTCAGCCCGAGCTCCTCTGCGAGCACCGGGTCCGCCCCGTACATCGTGTCGCCGACGAGGGGGTGCCGCGTCGCCGCCATGTGCACCCGGATCTGGTGGGTGCGACCGGTCTCGAGGTGCACCTCGAGCAGCGTCGCCGAACGGAAGGCCTCGAGGGTCTCGTAGTGCGTGACGCTCGGTTTGCCGTCCGCGGTGACCGCGAACTTCCAGTCGCTCGACGGGTGCCGTCCGATCGGGGCGTCGATGGTGCCGGAGGTGGGGTCGGGGTGCCCCTGCGCGAGCGCGTGGTAGACCTTGTCGACCGTGCGCTCCTTGAACGCGCGCTTGAGGTGCGTGTAGGCGAGCTCGGTCTTCGCGACCACCATGAGGCCGGACGTGCCGACGTCGAGTCGGTGCACGATGCCCGCCCGCTCCGCTGCGCCGGACGTCGCGATCGTGAAGCCGGCGGCGGCGAGTCCTCCGGGGACGGTGGGGCCGTCCCACCCGGGCGAGGGGTGGGCGGCGACGCCGATCGGCTTGTCGACCACGACGATGTCCTCGTCGTCGTGGACCACCGTCATGCCGGGGACCTCGACGGGGACGATGCGGGGCGCTTCCTTCGGCGTCCACTCGACCTCGAGCCAGGAGTCGGCGTGCAGGCGGTCGGACTTGTCGACGACGGCCCCGTCGACACGCACACCGCCGGCGGCGACCACGTCGGCCGCGAAGGACCGGCTGAACCCGAGGAGCTTGGCGATCGCCGCGTCGACACGCTCGCCGGCGAGCCCGTCCGGCACGGGCAGACTGCGCTGCTCGCTCACGTCGCGTCGTGCCCGAGGGCGTCACGCCCGTCACGCGGTGCACGGGGGTCCTCGGCGGCGCCCATCGCGTGCCGCGTGCCGGGGTCCACCGGTCCGGTGCCGGACGCGTCGGGAGCATCCGAGCGCTGCGCGGCGGCCGCGTCGGCGGCACGCTGCTGCTTGGCGGACAGCGCCCGGGAACCGTCGAGGTTGACGCCGAAGACGACGAGCAGCACGAAGATCACCATGCTGACGCAGATGAACGAGTCGGCGATGTTGTAGATCGCGGGCATCATCCAGGGCGTCGAGATGAAGTCCACGACGTGGCCGCGACCGAAGCCGGGCTCACGGAAGAGTCGGTCGAGCAGGTTGCCGAGCGCGCCGCCCAGCAGCATGCCGAGCACGAGCGCCCACCACATCGAGCGGATGCGCCGCGCGAAGACGATGATCGCGACGACGACGGCGGTGGACACGATCGAGAACACCCACGTCATGTTCACCGCGAAGGAGAACGCAGCACCGGGGTTCCGCACGTACAGCAGCTGCAGTGCGCCGCCGAGCACGGGGACGACGGTGCCGTAGGGCAGGTTCGCGACGACGAGGGCCTTCACGCCCTGGTCGAGCGCCACCACGATGACAGCGGCGAAGGCCAGTGCCGCGATAGCGCGTGCACTGACCTTCGCTCGTGATGCGGGTCGCGACAACGTCAGTTGCCGAAGCCCTGCGCCGATGCCGGCGCCGGGGTGAGCCCGGACTGCTCGGTGCCCGACCCGTCCAGCTCGGAGAGCTGCCCCTGGATGTAGCTCTTGAGCTGCGCACGGTAGTCGCGCTCGAAGGTGCGGAGCTCGTCGATCTTGCCCTCGAGCTGACGCTGCTCCTGCTCGAGCACGGCGACACGCTGACGGTTGGTGTTCTCGGTGTCGGCGATGATCTGGCGCTGCTTGGCCTCGGCCTCGGAGACCAGGCGAGCGGCCTGCGCGGTGCCCTCGGCGATGAGTGCGTCGCGCTTCTCGATGCCCTCGCGGACGTGCTCCTCGTGGAGACGGCGGGCGAGCGTGAGGAGGTTGGTCGTGCCCTCGGTGTCCTCGTCGGCCGGGACCGTGGAGGTCGGGGCGGCGGCGGCGACCGGAGCGGGCTCCGGCGCGGCGGCCACGGGGGCGGGCTCCGGCTCGGGCTCGGGGGTCGGGGCCGGCTGCTCGGCCGCGGGGGCCTGCTGCGGAGCGGTCTCGACCGCCTGCAGCCGCTGGCGGAGCTCGTCGTTCTCGGCCGTCAGGCGGCGGAGCTCGACGACGACCTCGTCGAGGAAGTCGTCGACCTCGTCCTGGTCGTAGCCCTCGCGGAACTTCGTCGGCTGGAACCGCTTGTTGACTACGTCTTCCGGCGTCAAAGCCATTGCCGTCACCTCAATAGAACTGCTGAACGTGTGGAACCGCTACGGGTGCGACCGAATGTACCAGTCGCGCCCTGCGGTGCGGATGCTGTGCCGGAGCGAGCATCGATCCCGACCACCGTACACCGACGGCGGCCCGGAACCGTGACCATGACCTGCGCGTGGCGCGTGTCGCGGCCTGTCCGGACTAGATGAGTGCGCGGGCGATCGTCATCGCGATGATCACCACGAGCATGACGATCGTCCACCCGAAGTCGAGCGCCACCGGTCCCATGCGCAGCGGCGGGAGCGCCCTGCGGACGGTGCGGATCGGCGGATCGGTCACGGTGTACACGACCTCGGAGACCACGAGGAGTCCCCCGCGCGGCCGCCAGGACCGGTTGTACGCCTGCACGATGTCGAGCGCGAACCGCCCCCACATCGTGAAGAAGTAGAGCAGGAGGAGGAAGTACAGGATCGTGAAGATCGCGGACACGATGGGGCTCGCTCGGCTCGGGTGTGCGTCGTCACGTGACGACGCTCACGGGGCGGGTGGGCCTGAGGGACTCAGGACTGGGCGAAGAAGTTCGCCTCGATGTCGGACTCTACCTCAGGCGCCTCGCCGCTCACTGCGACGTGGGCCGGGGAGAGCAGGAAGACCTTGTTGGTCACGCGCTCGATCTTGCCGTAGAGCCCGAGCGACAGTCCGGAGGCGAAGTCGATCATGCGACGCGCGTCCGCCTCGGTCATCTGCGAGAGGTTGATGATGACGGGGATGCCGTCGCGGAAGCTCTCGGCGATGGACTGTGCGTCCTTGTACTCGCGCGGGTGGACGGTGAGGATCTCGTTCATTTCCTGGACCGGTGCTGCCTTCTGTGGGGCCGTCTGCGAACGGCGGAGCGGGGTGACCTGGGCGCCGCGCTGGTGGTTGTGCGTCTTGGGCTCCGGAGTGGCCGCCGCGACCGGTGCCGGTGCGGCCGCGGGGGCCTCCTGCACGGCGGGGGCGGCTGCGGGGGCCTGCGCCGGCGCGGCCTGCTGACGGGACTGCTGCTGGCGCGCGGGTTCCTGCGGCTGCTCGTCCTCGTACTCGAGTTCCTCGTCGGCGAGGCCGAGGTAGACCATCGTCTTCTTCAGCGGGTTGGCCATGGTTCCTCCGGGGTTCGTGCTCGTGGGTGCCCTTGGGACGAGGCTAGGGCGCGACCGGCCGGTTTCCCGTGATTGCGGTCCCCATCCGGAGGTGTGTCGCGCCCTCCGCGACGGCCTCGGCGTAGTCGCCGCTCATCCCCGCGGAGATGTCCGTGGCGTCCGGCGCGAGGGACACCACACGCTCGGAGATCGACCGGAGCCGCGCGAAGGCCGCACGGGGCTCCTCGTCGAGGGGCGCGACGGCCATCACCCCGCGCAGCCGGATCGTGCCCGTGGCGAGCACGCGGGCGACCATGGCCTCGACCGCGTCGGGTTGCACACCGCCGCGACCGGGGTCGTCGGTGAGGTTGACCTGCACGAAGCCGTCGACGACCGGCGGCTCGGGCTCGGCCTCCGTCGGAGCGAAGGCGTCGACCACGGAGTCGCGGTCGAGCGACTGGACGACGTGCGCGTACCGGCGGACCTGCCGGGCCTTCTTCGACTGCAGCTGTCCGACGAAGTGCCACGTCAGCGGCAGGTCCGCGAGCTCCGCGGCCTTCGCCTGCGCCTCCTGGTGGCGGTTCTCCCCCACGTCCGTGACGCCGAGCGCGGACAGCTCCCGCACCAGCGATGCCGGGTGGTACTTCGTCACGACGACCAGCGTCAGGTCGTCGGCCGACCGCCCCGCGGCCCGCGCCGCGTCGGCGATGCCGGACCGGACGGACGCGAGACGCGCCTCCGGTCCGTCGTCGGGTGACGAGGCGGACGGGAGGCGCGGATCGGATGGCAACGAGCTGTTACTTCAGGAAGTCGGGGACGTCGAGCTCGTCGTCGTCGTCGTCGAAGGCCGGGTCCGCGGCGCGCTGCGCCGGGGCGGCGTGCTCCTGCGAGGCCCACGACGGGGCGGACGAGGAGGAGTCCTCGATCGCGCCGGTGCCGGCACTCGCCACCGGGACGGTCGCGCCGGCGTCGGGGTCGACGTAGCTCGAGCGACGTTCCTTCTGCTGCTGCTGCGGCTCGCCACCGTCGAAGCCCGCGGCGATGACGGTCACGCGGACCTCGTCACCGAGCGTGTCGTCGATGACCGCACCGAAGATGATGTTCGCCTCGGGGTGCACGGCTTCCTGCACCAGTCGCGCGGCGTCGTTGATCTCGAAGATGCCGAGGTTCGATCCACCCTGGATCGACAGCAGCACGCCGTGCGCACCGTCGATCGAGGCCTCGAGCAGCGGCGACGCGACGGCCAGTTCCGCCGCCTTGATCGCACGGTCGGCGCCCCGCGAGGACCCGATGCCCATGAGCGCGGAACCGGCACCCTGCATGACCGACTTGACGTCGGCGAAGTCGAGGTTGATGAGCCCGGGGGTCGTGATGAGGTCCGTGATGCCCTGGACGCCGGCGAGCAGCACCTGGTCGGCGGTCGCGAACGCCTCGACCATGGAGATGCCGCGGTCGCTGATCTCGAGCAGGCGGTCGTTCGGCACGACGATGAGCGTGTCGACCTCGTCCTTGAGCCCGGCGACGCCGTTCTCGGCCTGGGACTGACGGCGCTTGCCCTCGAAGCTGAACGGCTTCGTGACCACACCGATGGTGAGCGCACCGATCGACTTCGCGATGCGGGCGACGACGGGAGCACCACCCGTACCGGTCCCGCCGCCCTCACCCGCGGTGACGAAGACCATGTCGGCGCCGGCGAGGGCTTCCTCGATCTCCTCCGCGTGGTCCTCGGCGGCGCGACGGCCGACCTCGGGGTCCGCGCCGGCGCCGAGACCACGGGTGATCTCGCGACCGACGTCGAGCTTGACGTCGGCGTCGCTCAGCAGCAGGGCCTGTGCGTCGGTGTTGATGGCGATGAACTCGACGCCGCGGAGGCCGAGTTCGATCATGCGGTTCACGGCGTTCACGCCGCCGCCGCCGACACCGACGACCTTGATGACGGCGAGGTAGTTGTGGTTCGTGGTCACGTCAGTCGGGCCTCCGGTCGAACCCTCAACCTCTACTTGAAGTTCAGGGGCAATGCTGGTAGATGTGGTGCTCGCACCGACGCTACGGGTGCCGTCCGCGCACTGTCGCCCCGCCACGCCGCGTGTCGTCGATCGCGTCGCGCAAATCTCGTCGAGGTCACTTCGCCGCGCGGATCACGCCGTTGTCCGGCGCACTCACGTCGTACTCGACGACGACCCCGGGGTTCCGTGCCGCGTGGTCCTTCACGAGGGCCGCGAGCAGCGCCGCCTTCGCATCGGAGTCGTCCGGGTTGCCCCAGACCACGGTCGACTTGTCCTTCAGGCTCAGCGTCACGTCGTCGGCGGTGGACGCCCGCACGCTCGTGACCTGCGTGCGCACGGCCGACGGCAGCGCCAGCACGACCTCGGTCATGGTGCGGAACACCGGGGACCCGAGCCTGGCGCTGCCGATGTCGGCCACCGGCATGCCCGCTGGCTGCGTGGGCGACGACTGTACGACGATGCCGGCGGGGTCGACGAGGTCGAACGACTTCCCGGACCGGACCGCGACGACCGGGGTGCGCTCGGTGACCGTCACCACGAGGGTGTGGGGCGGCGCCTCCTCGGTGACGTAGCTCTCGATGAGCGGGAAGCCCGCGATGTCCCGCTTGATCTCCTCGAAGTCGACGCGTGCCAGCGGCGTGCCGATCTGGTCGGACAGCGCCCGACGGAGCTGCGCGTCGTCGACACGGTTCGTGCCCTTGACCTCGATCGTCTGCAGGGCCATCAGCGGCGAGTACACGGCCACGAGGATCGAGACGCCGAAGACCAGGACGATGCTCGCGCCGGTGATCCACCAGGCACGACGGTGCCGGCTGCGCCGGGTGAAGCGACGGACCTCGGCGCGTTCGAGGAGCCGACGACGGCGCTTCGCCACCCGTGCCTCACGGGCGGTCTCCGCGGCACGGACGCCGGCACCGATCGGGGTCTCGTGCTCGTCGTGGTGGGCCGCGTCCGCGTGGAGGTCGGCGACGACCGCACCCGTGTCCGCGCCCCGCACCCCGTCGCTGCGGTGCGCGACGCCCGGAGCAGGGTGCGACCCGGGGTGGTCCTCGTCGGGGGTGTACTCGCGGAGCCGGTCCTTCACGGTCGAGAAGCCCACGTTCAGCCGGCGTCCGGCCGCACCGGCGAAGGCGCCGGCCCGGTCGCGGGCCGACGCACCGGACGCGTCCGGTGCCCCTGCCGTGGCGGGCGCGTCGGCGGTGGACCCGGCCGTGTCGTCGACGGGGACCGACCCGGCGGTGTCGGGGCGCGCCTCCAGGCCGTCGGGAGCCGGGTCGCGCGGGCGACGCCGCGGGATCAGCGGGGCACGGCGCTGCCGCGGCGCCGAGGCGTCGTCGGCCGACGCGTCCGGCTGGACCGGACGCTCGTCGAACCCCTCGGGACGCTTCACCGGGACAGCGCCTCGAGGACCTGCGGGATGATGCGGTACACGTCGCCGCAGCTCAGGGTCATGATGATGTCGCCGTTACGCGCGACCGCCGCGGCACGGGCCGAGGCCTCGTCCCAGTCGGGCAGGAACTCGACGCGGGACTGGTCGGCGAAGCGCTCCTGGACCAGGGCGCCGGTGACGCCGGGCTCCGGGTCCTCGCGCGCGCCGTACACGTCGAGGACGACGGTGTGGTCGGCGAGCTCCTCGTAGACCTTCGCGAAGTCGCCCGCCATCAAGCGCGTGCGCGAGTACAGGTGCGGCTGGTGGATCGCGATGATCCGACCGTCGCCGACGACGTTCCGTGCGGCTTTGAGCGCCGCGGCGACCTCGGTCGGGTGGTGCGCGTAGTCGTCGTACACCGACACACCGCGCTCGACGCCGTGCAGTTCGAAGCGACGCTGCGTCCCGCCGAACGCCTCGATGCCGCGGATCGCGTCGGCCGGGGCCACGCCGAGGCCGGTGAGGACCGCGAAGGCACCGACGGCGTTCACCGCGTTGTGGCGACCGGGGACGCGGAGCGTCAGGTGGTACGCCGTGCCGGCTGCCCGGAAGTCGACCTCCACCCCCGCGGACTCGGTGACGCCCTCGATGCGGACGTCGGCGTCGGCGGCCTCGCCGAAGGTGACGACCTCGGGGGCGTCCGCCCGCTGCCGCACCCCGGCGGTGACCCGCTTCGCGCCGGCGTCGTCGCTCGAGATGACGATCCGCTCGGACGCCTTCGCGGCGAACTCGACGAACGCGTCGATGAATGCGTCCTCGCTGCCGTAGTGGTCGAGGTGGTCCGCGTCGACGTTGGTGATCAGCGCGACCGCGACGTCGTAGAGCAGGAACGAGCCGTCGGACTCGTCGGCCTCGACCACGAACAGGTCGCTCGACCCGGGCGCCGAGCTGGTGCCGAGGGACTGGATGACACCGCCGTTGACGAAGCTCGGGTCGAGCCCGAGCTCCACCATGGCGGTGACGATCATGCCCGTCGAGGTCGTCTTGCCGTGCGCGCCGGCGACCGCGACCAGGCGGTGGTCGGCGATGAGGGCGGCGAGGGCCTGCGACCGGTGGAGCACCGGCAGGCCGCGACGCTGTGCCTCGAGGAGCTCCGGGTTGTCCGGCCAGAGGGCGCTCGTCACGACGATCGTGTCCGCGTCGCCGACGTTCGCGGCGTCGTGGCCGATGTGCACCTCGGCGCCGAGCTCGCGCATCGTGCCCGTCGTGGCGGTCTCGCGGGAGTCGCTGCCCGTCACACGGTGGCCCGCGGCGAGGAACAGCCGCGCGATGCCGCTCATGCCGGAGCCGCCGATGCCGACGAAGTGCACCGTGCCGAGGTCGTCCGGGATCGGCTGCGTCAGGTCCGGCTTGATGGTCATCGTTCCTCCGTGGTGCTGGTGGTGCCGGCGTCGGTCCCGCTGCTCGCGCCCGTCCCGGTGCCGGCGCGCTTCGCGGCGTCGAGCACGAGGTCCGTCATCCGATCGGCGCCGTCGCGGTGCCCGACGCTGCCGGCGCGGACCGTCATGTCGGCGATGCGGGCGCGGTCCTGCAGGATGTCCAGCAGCTGGAACGTCACCCAGTCCTCGTCGAATTCCCCGTCGGCGACGAGGACCGCTCCCCCGGCGTCGACGACGTCCTTCGCGTTGTGCCGCTGCTCGCCGTTGCCGACAGGGTACGGCACCAGCACGCTCGGCAGGCCGACGGCGGTGAGCTCGCACACCATGCCGGCACCGGACCGCGAGACCACGAAGTCGCTCGCCGCGTAGGCGAGGTCCATCCGGTCGCAGTACGGCAGCACGTGGTAGCCGTCGAGGTCGCTCGGCCCGATGTCCGACTTCGCCCCGACGACGTGGAGCACCTGCCACCCGGCCCCGACGATGGTCGCCGCCGACCGGTTGACGGTGCGGTTGATGCTCCGGGCGCCGGAGGATCCGCCGGTGACCAGCAGGACCGGCCGGGCCGGGTCGAGACCGAACTCGGCGAGCCCCTCGGCCCTGGCCGCACGGCGGTCGAGCGACTCGATCTCGCGGCGCAGCGGCATGCCCACCACGCGGCCGTGCCGCAGCCGGGTGTTCGAGAAGGTCAGCCCGACGTGGTCGGTGAGGAACGCGGCGAGGCGGTTCGCCAGCCCGGGCTTCGCGTTCTGCTCGTGCACGACGATCGGGGTGCCGGTCCGCCGGGCCGCGACGTACGCGGGCGCGGCCGCGTAGCCGCCCACGCCGAGGACGACCTCGACCTCGTGCTCGCGGATGAGCTGCTCGGTCCGCTGCACCGCGCGCCAGAACGCACCGGGGAAGCGCAGGGCCGCGGCGTTCGGCTTCCGGGGGAACGGCAGGCGCGGGATGGTCAACAGCTCGTAGCCGCGCATCGGGACGAGCCGTGACTCCAGGCCCTCCGCGGTGCCGAGCACGAGCACACGGGCATCGGGCGTCCGCTCGGTCAGCCGGTCGGCGACGGCGAGCAGGGGGTTGACGTGCCCGGCGGTGCCACCGCCGGCGAAGAGGTACGTGCTCACCGGAGTGGTCCGTTCGTGGGTGCGAGGGCGTTCTTGCCGGGGAGGTCCCGCGCGAAGGACAGGACGACGCCGATGGCGACGAGCGTCATGATCAGCGCGGACCCACCGGCGGAGATGAGTGGGAGGGGCACGCCGAGGACCGGCAGCAGGCCGAGCACCACGGCGATGTTGACGAGCGCCTGGCCGATGATCCACGCCATGATCCCGCCGGTCACCGTCTTCACGAACGGGTCGCGGGACTGGCGGATGACCTTGATCATGCTGATCGCGAGCACGACGAACAGGGCGAGCACGACGACGGCGCCGACGAGCCCGAGCTCCTCGCCGATGATGGCGAAGATGTAGTCGTTGTCCGCCTCGGGCAGCCACGACCACTTCGCCTTCGAGTTGCCGAGCCCGACGCCGAACACCCCGCCGGAGGCGAGTGCCCACATGCCGTGGACCGGCTGCCAGCAGAGGTCCTGGTACTGGTTCGAGTCGGTGCAGCCGGACAGCCAGGCACTGATGCGCACCTGCCGTGACGTCGAGGCCATGGTCACGAACGGCAGCACGACGAGCATCGTCACGACCCCGACGAGCAGGTGCTTCGCCCGGGCGCCGCCGACGTACAGCGCGCCGAGGACGAGCAGCACCATGATCATCGCGGTGCCCTGGTCACCGCCGAGCACGACCAACCCGAGCGCGAGGACCGAGGCGATCCCGACGGGGACGAAGACCTCTTTCCAGTCGTCGATCTTGTCCCGCTTGACGTACATGATCGCGCCGATGCCGAGTGCCAGGCCGAGCTTGACGACCTCCGACGGCTGCGCCGTGAACCACGAGCCGATGCCGATCCAGTTCCGGTTGCCCTGCACGTCGATGCCGAGCGGCGTGTAGACGAGCAGCTGCAGCACGAGCGCGGCGCCGAGCAGGCGCATCGCCCACTTCCGCCACCACCGCGCCGGGACGCGGCTGGCGACGAGCATGAGCGGCACGCCGAGGACGGCGTAGAGCCCCTGCCGGGACGCCGCTCCGAAGAAGTCGTGGGTCGCGGCGTACTGCTCGACGCTCGACGAGGACAGCACCATGACCACGCCGAACACGACGAGGAAGAGCGTCACGCCGAGGATCGTGTAGAAGGTGCTCGACTCGGCGACGAAGACGTTCTTGACCGCGACCACGGCACCGTTCGGCCGACGGGCACCGTCCGTGCCACGGGCACCGGGTACGTTTCCGGTGGCGCTGCCGGCCGTGCTGCCGGCCGTGCTGCGCGGGCTACGCCCGTTCGCCGGGAAGTCCGTCGGTGTCGCCATCGGCGTTGCCTCCCAGGTGCTCGTGGACCGCCGCCGCGAATCGACGCCCCCGGTCCGCGTAGGAGCCGAACTGGTCGAACGACGCCGCGGCCGGGGCGAGGAGGACCGTGTCGCCCGGTCTCGCGACCGAAGCGGCATGCCGGACCGCCTCGGGCATGACCTGATCAGTGTCCGCTGCTTCGACCTGCAGGACGGGCACCCCGGGCGCGTGTCGCGCGAATGCCTCGAGCACGGGTGCGCGGTCGGTGCCGATCACGACGACGCCGCGGACGTCCGGACCGAAGCGTTCGACGAGTCCGTCGACGTCGACGCCCTTGAAGAGGCCGCCGACGACCCAGACGACCTTGTCGAACGACGCCAACGACGCGGTGGCCGCGTGCGGGTTCGTGGCCTTCGAGTCGTCCACCCAGGCGATCCCGTCCGCGGTCGCGACGAGTTCGGTGCGGTGGTGGTCGGTGCGGAAGCCCTGCACCGCGGAGCGGATCGCCGCGGGCTGCACGCCGGCGGCACGGGCGAGCGCGGCGGCCGCCAGGACGTTCATGGTCATGTGCGGGCTGGCCAGCCCGGCCTGTTCGAGGTCCGCGACGGTTGCCAGCTCCAACGCGCTGCTCTGCCGGTTCTCGGCGAACGCGCGGTCGCACAGGACGTCCTCGACGATCCCGACGTCGCCCGGCGCGGGGATGCCCGGGCCGAAGCCGACGGCCCGGCACCCCTCGACGACGTCGGCGTCCTCGACCATGCGACGCGTGGCGTCGTCGGTCGTGTTGTAGACGCAGGCCATCACGGTGCGCTCGTAGACCTTCGCCTTCGCCGCGCGGTACGCCTCGGCGGAGCCGTGCCACTCGAGGTGGTCGTCGGCGATGTTCAGGCAGGTGCTGGCCAGCGGCACGAGGGCGCCGTCCCCCGTGGTCGGCAGGTAGTGGAGCTGGTGGCTCGACAGCTCGACCACGAGCACATCGAAGCCGTCCGGGTCACGGACGACGTCGAGCACCGGGACGCCGATGTTGCCGCACGCCACGGCGCGGAGGCCGCCGGCCTCGAACATCGCGGTGGTCAGCTGCGTGGTGGTCGTCTTGCCGTTCGTTCCGGTGATCGTCACCCACGGCGCGGCGACCGGGCCGCGCACGACCTTGTCACGGACGCGCCAGGCGAGCTCCACGTCGCCCCAGACGGTGCTGTTCGCCACGGCCCACTGCACGGTCGCGTTGTGCGGGGGCAGGCCGGGCGACACGACCACGAGGTCGGGTCCCTGCTGCTCCAGCACCGCGGGCACGGCGTCGAGCGGGGTGCGCTCGAACCGTGCGCCGATGACGTCGAGCAGCTCCACCGTGTCGGAGGGGCCCTCGGGGGCGTACACCGTGACCTCGCTGCCGAGCTCGACGAGGGTGTCGGCGACCGAGAAGCCCGAGGCTCCGAGGCCCAGGACGGCGACGTTCAGGCCCTTCCAGCCCTCGGCGTACCAGCTGTCGAGGCCGTCGAGGCGACCGGCGGGCGTCGGGGCGGCGTCAACCAACTCGTGCGATCCATTCCAGGTAGAAGAGTCCGACACCGGCCGCGACGCAGAGCCCCGCGATGATCCAGAACCGGACGACGACGGTCACCTCGGCCCACCCCTTCAGTTCGAAGTGGTGGTGCAACGGGCTCATCCGGAAGATGCGCTTGCCGTGGGTGATCTTGAAGTAGGCGCGCTGCAGGATGACCGAGCCGGTGACGATGAAGAACAGCCCGCCGATGAGGACGAGGAGCAGCTCGGTGCGGCTGAGGATCGCGAGACCCGCCAGCGCACCGCCGAGGCCGAGCGACCCGGTGTCGCCGAGGAAGATCTGTGCCGGCGAGGTGTTGTACCAGAGGAAGCCGATGAGGCCGCCGCAGACCGCGGCCGCGACGACGGCCAGGTCGAGCGGGTTGGTCACGGTGTAGCAGGCGTGCGCGGTGTTGGCGTCGAGCCGGGCGCCGCCGCAGATCTGGTTCGACTGCCAGAACCCGATGATGACGTACGAGCCGATCGCCAGGATGCTCGACCCGGTGGCGAGTCCGTCGAGGCCGTCCGCCACGTTCACGCCGTTCGAGGTCGAGACGGTGAGCAGGACGATCCACGCCAGGAACAGCACGGTGCCGATCACGGTGCCGAGGGCCATGAAGTCCAGCCACGGGACGTCCCGGATCGCGGAGATCATCGTCGACGCCGGCGGCTTGCCGTTCGCCGTCGGGACGACGAGCGCGATCGTCGCGAAGATCACGCCGACGATCACCTGGCCGAGCACCTTGGCCCAGCCGCCCAGCCCCAGGCTCCGCTGTCGCCGGACCTTGAGGAAGTCGTCGATGAACCCGACGAAACCGAGGCCGACCATCAGGAAGAGCACGAGCAGCCCGGACAGGGTGACGGAGTCACGACCGACCAGGTGGCCGACGAAGTAGCCGAGCACCGCGCCGATGATGAGGACGATGCCGCCCATCGTGGCGGTCCCGCGCTTCGTGTGGTGCGACTGGGGGCCGTCGTCGCGGATGAACTGTCCCCAGCCGAGGCGGTGGAACAGCTTGATGAACAACGGCGTGAGCAGCAGTGTGAACACCAGCGACACGGCGCCGGCGATCAGGAGGGCGATCATTCGGTGACACCTCCGAGGCGGTCGCCGAGGAATCGCAGTTCGGCGGACTTCGAGGACTTGACGAGGACGACGTCGCCGGGGCGGAGCATGTCCTGCAGCTGGTGGACGGCGTCGTCGACGTCCTCGATGAACACGGACTCGCCGTCCCACGATCCCTCGAGGGTGGCGGCCTGGTGGATCGGCATCGCGCCGCGGCCGACGACCACGAGCTGTCCGATGCCGAGGCGGACGACGAGCCGACCGATGCGGTCGTGCTCCTCGACGGAGTACTCACCGAGCTCGGCCATCTCGCCGAGCACGGCGACGGTCCGCTCCCCCGGACGCACGATCTGCGCCAGGGTCCGCAGCGCCGCCGCGGTGGAGTCGGGCGATGCGTTGTAGGCGTCGTTGATGACGGTGACGCCCTCCGGACCGTCCTGCAGGAGCTCCATGCGCCAGCGCTCGGCGCGCGTCATCGACGCGAGCGCCGCCGCACCGGCGGCGAGGGGCACGCCCCAGAGGTGGGCCACGGTGAGCGCGGCGGACGCGTTCATCGCGTGGTGCTCGCCCAGGATCGCGAGGCGGACGTCGACGGTCTCGGGGAGGTGATCCGTGCCTCCAGGCCGGCTGTCGCCACCACGGACGGGAGGCGCGGTGAGCGTGAAGCGGGTGCCACTGCGGTCCGTCTCGATGCCGGTGATGCGGTAGTCGGCCTCCGCCGACGTGCCGAAGCCGACCACGTGCGCGGCCGTCAGGTCGCTCATCGACGCGACGCGGTCGTCGTCGACGTTCAGGAGCGCCGTCGCGGTGGCCGGCAGGTCCGTGACCATCTCGGACTTGGCGCGCTGCGTTGCCTCGATGCCGCCGAACTCGCCGGCGTGCGCGAGGCCCACCTTGAGGACGACGCCGACGTCGGGCTCGGCGATCGCGACCAGCTTCGCGATGTGCCCCACGCCGCTCGCCCCCATCTCGACGACGAGGTACCGGGTGCCGTGCGTGATCCGCAGCATCGAGATCGGTGCGCCGACGTGGTTGTTGAACGACCCCTGCGGCGCGATCGTCGCCCCGTGCTGCTCGAGGATCGTGCGGAGCATGTTCTTCGTGCTCGTCTTGCCGTTCGAGCCGGTGATGCCGACCACCCGCAGGGGTGCCGGGCGGCCGTCGGCGTCGACGCGGTCGGCGCTCGCCATCCGGACGCGGGTGACCACCTCGTGCGCGAGCGCGGCGAGGGCCGCGTAGCCGTCCTGCACGACGATCTGCGGGGCGCTCGTCTCGACGCGCTCGGGGGTCACGACGAGCGCTGCACCGGCCTCGGTGGCGGCCGGCACGAAGCGGCGCCCGTCGGTGACCTCGCCGGGCAGCGCGAAGAAAACGCTGCCCGGACGGACCAGCCGCGAGTCGGTCTCGACGGCCCCGTCGACGACGAGGTCGCCCTGGTCGGCGACGTCCGTGGCCTGGGCGCCGGGGATCAGCTCGCCGTCGACCGCAGCGGCGATCTCGGCGAGGGTCAGGGCGATCATCGGTCGTCCTCGGCGGGGCCGGCAGTCGGCTCCCAGCCGGCCTCGCGGAGGGCCTGGCGGGCCTCGTCGCGAGCCGAGTACGGGGTGCGGACGCCCTGGATGTCGCGGTAGTCCTGGTGGCCGGGTCCGGCCCACAGGATCGAGTCGCCGTCGCCGAGCAGGCCGACGGACGTGCGGATCGCGGCCTCGGGCGGGCTGACCTCGTGGATCTCGTGCTCCGGGTAGGCCGCGCGGGCGGCGTCGACGAGGGTCTTCCGGATCGACGCGGCGTCCTCGAACCGGGGGTGGTGGTCCGTGATCACGAGGATGTCCGACCCGGCCGCGGCGATGCGGGCCATGTCGGCGCGCTTCGTCTTGTCGCGGTCGCCGTCGGCGCCGAACAGCATGAGGACCTTGCCGGGGGTGAACTGCCGGACGGCGGCGAGGGTGTTCTCGAACGCGTCGGGGCTGTGCCCGAAGTCCACGTACACGCTGGGACCGCGGTCCCCCGAGACCCGCTCGGTGCGGCCGGGCAGGTAGCACTCGATGGCGGACACGCGGCGTGCTCCGCCGTCACGCTCACCCGCGTCGTCCTCATCGGCGTAGCGACGGTGGCCCGACTCGAGCGCGTGCGCGATCGCGCCGAGCTCGAAGCCTCCCTCGACGAGCATCACGATCGCCAGCGCGGCGTTCGCGGCCATGTGCCAGCCGATGAGCGGGACACGGGTGGTGAGCTCGCGGTCCTCCGGTCCGGTCAGGCGGAACTCGGTGTAGGCGGCGTGGGCCTCGACGATGTCGACGTGCCACTCGGCCTCGACGTCCGGGTGCACGGTGATCGTCGTCACGGGGATGCGGGAGTCCTGCACCACGCGGTGGCCCCAGTCCGTGTCGAGCGAGACGACGCCGCGACGGGCGTGCTCCGGCTCGAACAGCGGGAGCTTCGCGTGGTAGTACTCCTCCATGTCGGCGTAGTCGTCGAGGTGGTCGTGCGACAGGTTCGTGAAGGCCGCGACGTCGAAGACGATGCCGTCGACGCGGTGCCGGCTGAGGGCCTGCGCGCTCACCTCGACGGCGACGGCGCGGACCTCGCTCTCCCGCATGCGGGCGAGGAGCGCGTGCATCTCGCTGGCCTCGGGCGTGGTGAGGCGGCTCGTCACGCTGAGCGAGCCGATGTGGCGCTCGGCCGTCGAGCTGAGGCCGGTGACGAGCCCGAGCTGCTTGAGGATCCCCTCGAGGATGTACGAGGTGCTCGTCTTGCCGTTCGTGCCGGTGACGGCGAACAGCTGCGGCAGGTCCGTGGCCTCGTCCGGGTGCGTGCGGTAGACCCACGCCGACACGTCCCCCAGGGCCGCGCGCGGGTCGTCGACGACGAGGACCGGCAGGCCGGACGGCTCCGCCAGGGCGACACCGTCGGCGTCGGTCAGGACCGCGACCGCGCCGCGCTCGGCGGCCTCGGTCGCGAACTGCGCGCCGTGGCGGTTCGCGCCGTGCACACCGACGAAGAGGTCGCCCGGCTGCACCTCGGCGGCGCTCAGCGTCACGCCGGTCGTCTCGACGGCGTCGAGCGAGCCGACGACCCGCAGACCGAACGCGTTCGCGAGTTCGGCGACCGCCCTCGGGGTCGGGTGTTCTGGTCGGAGGACCGGGGGGATCCGTGCGGACAAGTGCTCCTTCTTCCTCACCACGTGGACGGGTACAGCTTCGCCTGCGACGTGGAGGGGGCTACTCGGTACTTCTCGAGCACCTGGGACATGAGGGTTCGGAACGCCGGAGCCGCGGCGGACGAGAACTTGCTCGCCTGCGGCTTCGTGAACGTCACCGTGACAACATACTGGGGGTCCTCGGCGGGTGCCATTCCGGCCACCGAGATGATGCGCTGGCTGCCGTAGCCCTTCGATCCCTCGGCGACCTCGGCGGTCCCCGTCTTCGCGGCGATGTTGTAGCCGGAGATCGGGTCCATGCCCGACAGCGTGCCGCCCTTGACGACGTTCTGCAGCATGTCGGTGACCTGCGTGGCGGCCGCGGCGGACACGACGCGCGTCGGCTGCACGTCGGGCGCGTCGATCGTCTTGCCGTCGGACGTCTCGCAGCCCTTCACGAAGTGCAGCGGGATGCGCACCCCCTGGTTCGCGATCGCCTGGAAGACGCCCGCGACCTGGATCGCCGTCGTCGAGATGCCCTGCCCGAACATCGAGTTGATGTTCGTCTGCTGGCTCCAGTCGGGCGTGGAGCCGTAGTCCATCGTCGGCTGGCCGGGGTAGTCGATCGCCGACTCCGGCTGGAACAGCCCGAACTTCTTCATGTACTCGTACCGCTGCTGCTGCGTCAGGCGTTCGCCGAGCATCGTGATGCCGACGTTCGACGAGTTCTGCAGGATCCCGGCCAGCGTCAGGTGCTCGGTCGCGTGGAACTCGGCGTCCTTGATCGAGCCGCCCCAGGGGAACGACCGCGTGTACGGCACGGTGGCCTGGTCGGTGGGGCTCGACTTGCCCTGGTCGATGAGCGCCGCCGCGATCGCCGCCTTGATCGTCGACCCCGGCTCGTACGACGCGGTCAGCGCCCGCGACCCGAAGGCACCCTTGTCGGTGGTGGCGTCGACGTCGTTCGGGTCGACCGTCGGGTAGTCCGCGATCGCGAGGAGTTCGCCTGTCTTCACGCTGGTGACCGTCGCCGTCGCGGACTCCGCCCGCAGCGTCTTCGCCGCCGAGGCGATCGTCTGCTGTGCCATGTACTGCAGGTCGCTGTCGATCGTCGTCTCGAGCGTGCCGCCGTCCTTGGCCTCCTTGGTGGTCACGGTGCTGCCGGGCAGCTGCACGCCGTCCTCACCGCGCTCGTAGGTCTCCGAGCCGTTGGCACCCGCGAGGCACTTGTCGTAGGCGTACTCGAGGCCGGCCTGCGCGCCGTCGGTGCCCATGAAGCCGGTGATGTTGCCCGTCGTGGCGCCGGTCGGGTAGGTCCGCGCCGACTGCTGCTCCGGGTAGGTCCACGGGACGCCGAGCGCCTTCACGGCCTCGTAGTGCTTCACGTCGAGCCCCTTGACGAGGTAGGCGAAGTCGGACTTCGGGTCCGCGGCGATGTTCTTCCGCATCGTCCCCACGTCGCCGCCGGAGGCCTTCGCGATCGCGGTCAACGCCTGCTCGACCGACACCTGCTTGATCCGCGTCCCGCCGAGCTTGCCCTCGAAATTCTTCACGAGGCGGGGCGAGGTGGTGATGTTGTACCGAGTGACGCTGTCGGCGAGTTCGGTGCCGTTCCGGTCGACGATCGAACCGCGGGTGCCGTAGATCGTGACGGGGATGCTGCGCTTGGCCTTCGACTGCTCGTTGAGGTCGGCGGCCTGCACGACCTGGATGTCGACCAGACGGATCACGAAGACCGCCACCAGGGCGATCACGGCGATGATCACGACGCTGTAGCGCAGTCGTCGGCTGCGGATCGTCTTCGTCACGCGGTGCGGTCCTTCCGAGGCGTCGGCGGTGGTGCGTCGGGGCGAGCTGGTTCGGGCTCCCCCGGCCCCGAGGTCACCGGGTGGAGGGCGCCTGGAGCTGGTTCGCGTCGGACTCTACGTCGGCCGTCGAGGATGCCCCGCCCGACGCGCTGGCGCCTGCGGTCTTCCCAGTGTCGGCGGCCGTCTTCCCGGTGTCGGCCGCGGCGGTGTCGGCCGCGGCAGCGGCACCGGCCGCGCCGGCGGTCGCCCCGGGGTCGGTGGCGGTGCCGGCAGCGGAGGACGCCGTGCTGTCGCTGCCCGTCGTCGACCCGCTCGCCTTGCTCGTCGAGGTGTCCCCCTGCTTCGCCGCGAGCGGGACGTCCGCCAGCAGCGAGTTCGGCACCTGGTTCTCCGTGCTCGCGGTGGCCTGGTCGGCGACCGCCGGCGTCGGCGTCCCGTACACCCGGCCGGTGCGCGGGTCGAGGTAGACCGGCGTCGAGTTCGCGATCATCCCGAGCGCCTGCGCGTTCCGGGCGAGGTTCTGCGGCGAGTCGAGGACACGGAGGTCCTCCGACAGGGACTGCTGGGTCCGCGCCAGGTTCGTCTGCTCGGCACCGAGGGAGTCGAGCGTGTACGCACCCTGGCTGAGCACCATGCTGATGCCGAGCTGCGCCAGGAGCAGGATGCCGAGCGACGCCACGGCGACGACGGCGTAGGCGATCCGGGGACGGGCCCGACGCTGCGCGCGGGTCGGCGTGACCTCGACCAGCTCCGGCCGGTCGTGGCGCTCCGGCCGTCGCTCGGGCCGCGGGGCGCGGGACGGGACGACGGCGGGGTCGACGAGTGCGAGGTTCGTGCTCATGTCACTTCCGGATCCGCTCGGCCGCGCGCAGGCGCACGGGGGTTGCTCGTGGGTTGGCGGCGCGTTCGGCCTCGTCGGCCAGTTCGGCGCCCTTGACGATCAGGGACCAGGTGGGGGCGTGCTCGGGCAGCTCGACCGGCAGGCCGGCGGGGGCGCTGGACTTCGTGCGCTCCACCAGTGCCCGCTTGACGATGCGGTCCTCGAGTGACTGGTACGACTCGACGACGATCCGGCCGCCGACCGCGATCGCGTCGAGCGCTGCCGGGATCGCACGCTCGAGCACGCTCAGCTCGGCGTTGACCTCGATGCGCAGCGCCTGGAACACGCGCTTCGCCGGGTGGCCCTGCCGCTGCACGGCCACCGGCGTCGCGTCGTGGAGCACCTGCACCAGGTCACCCGACATCTCGAACGGCGCGGTCGCGCGGCGCTCGACGATGGCACGGGCGTAGCGACCCGCGAGCTTCTCCTCGCCGTAGCGCTGGAAGATGCGACGCAGTTCGCCCTCGTCGTAGGTGGCGAGCACGTCGGCCGCGGTCTGCCCCTCGGTCCGGTCCATCCGCATGTCGAGCGGGGCGTCCTGGCTGTAGGCGAAACCGCGTTCGGCACGGTCGAGCTGGAGGGACGAGACGCCGAGGTCGAACAGGACACCGTGGACCTCGGTGAAGCCCTCGCCCTCGATCGCGTCGGCGATGCCGTCGTAGACGGTGTGCACGAGGCGGACCCGGTCGCCGAAGCGGGCCAGCCGCTCGCCGGCGATGCCGAGCGCGTCGGTGTCACGGTCCAGCCCGATGAGCGTCAGCTCGGGGAAGCGCTCGAGCAGTCCCTCGGAGTGGCCGCCCATGCCGAGCGTCGCGTCGACGACGACCTTGCCCGGCCCGTCGAGCGTGGGCGTGAAGAGGTCGACGATCCGCTCCAGCATCACCGGGGTGTGCGGGAACCGCGGTGCCCCGTCGGTCTGGTCCTGTCCTGCCATGTGCAGCCCCTCGTCTCCTGGGCCGCGGCTCCGGATCCCCATCCATGCGACCTGACACCGGGGAAGGTGTGTCAGGGCGGACGGCTGGGAGTCCCGATCCACGGATCAGAAGATCCCCGGGATCACCTCCTCGTCGTTGTCGGCGAAGCCCTCTTCGACCTCGGCGTAGTAGGCCTCCCACGCGGGGGTCGACCAGATCTCGGCACGGTCACCGCTGCCGATGACCGTCAGGTCCCGCTCGAGCCCCGCGTACTCGCGGAGGTTCTGCGGGATGGTGACGCGGTTCTGCTTGTCGGGCGTCTCTGCGCTCGCCCCCGAGAGGAAGAGGCGCATGTAGTCCCGGGTGCGCTTCGAGGTCATCGGAGCGGTGCGGATGCGCTCGTGCAGTTGCTCGAACGTGTCCGCGCTGAAGACGACGACGCAGCGCTCCTGCCCGCGGGTCATCACGAGTCCCCCGGACAGTTCGTCCCGGAACTTGGCGGGGAGGATCACGCGACCCTTCTCGTCGAGCTTCGGGGCATGGGTACCGAGTAGCACGTCGGGCCTCCCCTCCGCTCCACCGGACCGTTGCGTGCACCACTTTACTCCACTCCCCTCCCCCTGCCGAGGAAAACGCTCCCCGAATCGCCTTCGTGCCCCGTTCTGGGGCGGTTGAGGGGCGCCCGACCCGCTGCCAGGCCGCGCGGATCCGCGGAAGGGCTGGCCGGTGGAGCGGAGTGGAGGGCGTGGAGGAAAGTGGAGGACTTTCGCAGCCCGGGGTCGACCGGACGGCGCGGCGGCGCCGGGACGTGCCGGCACGGACCGGTACGGGCCATCCGGACGCTCGCCGAGATCGCACTTCCGCGAGTTCGTCGCCGCCAGGACCGCCACGGAGTGCGATCTCAGCGGCCCCGGCCCCGGCCCTGGCCCCGGTCCCGGCCGGGGCCTCGACTCCGGGCCCGTCCCCGCCCCGGACACACGAAACGGGGCCGGTCCCGAAGGACCGACCCCGTGGAGGAGTGTGGAGTGGTGCTAGCTCTGGTCGTTCCGCTTGTCCCAGCGGTCGTTCATGCGGTCCATGAACGAGCCACCGTTGCCACCGCCGGCAGCCGGACGCGACGGGCGGCCGGAGGACCTGCCCGACCGAGGCGCCTTCGCCTTCGGGGCGCGCATGCCGGGACGCAGGGCGAACAGGACGCCGGCGAGCATCACGACGAACCCGAGGATGCCGATCAGTGGCTGGCGGAGGACGAGCCCGACGATGACGATCGCGACACCGGCGAGTGCTCCGAGCACCCCGAGCGTGATCGACGTGTAGCTCGGACGACCCTGGCGGCGTGTGACGCGCGCCACGAAGTCGGAGTCATTCTGGTAGAGGCTCCGCTCCATCTCTTCGAGGAGTCGCTGCTCTTGCTCCGAGAGTGGCATCTGTGTTCCCTCTGTTCCTGGGATCGACGCGTGATTGAGGTGGGTCGAGTCTACGTCCCGACCACTCCACTAGGGTAGGGAGTGTGGCTGAGAGTACGCGATTAGTGGACCTCGTGTCGGCGCGCATCGACCGGGCGCTGGACGACCAACGCGACCGGCTCACCGCCATCAGTCCGGACCTCGCCCCGTTCGACGAGTACGCGCGTGACCTGCTCTCCGGAGGCAAGCGCTTCCGCGCACTGTTCTGCTACTGGGGGTGGCAGTCCGTCGCCGGGCGCTCGGGCTCGTTCGACCCCCTCGCCGAGGGCTCCCGTCAGACCACCGCCGAGGCAATCGTCACCGTCGCCGCCGCCCTCGAGATCTTCCACGCCGCGGCGCTCGTGCACGACGACATCATGGACCGCTCGGACACCCGTCGCGGACGCCCCGCAGCGCACCGCCGGTTCGAGTCCCTGCACGAACGGTCGGGTTGGGTCGGCGACCGCGGCCTCTACGGCACGAACTCCGCCCTGCTGCTCGGCGACCTCCTGCTCTCGCTGAGCGACGCGGTCTTCGACGAGGGCCTGGCGCTGCTCGACCCCGCCCGCGGCCGCATCGTCCGGCAGGAGTTCCACACCATGCGCCTCGACGTCACGGCGGGGCAGTACCTCGACGTGCACGAGGAGACCGCGTGGCCCTCCATCGACGAAGCCGAGCACCTCGTCCGCGCCCAGCGCGTCATCGTCTTCAAGTCGGCGAAGTACTCCGTCGAGGCACCCCTGCTCATCGGCGCCCTCGTGGCCGGCGCGACCGAGGCGCAGCTCGAGGGGCTCCGCGCGTTCGGCCTGCCGCTCGGCGTGGCCTACCAGCTGCGCGACGACATGCTCGGCGTCTTCGGTGACCCCGAGGTCACCGGCAAGCCCGCCGGCGACGACCTGCGCGAGGGGAAGCGCACGGTCCTCATCGCCTCCGCCCGCAAGACGCTCGCGAGCGGCCCCCGCCAGTTGCTCGACGAGCTCCTGGGCGACCCGGACCTCGACGAGGGACAGGTGCAGATGCTCCGCGCGACCCTGACCGAGTCCGGAGCCGTCGCCGCGGTCGAGCGTTCGATCGACCGGCACGTGCAGCGGGCGAAGGCCGCCATCGACGCGGCGCCGCTGACGCCGTCGGCCCGCGAGCAGCTCGTCGCCCTGGCCGACACGGTCAGCCGCCGCGTGGCGTAGACGCGGCCGTCGTCGGACGGGCGCGCCCCGCCCGGAGCAGCGCGGAGCACTGCCACTGAGAAGGGCGACCGAGCCTCGGTCGGGAGGCGCGGTGCCAGCCGGCACCGCGCCTCCCGTCCGTCACTGGGACCGGTCGCGGGCCGCGGGGCCGGGTTGCAGGTGCGACCGGCCGTCAGGAGCGACGGGGCTACAGGAGCGACTGCGCCACGCGGCGCACCTCGGCCTTGCGGCCGGCGCGGAGCGCGGCGATCGGCGAGGTGCCGAGCGCGTCCTCGACGGAGAGCATCCAGCGGACCGCCTCGTCGTCGGTGAAGCCGTTGTCGCTCAGCACGGTGAGGGTGCCGCGCAGTTCGTGCAGGGGCTCCCGGTCCTCGAGGAACTCGATCGGCACCCGGAGCACACCACCGACCCGGGCGGCGAGGAGGGTCTTCTCCTCGAACAGGCGGTGGATCCGGCCGGGGCTGGTGCTGAACAGGTCCACCAGCTCGGGGACGGTCAGCCAGCGCTCGGAGAGGGTCAGGTCGTCGGCGGGTGCAGCACTCACAGGCCCCATGTTGCCGCAAGTGGGCCGGAGCCGCACACTGCCTCGTTCGTCACATCCGTCACACACGGAACATGCGACTCTCTGGTTGACTTGGACACCGCGCCGTGCCAGCGTTGCAGCACCTGTGAGTGCGCACGCACGCGCACGGCTCACCGCACGCGACAGGAGACACCCGTGGACAACGCTGCAGACGAAGACGCCCGGCGCGCACGATCCGCCCGGTTCGCCACCATGCCCATCGTCCTCGCGGGCACGATCGCGGTGACCGCCGGTCTCACCGGCCCGGTCGCACACGCCGATCAGCACCACGAGGACGACAGCGCCCACAAGCGGCACGTCGACCAGGACCGCGCGGTCGACCGCAACGTCGGCGACCGGCCCGTGTTCAGCACCGCCGTCGCCCGTCCGTCGCAGACCACCGTGACCACCGTGGCGGCGACGTCGAAGGCCCCCACCACCTACACCGTGCGCCAGGGCGACACCGTGTCGGGCATCGCCGCCCGCTTCGGGCTGTCCGCGCAGGAGGTCCTGGTCCGCAACGGCCTCGGCTGGAACACGATCATCCACCCCGGTCAGACGCTGCACCTCGCGTCGACGCCGGCGGTCCGTACCGCCTCGACGCGGACGACGTCGAGCACGGGCAGCTACCACGTCAAGCAGGGCGACACCGTGTCGGGTATCGCATCCCGTGTGGGCGTCTCCACCACCGCGCTCCTCAGCGCCAACCAGCTGTCGATGCGCTCGGTCATCTACCCCGGCCAGACCCTGCGCGTGCCGACGGCCGGCTCCGCGCAGCCGACCGCGGCACGCGGCGGCGGCGCGTCCGTGTCCTCCGGCGGATCGACCACGTCGTCGGCCCGGGCCGGCAGCGTCAGGATCGGGACCGGCGACACGATCGCGTCGATCGCAGCGGCGCACGGCGTCTCCGTGTCGTCGCTCCTGTCGGCGAACGGCCTCAGCTACACCAGCACGATCTACGCCGGCAAGACGCTCGTCCTGCCGTCCTCCGGGCCGTCGCTCTCCGCAGAGCAGCGGGGCAACGCGGCGACGATCGTCTCGGTCGGCCGCTCGCTCGGCGTGCCGGACCACGGCATCGTCGTCGCCCTGGCCGCAGCGATGCAGGAGTCGAGCCTCCGCAACCTCGCGCACGGCGACCGCGACTCCGTCGGGCTGTTCCAGCAGCGTCCGAGCCAGGGATGGGGCTCCGCCGCCTCGCTGCAGGACCCGGCGACCGCCGCGAAGCGCTTCTTCACCGGGAACCCGGGCAAGACCCGTGGCCTGCTCGACGTGGCCGGCTGGTCGTCGATGAACGTCGCGACCGCGGCGCAGGCCGTGCAGGTGTCCGCGTACCCCAAGGCCTACGCGCAGTGGGAGAACACGGCGAAGCACCTGCTCGCGTCCCTCTGACCCGGACTCGCCACCACGGCGGACCGCGCCTCCTGACCGCCGGTGACCGTCCTCGACTGGCCGCCCGGCGGACCCGAGTCATCCCCAAGATCGAGATTCGGTCACGACCGGTGCGTCAGTGCCGGTGCGTGCGTCCCCGATTCGTAGAATGCCGCCGATGACCACCAACGCCGCAACGGACCCGATGATCGGTCGCATGATCGATCACCGGTACCGCGTGCGCTCCCGCATCGCGCGCGGGGGCATGGCGACGGTGTACCTCGCCACCGACGTCCGGCTCGAGCGTCGCGTCGCGATCAAGATCATGCACGGCCACCTGGCGGACGACCAGGCCTTCCGGGAGCGCTTCATCCAGGAAGCCCGGTCAGCGGCCCGGCTCTCGCACCCCAACCTCGTCGGCGTGTACGACCAGGGCGCCGAGGACGACACCGCCTACATCGTCATGGAGTACATCCCGGGGATCACCCTGCGGGACCTCCTGCAGGAGCACCACGCCCTGACCCCGGAGCAGGCGACCGACATCCTGCGGGCCGTCCTGGCCGGCCTCGCCTCGGCACACCGCGCCGGCATCGTCCACCGCGACCTCAAGCCCGAGAACGTCCTGCTCGCCGACGACGGTCGGATCAAGCTCGGCGACTTCGGCCTCGCGCGCGCCACCACCGCGAACACCGCCACCGGGGCCGCGCTGCTCGGCACGATCGCGTACCTCTCCCCCGAACTCGTGACGCGCGGGGCCGCCGACTCGCGCAGCGACATCTACGCACTCGGCATCATGCTCTACGAGATGCTCACCGGCGAGCAGCCCTACAAGGGCGAGCAGCCCATGCAGATCGCCTACCAGCACGCGAACGACTCGGTCCCGGCGCCGAGCGCGGCGATGCCCGGCGTGCCGTCGGAGCTCGACGACCTCGTCGCCTGGTCGACCGCCCGGAACCCCGACGACCGGCCGAGCGACGCCCGCGAGATGCTCGACCACATGGCGGGCGACCAGCAGCGTGCCACGGGCCAGTACCGGACGGCCGTGCTGCGCCCCGAGAACGCGACCGCGATCCTGCCAGCCGGCGGCAGTGCCGCCACCCCGTCCTCGGCCGACTCGGGCGACGCGACGACCATCATCCAGCCCGCCACGCGCCAGGCACCCGCCCGTGGTGGCCGCAACACCCCCGGTCCCCGACGCACGGGTGCCCAGCCGGGCGCCCTGTCCCCCGCCGCCCAGCGCCTGGCCGACAAGTCCGCGAAGCGCCGGAAGCGCGGCTGGATCGTGCTCGCCGTCGTGCTCTTCGTGGCGATCGTCGGCGGCACGATCGGCTGGGCGCTCGGCCCGGGTCCGTGGGGCAACGTCCGCATCCCCGAGGTCGCCGGCAAGTCCGTGTCCCAGGCGCGCCAACTGATCGAGGCGCAGGGCCTGCACACCGCACGCGCCACCGGGGCCCGCTTCGACGCCGTGGTCGCGAAGGGCCAGGTCTCGACGACCAAGCCCGCGGCCGAACGCGAGGTCCGGAAGGGCACCGCGGTGCAGATCGTCGTCTCGGACGGCCCGCGGATGATCGCGCTTCCCGCCATCGTCGGCCAGCCGATCTCGACCGTCACGGCGGCGCTCGACGACGACTTCACCCTGCAGGACGACCAGTACCAGTTCTCCGCCGATGCGACGAAGGACACGGTCATCGCGGCGACCGGACGCGGGACCGACGGCGCGACCGTCGACCTGGGCACGGCAGGGACCTACGGCGAACGCGGACCGGTCACCCTCACCGTGTCGCTCGGCCCCGTCCCCGACGTCGTGGGCAAGACCGTGGACGCCGCCACCACCGCGCTCGACGCCGTGGGCCTGACGCTCGGCGCCCAGGAGGGCAAGTACAGCGACGACGTCCCGCAGGGCCAGATCCTGTCGGCGACCCCGGCGGCCGACCCGGTCGTCAAGGGCACCGCGATCGACGTCGTGGTGTCGAAGGGCCCGACGCCGATCACCCTCCCGGACGTGCACGGCAAGACGATCGACGACGCGACTGCGACCCTCCAGCAGCTCGGCCTCGAGGTCTCCGTTCCCGACTGCACGAACATCCTCTGCGGCTTCTACGACTGGAAGTCGTCGCTGCCCGTCGAGGCGACGGACCCGGCGCCGGGGGCGACCGTGTACCGCGGCGACACGGTGACGCTCTCGTACAAGCAGTAAGCGCGCGGACCGCGGCTGCTGTCGCACCGGGCGGCGGCGCGCTGCGCTCGGACCACCGGGTCGTCCGGTGCCGCCGGAGCGACACCCTGCTGCCAGTGGCCCGGCTCCGTCACGCGAAAGCGACACCCTGACGCCAGGGGCCCAGGTCCGTCCCGCGAAAACGACACCCAGCGGCCACGGGTCCGGCTCCGTCCCGCGAAAGCGACACCCTGACGCCAGGTGCCCGGATCCGTCCCGCGGAAGCGACAGTGTGCCGCCGGATTCCGGCGGCAGCCTGTCGCTTTCGCGGAGGAGGCACGGTGCGGAGCCGACGACGGACCGACGGCAGGCGGTGGGCGACGCCACCCGTCGGCCTGGAGGCGCGGGGCGGCGCCGCCACGCGCCTCCAGGCCGACACCGGGCGCAACCACCGCGCGGAAGCGACAGTCCCGGGGTGACAGCCCTCGTCCCCCACGCGGAAGCGACAGGTTCCCGCGGGGTCACCGCGGGAACCTGTCGCTTCGGCGGAACGGACGGTCAGGCCGGACCCGACGGCACCGGCCCGGCCCGGCGACCGCGGCCTACGCCCGCACGTACGGGTGCGCGCCGAGCTCCTCCGCGACGAGGAACGCGAGCTCGAGCGACTGCATGTGGTTCAGCCGCGGGTCGCACAGGGACTCGTACCGCGTCGCGAGGGTGGCCTCGTCGATCTGCTCCGACCCGCCCAGGCACTCCGTCACGTCGTCACCGGTGAGCTCGACGTGCATGCCGCCCGGGTAGGTGCCGACCTCGCGGTGCGCCTCGAAGAACCCGAGGACCTCGTCCACGACGTCGTCGAACCGGCGGGTCTTGTACCCGGTCGGGGTCGTCAGGCCGTTGCCGTGCATCGGGTCCGTGACCCACAGCGGGTTGGCGTCCATGCCCTTGATGGCCTCGAGGAGCTTGGGCAGCTCGTCGCGGATCTTGCCGGCACCCATGCGGGTGATGAACGTCAGCCGACCGGGCTCGCGGTCCGGGTCGAGCTTCTCGACGAGGGCCTTCATGTCGTCGACCGTGGTCGTCGGGCCGAGCTTCACGCCGATCGGGTTCCGCACGCGGGACAGGAAGTCCACGTGGGCGCCGTCGAGGTCGCGGGTCCGCTCGCCGATCCAGATGAAGTGGCCGGACGTGTCGTACGCCTGGCCGGAGCGGGAGTCGATCCGGGTCATCGGGCGCTCGTAGTCCATGAGCAGGCCCTCGTGCGAGGCGTAGAACTCGACGTGCTTCAGCTCGTCGAAGTCCGCGCCGCAGGCGTCCATGAACCGGATCGCGCGGTCGATCTCCTGCGCGAGGTGCTCGTACCGGGCGTTCGCCGGGTTCGAGGCGAAGCCCTTGTTCCACGAGTGCACCTGGCGCAGGTCGGCGAAGCCACCCTGCGTGAAGGCGCGGACGAGGTTCAGGGTCGACGCGGCCGTGTGGTAGCCCTGCACGAGCCGGCGGGGGTCGGCCTGGCGGGACTCCGGCGTGAAGTCGTAGCCGTTGACGATGTCGCCGCGGTAGGCGGGCAGCGTGACGTCGCCGCGGGTCTCGAAGTCGCTCGACCGGGGCTTGGCGAACTGTCCCGCCATCCGGCCCATCTTGATCACGGGCATCGAGGCGCCGTAGGTCAGGACGACCGCCATCTGCAGGATGGTCTTCACCCGGTCGCGGATCGAGTCCGCGGTGGCCCCGGCGAAGGTCTCGGCGCAGTCGCCGCCCTGCAGCAGGAAGGCCTTGCCCTGGGCAGCGGCGGCGAGCCGGTCACGGAGCTTGTCGACCTCGCCCGCGAACACGAGCGGCGGCAGCGTGGCGATCTCCGCCGAGGCCGCCTCGGCCGCCGCGGGGTCGGGCCACGTGGGCTGCTGCTTGATCGGGAGGGTCCGCCAATAGTCGAGACCGTCGATCGCGTCCGGTTCCTGCAGGGCGACGAAGTCGGTCGACTCGGACAAGGGCGTTACCTCGGTGTTCTGTCGGGTGAGGCCGTGGGGGCCGTCCCGGCGCACTGCCGGGACGTTCGAATCCTAACGTGCCGAGGTGGCGCGGCCGGCGCGTGTGACCTTGCCGCGCAGGACCTGCTCGCGCGCGGTGCCGGCACGCTCCTTGACGCTCGTCGCGTAGACGTCGAGGTACTCCTGGCGGCTCAGGCCGGCCAGCTCGTGCATGACCTCGTCGGTGACGCTGCGCAGGATGAAACGGTCGGTCTCGAACCCCGCGAACCGCGAGAAGTCGAGCGGCTTGCCGAAGACGACCCCGACACGCTTGAACTTCGGGATGCGCTGCCCGATCTGCTGGACCTCGCGCGTGCCGACCATCGCGACCGGCACGACGGTGACGCGGCCCTCGAGGATCATCCGGGCGATGCCGGTGCGGCCCCGGTAGAGCTTGCCGTCGGGGCTGCGGGTGCCCTCCGGGTAGATGCCGAGCTGCTCCCCGCGGGCGAGCACCTGCAGACCGGCCCGGAGCGACGCCTCGGACGCCTTGCCGCCGGAGCGGTCGATGGGGATCTGCCCGATGGCGTTGAAGAACGTCTTCGTCGCCCAGCCCTTCAGCCCGCGACCGGTGAAGTAGTCGCTCTTCGCCAGGAAGGACACGCGGCGGTCGAGCACGGCGGGCAGGATCACCGAGTCGATGAACGAGATGTGGTTCGACGCGAAGATCACCGGGCCCCTGGCGGGGACGTGCTCGCGACCGACCACCCACGGCCGGAACAGGGTGAGGATGAGCGGACCGAGCACGAAGTTCTTCAGCAGCCAGTAGGTCAACGTCGACTCCAGATCGGGACGGAGGTGCCGGGGTGGGGTGCCGGGGTGGGCGTGCCGACCCTACGCCGTGCGGGCGTGGATCCGTGCGAGGTCGGCCGCACCGACCACACCGGCGTCGTTCACGAGCTCGGCGATGACGAAGTCCGGCTCCGGGTGGTAGCCGCGGGCCGGCAGGTTGCCGAGGTAGGCCTGCTTGATGGGTTCGAGCAGCCGGTCCCCCGCGCTCGCGACGCCGCCGCCGAACACGAACAGCTGCGGGTCGAGCACCGCGGACAGGGACGCGCAGGCCTCGCCGAGGTGCCGGCCGAGCCGACGCAGGGCCGCGAGGGCGCCCGGGTCGTCGGCGAGGATGAGGTCACCGACGATCGCGCCGTCGAGGTGGCCGCCGTTCGCTTCGCGTGCGTCGGCCAGGGCGGAGCCGATGCCGCCGGCGTCCGCGACGTCGTTCGCCATGCGCTGCAGGGCGCGGCCGGAGCCGTACTGCTCGATGCAGCCGCGTGCGCCGCAGCCGCAGGGCAGGCCGTTGGGGACGATGCGCAGGTGTCCGATCTCGCCGCCGGTGCCGAAGCCCCCGCGGAAGAGGCGGTCCTCGGTCACGATCGCGCCACCGACGCCGGTGCCGATCGTGAGCATCGTCATGTCGGACACGAGCCGACCGGCGCCGAAGCGGAACTCCGCCCAGCCCGCGGCGTTCGCGTCGTTGTCGACGGTGATGTGCAGGTCGCCGATCCGCTGCTGCAGCTTCTGCCGCAGCGGCTCGTTCCGCCAGCGGATGTTCGGCGTGTAGTAGACGATCGACTGCGAGGCGTCGATGAAGCCGGGGGCGGCGACGCCGACCGCGCTGACCTCGTGGGCGGCGCGCAGTCGCGAGACCATCGCGACCACGTCGTCGAGCATGGCGTCCGGGTCCGCAGCGTTCGTGGCCACCCGGTCCTCGGCGAGGATCTCGCCCAGTTCCGTGACGACCGCTCCCGCGATCTTGGTGCCCCCGATGTCGATTCCGATGGCGTGCACGAGGATCGAGCCTACCGGTTCGCTGCAGCCAGACGGAACGCACGGCGCTCCGTCCTATGCTTGCGGTGTCGCCTCGACGATGAGGCGTCCTCGATTCGAACCGGCCGACAAGGGAGTCACCGTGAACGATCAGCGGCACCCAACCCCCATCACCGCACCCGACCACGGCTCCGCCGCGCGGCTGCTCTCCGACCGGGCCCGGAGCACACCGGAC
Source organism: Curtobacterium sp. L1-20 (assembly GCF_048755855.1). Taxonomy (GTDB): domain Bacteria; phylum Actinomycetota; class Actinomycetes; order Actinomycetales; family Microbacteriaceae; genus Curtobacterium. Next base: position 1,965,600 of record NZ_CP151473.1, on the reverse strand, counting down.
CGCCCGATCCTGGCGGAGCGGCACGGTGACACCTGGACCCCGATCACCGCGGCCGAGACGCTCGCCCGCGTCCGCGGCATCGCCAAGGGCTTCGTCGCCGCCGGCCTCGAGCCCGGCGCGCACGTCGCGATCCTGTCCCGCACCCGCCTCGAGTGGACCCTCGTCGACTTCGCGGTGTGGACCGCCGGCCTCGTCTCGGTCCCGGTCTACGAGACGAGCTCGGCCGACCAGGTCCGGTGGATCCTGTCCGACTCCGAGGCCGTGGCGATCGTGGTGGAGCAGGAGGACCACGCACGCCGCGTCGCGTCCATCGCTCCCGACCTGCCGCACCTCGGCCAGCACTGGACGATCGACGGCGGCGGCCTCGACGACCTCACGCGGCTCGGCGAGGACGTCACCGACGACGAGCTCGACGCCCGCACGTCCCACGTGCACGGTCACGACGACGCGACCATCATCTACACCTCGGGCACCACCGGCCGGCCGAAGGGCTGCGTGCTCCGGCACGACAACTTCACCGCGACGATCGAGGGCGCGTCCGAGGCGATGCCCGAGGTCGTCGCCGACGGCGCCTCGACGCTCCTGTTCATCCCGATGGCCCACGTGTTCGCCCGGTTCATCGCGGCGATGTCCGTGTCGGCCGGGGTCCTGGTCGGGCACGAGCCGGACACGAAGGACCTCATGCGGGCGGTGTCGACCTTCAAGCCGTCGTTCCTCCTCGCCGTCCCCCGGGTGTTCGAGAAGATCTACAACTCGGCCGAGCAGAAGGCCGACCTCGGCGGGAAGGGCGGCATCTTCCGTGCGGCGGCCCGGGTCGCGGTCGCCCACTCCGAGGCCCTCGCGGCGGGGCGGGTCCCGTTCGGGCTGGCCCTCCGCTTCAAGCTGTTCGACCGCCTGGTCTACGCGAAGCTCCGGGACGCCATGGGCGGGGACGTCCGCTACGCCATCAGCGGTTCGGCGCCGCTCTCGCCGCGGCTGTCCCACTTCTTCCGCTCCATCGGCGTCCTCATCCTCGAGGGCTACGGACTGACCGAGACGACCGCCCCGGCGACCGTGAACCGTGCGGGCGAACTCCGGATCGGCAGCGTCGGGCGCGCACTCCCCGGCGTCGAGGTCCGGATCGCCGAGGACGGCGAGATCCTCATCCGCGGCGTCGACGTCTTCGACCGGTACTGGCGCAACGACGAGGCGACGGCGAAGGCACTCGTCGACGGCTGGTTCCGCACCGGCGACCTCGGTCGACTCGACGACGACGGCATCCTCACGGTCACGGGTCGCGCGAAGGAGCTGATCGTCACCGCGAGCGGCAAGAACGTCGCGCCGGCCCCGCTCGAGGACGGGATCCGCGAGCACCCGGTCGTCGGCCAGGTGGTCGTCGTCGGCGAGGGCAAGCCCTTCGTCGCCGCCCTCGTCACGCTCGACCGCGAGATGCTGCCCGGGTGGTGCGAGGCGCGTGGCATCAGCCCGGCACTGTCGGCCCACGAGGCCGCGTACGACGAACGCGTGCACGCCGCCGTCCAGGAGGCGATCGACGCCGCCAACCAGCGCGTCTCCCGCGCGGAGTCGGTCCGGTCCTTCACCATCCTGGACACCGAGTTCACCGAGGCGTCCGGCCACCTCACGCCGAAGCTCACCATCAAGCGGCCGGTGGTGATGCGCGACTTCGCCGCGGACGTCGAGCACATCTACTCGGGCTCGAAGGTGCAGACCACCGCGACACCCGTCGTCGAGGGCCGGCGCCGCCGCGGGTAGGGGCGGACGCTCGCGACGCGTCCGTCGCGACGGCGGCTCCGGACGTGACGTACTGGAGGCCCGGAACCGGTCCCGTGGACCGGCGCCGGGCCTCCAGTGCGTCACGTCTGCGCGCGGGGCGCGACCCGCCGTCGGGTCCGCGCCGCGCCGCGCGCCGGTGGTCAGGCCTCGGCGGGCTGCTCCGCAGCGGGGGCGTCGAGGACGGCGACCGAGGCGGTCGAGACCGGGGCCTCGGCGGGGCGACGGTTGGTGCGGGTGCGGTGGGAGCTGAGCTCGTCGTTCTGACTGGTCATGCGGGATCCTGGGAGGTGGGCGGTACCGGTGGGGCGGTGCCGGTGGTGGCTGACAGCAGCACGGTACATCGTCCTCGAGCGGGAGCGACAATCCCGCGAAGGGGTGTCACCCGGCCGGGGTCCGGATCAGTGGAACCAGTCCTGCTCGCGGATGTCGCGGAGGGCCTGACGCCGGACCTCGGGGTCGAGCGTCATGACGTACACCGTGCCGCCGAGGTGGTCGACCTCGTGCTGCAGCGCCTCGGCCATCAGCCCGGTGCCGTCGACCACGACCTCGGCGCCGTCGACGTCCACGCCGCGGACCTTGGCGTACGGGTGGCGGCGCGTCGGGTAGGCCAGACCGGGCACGGAGAGGCAGCCCTCGTCCATGAGCTCCGGCTCGCCCGAGACCTCGACGATCTCCGGGTTGAGCACGTAGCCGACCTCGCCGTCGACGTTGTAGGAGAAGGCGCGGAGGCCGACCCCGATCTGGGGCGCGGCGACGCCGGCACGACCCGGCTCGCGGACGGTGTCGAGGAGGTCCTGCACGAGGTCGCGGATCCCGGGACTGCCGAGCGAACCGGACGGGATCGGGTCGGCCGGGGACCGGAGGACGGGGTCGCCGAACAGGCGGATGGGACGGACGGTCACGTTACTGCAGCACCACCAGGAGGTCGCCGGCGTCCACTTGCTGGGTCACCGGGATCGCGAGACGGCCGACGGTGCCCGCCACGGGCGCCGTGATGGCCGCTTCCATCTTCATCGCCTCGATGCTCGCCACGGCCTGTCCGGCCTCGACGACGTCACCGACGGCGACCTTGAGCGTGACGACGCCGGAGAACGGCGCCGGCACGTGCTTCGGGTCGGACCGGTCCGCCTTCTCGGCGGCCTTCGTCTCGACCTCGACCGACCGGTCGCGGACGGGGACCGGACGGAGCTGCCCGTTCATCGTCGCCATGACCGTGCGGATGCCCTTCTCGTCGACCTCGCCGATCGCCTCGAGCCCGACGAACAGGTTCACGCCCCTGTCGAGCGGCACGGTGTGCTCCTGGCCGGGGCGGAGGCCGTACAGGTAGTCGACGGTGGGGAGCACGGAGAGGTCGCCGTACTGCTCCCGCACCGCCTCGAACTGCTCGGTCGGCTGCGGGAACAGCAACCGGTTGAGGGCACTGCGCCGCTCCGGGCCCGAACCGCTCAGGTGGACGCGTTCGGCATCGGGCACGGGCGTGACCTCGAGCCGGACGTCGCGGCCCTCGAGGACCTTCGACCGGAACGGCTCGGGCCACCCGCCGGGCAGGTCGCCCAGCTCGCCGGCCATGAACCCGACCACGGAGTCCGGGATGTCGTACTTCTGCGGGTTCTGCTCGAAGTCGACCGGGTCCGCGTCGACGGCCGCGAGCTGGAGGGCGAGGTCGCCGACGACCTTCGAGGACGGCGTGACCTTGGTCGGACGCCCGAGGATCCGGTTCGCCGCGGCGTACCAGTCCTCGACCTGCTCGAACCGGTCCCCCAGGCCGAGCGCGATGGCCTGCTGCCGGAGGTTCGACAGCTGGCCGCCGGGGATCTCGTGCTGGTAGACGCGGCCGGTCGGACCGGGCAGGCCGGACTCGAACGGGGCGTAGGCGCGGCGGACGGCCTCCCAGTACGGCTCGAGGTCGCCCACGGCCGTCAACGAGAGACCGGTGTCGCGCTCGGTGTGCGCGAGGGCGGCGACGAGCGCCGACATGCTCGGCTGGCTCGTCGTGCCCGCCATCGGGGCCGCCGCGACGTCCACCGCGTCGGCGCCGGCACGGGAGGCGGCCAGGAGGGTGGCGAGCTGTCCGCCGGCCGTGTCGTGCGTGTGCACGTGGACGGGCTGGTCGAACCGCTCGCGCAGCGCGGTGACGAGCTTCTCGGCGGCCCCGGCACGGAGGAGCCCCGCCATGTCCTTGATGCCGATGACGTGCGCGCCGGCCTCGACCATCTGCTCCGCCAGGCGGAGGTAGTAGTCGAGCGTGTAGAGCTCCTCGGCCGGGTCCAGCAGGTCAGCGGTGTAGCAGAGCGCGGCCTCGGCCACGGCGGTCCCCGTCGCGAGGACGGCCTCGAGCGCGGGACGCAGCTGACTGACGTCGTTCAGGGCGTCGAACACGCGGAAGACGTCGACGCCCGACGCGGCGGCCTCGGCGACGAACGCGTCCGTGACCTCGGTCGGGTACGGCGTGTAGCCGACCGTGTTGCGGCCGCGGAGCAGCATCTGGATCGGGATGTTCGGCATCGCCTCGCGCAGCGACACCAGGCGCTCCCACGGGTCCTCGCCGAGGAAGCGCAGCGCGACGTCGTAGGTCGCGCCGCCCCACGCCTCGACGCTCAGCAGCTGCGGGGTGAGCCGGGCGACGAACGGGGCCACGGCGACGAGGTCCTTCGTGCGCACGCGGGTGGCGAGCAGGGACTGGTGCGCGTCGCGCATGGTCGTCTCGGTGACGGCGAGGGCGGTCTGCGCGCGGAGCGCCTCGGCCCAGGCTGCCGGTCCGACCTCGCGCAGCAGGTCCCGCTGCCCCGCCGGCACCGGCGTAGTGCGGTCCAGCGCCGGCAACTTCTCGCTCGGCTCGACGGTCTGCGGACGCCGCTCGCCGTTCGGCTTGTTCACCGTGACGTCGGCGAGCCAGGAGAGCACCTTCGTGCCGCGGTCCTTCGACACGTGGCCGCTGAACAGCTGCGGGCGCTCCTCGATGAACTTCGTCGACACGTCGCCGCGGGCGAAGTCCGGGTCCTCGAGGACGGCCTGCAGGAAGGGGATGTTCGTCGACACGCCCCGGATGCGGAACTCGGCGAGGGCACGCTTCGCCCGGGCGACGGCGGCCGGGAAGTCGCGACCCCGGCAGGTCATCTTCGCGAGCATCGAGTCGAAGTGCGGGCTGATCTGCGCACCGGTGGCGACCGTGCCGCCGTCGAGCCGCACCCCCGCCCCGCCCGGGCTCCGGTACGTCGTGATGCGTCCGGTGTCCGGACGGAACCCCTGCGTCGGGTCCTCGGTCGTGATGCGGGTCTGCAGCGCGGCCCCGTGCACCTGCACGGCGTCCTGCGTCAGACCGAGCTCGGCCAGGGTCTGGCCGGCGGCGATGCGCATCTGCGACTGCACGAGGTCGACGTCGGTGACCTCCTCGGTCACGGTGTGCTCGACCTGGATGCGCGGGTTCATCTCGATGAAGACGTGCTGCCCCTCGCGCTCGCCCTCGGTGTCGAGGAGGAACTCGACCGTGCCGGCGTTGACGTACCCGATCGACCGGGCGAAGGCCACGGCGTCGCGGTGCAGTGCCCGCGCGATCGCGGGGTCGAGGTTCGGCGCCGGCGCGATCTCGACGACCTTCTGGTTGCGCCGCTGCACCGAGCAGTCCCGCTCGAACAGGTGGATCGTGCCCGCGTCGGTGCCGGTGGCGTCGGCGAGGATCTGCACCTCGATGTGCCGCGGACGGATGACGGCCTGCTCGAGGAACATCGTCGGGTCGCCGAACGCGCTGTCGGCCTCGCGCATCGCCTCCTCCAGCGCCGCACGGAGCTCGGGCTTCGTCTCGACGCGACGCATCCCCCGACCACCACCGCCGGCGACGGCCTTGGCGAACACCGGGAAGCCGATCGCGTCGGCGCCGGCGAGGAGCTCCTCGATGTCCCGGCTCGCCGGGGTGCTCGCGAGGACCGGTACGCCGGCCGCGATCGCGTGCTCCTTCGCGGTGACCTTGTTGCCCGCCATCTCGAGCACGTGCTCGCCCGGACCGATGAACGTGATGCCGGCCGCGGCGGCCGCGGCGGCGAGTTCCGGGTTCTCGGACAGGAAGCCGTAGCCGGGGTAGATCGCGTCGGCTCCCGACTCGCGGGCGACGCGGATGATCTCGGAGACGTCGAGGTACGCCCGGACGGGGTGGCCCCGCTCCCCGATCAGGTAGGCCTCGTCCGCCTTGAGCCGGTGCAGCGAGTTCCGGTCCTCGTAGGGGTAGACGGCCACGGTGCGGGCACCGAGCTCGTACGCCGCGCGGAAGGCGCGGATCGCGATCTCGCCACGGTTGGCGACCAGGATCTTGTCGAACACGAGGTCCCTTTCAGCCCGGGTTGAGGTGAGACAACCCTAGTGGCGGTAACGTTGCTCACCGTGCATGTACTCAGCGTGAGCTCCCTCAAGGGTGGTGTCGGCAAGACGACGGTGACGCTCGGCCTGACTTCGGCCGCGTTCGCCAAGGGACTGCGCACGCTGGTGGTGGATCTCGACCCGCAGTCGGACGTCTCGACCGGACTCGACATCAACATCTCCGGACACCTCAACGTCGCCGACGTGCTCGAGAACCCGAAGGAGAAGATCGTCCGCCAGGCGATCGCCCCGTCCGGCTGGACGAAGGGTTCCCAGGGCAAGATCGACGTCATGGTCGGCTCGCCCTCGGCGATCAACTTCGACGGGCCGCACCCCTCCATCCGCGACATCTGGAAGCTCGAAGAGGCACTCGCCAACGTCGAGCAGGACTACGAGCTCGTCCTCATCGACTGCGCCCCGTCCTTGAACGCCCTCACCCGCACGGCCTGGGCCGCGTCCGACCGCGTGACCGTCGTCACCGAACCGGGGCTGTTCTCGGTGGCCGCCGCCGACCGAGCCCTCCGCGCCATCGAGGAGATCCGCCGCGGCCTCTCCCCCCGCCTGCAGCCGCTCGGCATCATCGTGAACCGTGCCCGGGTGCAGTCGCTCGAGCACCAGTTCCGCATCAAGGAGCTCCGCGACATGTTCGGCCCGCTCGTGCTCTCGCCGCAGCTGCCCGAGCGCACGTCGCTGCAGCAGGCGCAGGGTGCCGCGAAGCCCCTGCACGTGTGGCCGGGCGAGTCGGCGCAGGAGATGGCGCGGAACTTCGACCAGCTGCTCGAGCGGATCATGCGCACGGGCAAGATCGGCCCCTACGCCGAGGGCGGCGCCGCGTAGCGCAGCGCGGGCGCCCCGCGCGGGCGGACCCGGCCTCCGGCGCGCCGCCGAGCGGGCCGAGTTCGTCGCGCTCGGCTTCGCCGAGATCGCACTTGCGCGCGCTCGTTCGGCCCGCGAACACGTCGAACTGCGATCTCGCGGGCGCCGGGCACGCCCGACGCAACGCGCCCGACACCGTCGTCCGTCGTCCGTCGTCCGTCGTCGGTCGTCCGTCGTCCGTCGTCGGTCGTCCGTCGAGATCGCACTTCCGCGCGGCTCCGCTCGTGGTTCGCGCGCGGAAGTGCGATCTCGGCGGACGTCTGGACGTTCGGACGCCCGACGGGCGAACGGCGGAGCGTGCGGGCGCGATGCGCCCGGCTCGCCGAGCGCGGCGCCCGCGCGCGACTACGACGCGCGGGAAGCGCGACGGGCGGCGAGCTCGTCGTCGGGGTCGGCCGCCGGCGTCGCGTCGAGCTCGACGAGCGAGGACTCGACCTCGCGCAGGACCTTGCCGACGGCGATGCCGAAGACGCCCTGCCCGCGGGAGACCAGGTCGATGACCTCGTCGTCCGACGTGCACAGGTAGACCGAGGCGCCGTCCGACATGAGCGTCGTCTGGGCGAGGTCCGACACGCCCGACTCGCGGAGCTGGTTCACGGCGGTGCGGATCTGCTGGAGGGAGATGCCCGTGTCGAGGAGTCGCTTCACGAGCTTCAGCACGAGAATGTCGCGGAAGCCGTACAGGCGCTGCGACCCGGAGCCGGCGGCCCCGCGGATCGTGGGCTCGACGAGTTCGGTGCGGGCCCAGTAGTCGAGCTGGCGGTACGAGATGCCGGCGGCACGGGCGGCGACGGTGCCGCGGTAGCCGTTCTGCTCGTCGTGCTCGGGCATGCCGTCCGTGAAGAGCAGCCCGAGGTCGTACCGCGTCATCTCCGACTCGGTACCCGGGGTCTCATTGCCACTCATGAGCATGCCTTCCACGACGATCGAGCTCCCACCCGAAGGTTCAACGACGGGTTGAGAGTTGTTCCGGGGTCCACGGTAGCGACTCGGACGGCTCCGGCGCGGGACATCCGGCTCGGCGCGTCCGGCGTGTCGAGGATACGCCCTGACGGGGTGCCGGCGACAGGCCGACGACCGCCGGCGGCGACCCGGCGAGCAGTGCCCGCGGTGCGGCACGTCATGCGTCGAGACGCCCGATCGCCGTCCGGATCAGGTTCGAGCGGATCACCTCGAGGTGCCCGGCGATCTCGCGCGCCAGCTCGGTCGCCTTCGCGCGGGACGTGGCGTCGCCGCGCCGCGAGACCGGCATGAGGGCCGACTCGATCAGACCGACCTCGCGCTCGGCGACGCTCCGCATGGTCCGGAGGTGTCGCGGCTCGATGCCGGTGCGCTGCAGTTCCACGAGGGCCTTGAGGACGGAGACGCCGTCCTCGCCGTAGGTGTCGGCGGCGGGCAGCAGCGAAGCGGAGACGGCGTCCGCGAGCAGCATCGGCGTCGCGCCGGCGGCGCGGACGGTCTCGTCGCGGGTGTAGCGGCGCTCCCGTCCGAGGATCGACGGCTTCGGCGCGTCGCCACCGCCGGGCAGCACGGGCTCGCGACCGGCGTCGAGGTCGGCGAGGTAGTCCTTGATGACCTTGAGCGGCAGGTAGTGGTCGCGCTGCAGGCCGAGGATCACCCGGAGCCGTTCGAGGTCCGCCGCCGAGAACTTCCGGTAGCCGCTCGCGGTCCGGATCGGCGTGACGAGCTCGCGCTCCTCGAGGAAGCGCAGCTTCGAACTGGACAGGTCCGGGAACTCGGGCTTGAGGCGAGCGAGGACCTGCCCGATCGTGAGCAGGTCCGGTACCGCGGTCCCCGCCCGGGCCGCGGCGGACCGTGCGGCCACTACGCGTTCGCCAGGCGCGCCAGGTCGACCCGCGACGCGTAGAAGGTCAGGCGGAACTTGCCCACCTGCACCTCGGACCCGTCGGTGAGCAGTGCCTCGTCGATGCGGGCGCCGTCGAAGTACGTGCCGTTGAGCGACCCGTTGTCCTTCACGGTGAAGCTCGTGCCGTGCCGGAGGAACTGCGCGTGCTTGCGCGACACCGTGACGTCGTCGAGGAAGATGTCGGCGTCGGGGTGCCGACCCGCCGTCGTGACGTCCGAGTCGAGCAGGAAGCGAGCACCGACGTTCGGACCACGACGGACCACGAGCAACGCGGAACCCGAGGGCAGTGCGTTGACCGCACCGCGCTCTTCCGCGGAGACACCGGACTCGGCAGTGAGCGCCGCCCCCATGTCCATGCTGAAGGTCAGTGTGGTGTCGACCAGCCGCTGCTCTGGGGTCTTCTGACCGCCCGGCTGCGGGACCACTGGTTCTGGCATCGTGGACCTCCTCCTCTTGGCGCACCAGCGTATCGGAAACGAGTGACCGAACGGGAGCCCCGAACGGGGCTGGGGACGATCCCGCAGCACGCGTACAGCGAACGTACCGTGAACGCCGTGCCGACGCACCGGCGGTTCCCCGCCGGCTCGGCCGCCGGTGACCCGACCGGAGCGACCGGGGGCGCGTCACCCGTCGGCACCACGACGGGAGGCTCGGTGCCAGCCGGCACCGAGCCTCCGCCGCGAACTCCGACGGCGGCCTAGGACGACGGGGTCGCGTCGGCCGTCGGTGCCGACCCGCCGGACGTGACGTCCTCGAGGATCTGCTTGATCTCGGAGTCCTTGAGCTTCACCCAGGGCGAGCCGTCCGGATCGCTGGTCGAGGCTTCCGGGCTCTCCCCCGTGTTCCACCACTTGGCCTGGTAGGGGACGCCGTCGAACAGGACCCGGTCGCCGGTGTCGTACTGCTTCGTGCCGGACCAGGCGTCGTACGTGCCGCTCGGCAGCGTCACCTGCTTCACGGGCTTCTCGCCCTTCAGCACCGGGCCGACGAGCTGCCACGGCGTCTCGTAGGCGCTCAGCACCGGGTCGTCGGGCAGGTCGCCGGACGTCCACCACTTCGCCTCGTAGACGTTGCGGTGCCAGACGACCTTGGTGCCCTCGAGGTACGAGGCGTCCGTGTCCCACACCGGGTACGGGCTCGTCTTCGGGTCGTCGGTCGGCTGCACGGTGGCGGAGGGCTCGGCCTTCGTCACGTCGGAGGCCGCAGCGACGATGCCACCGGTGAAGCCCTTGCCGAGGACGTCGGCGAAGAGCACGCCGTCCTGGTCGATCCCCGAGCAGGAGTTCGAGACGGTGGAGAGGTTGACGTAGTTCGAGCCGCAGGTGGTGTCACGGTTGAGCGACCACATCGACATCCGACCGAGGCCGCGCTCCCGTGCCCACGCGTTGAGCTTCTTCGCGTCGGCGAGGGTGAAGACCTCGTCCTGGACGTCGTTCTGCCCGATCATCGGCGTCGCACCGACCTTGTGCCACAGGGACGCACTGCCGAGCGGCGTGCCGGCCCGCTCGTAGAGCACCCCGAGCTGCCGCTGGACCTGCTGCAGGGTCTGCACCGAGGCGGAGTACATGCTCTGGCTCGCGCCCTTGCTCTCGCCGTAGTCCATCGTCATGGCGTTCACACCGGCCAGGTCGACACCGGCCTTCAGGAACTGCGACACGGCGGTCGTGCCGTCGCTCGTCAGCCCGGCCGGGGCGGCGGGCAGGGTCAGCCACACGGCGAGCGGGTGCCCGGCGGCGCGGCGCCGGTCCTGCAGCGCCTTGACGGCGGCGGCGCGGCGCTCCCCCGCGGCGTGGTTCGTGAGGTCGTCGCCCTCGACGTCGAAGTCGACGGTCGAGACGTCGTACCGCTCGACGACCGAGTCGTAGGCGCTCACCAGGTCCGAGCGCTTCGTGCACGTCGTGGCGAGCTCGTCGTTCGCGAGACCGCCGAACGAGACGCCGACCTCGCCCTTCTGCTGCTGCAGGCGAGCGATGCGCCGGTCCAGGTCGAGCTGGTCGGAGGCGCCCTGCATCGAGTAGTAGGAGCCCCACGTCGGGGTGCAGGCCTCGTCGTGGTCGGCGACCACGAAGGACAGCATGACGTCGCGGCCCTTCGCGGACTTGACGTCCTCGAAGGCGAAGGTCGGCGTCGCGGTGACGTCGGTGTACGCGGCGAACCAGGACTGCTGGGTCTCGGCGGCCTGCGCGGACTGCCAGCGGTCGAACCCGACGTAGCCGCCGGCGGCGACGGCCGCGGTCAGGACCACGGCGATGCCGACGCGGATCGGGGACAGTCGTCTGGTGGCGGCCATCAGGCGGCGCTCCGTTCGTCGGTGCTGGCGGTGGTGGTGGTGGTCCGGGCTGACTCGGACCCGGTCGCGGTGCGTCCGGCCCCGACGACGTCGGCGCCGTGGCGGACCGGCAGGTCCTTGCCGCGGTGTCCGAAGTACAGGACGGCGCGCCAGTCCTCGAGGACGGGCTCCGGCTCGGGCAGCAGTCCCTTCCGGGCACGCTTCCGCTCGGCGCGTCCGGCCTTCGCGGCCTCGCGTCGAGCCGCGCGGGCAGACGGGTCGTAGTACATCCACCTGGTGGCCCAGAGCCAGACGTCGACGACCGAGTTCCAGACGCCGATGTAGGCGACGATCGCGTACAGCGCGAGCACGGCGTTGAAGGCCGCGAACACGGCGTTGCCCCAGTTCTGCGCGCCGTAGTCCCGCACGAAGGTGAAGACCGAGAAGACGACCATGGCGTACGGCGCGAGGACGTACAGCGCCGGCGACGCGGTGCGGTCGCGGACCTTCGGCGTGCGGGCGAAGGGGATCTTCTTCGCCGTCAGGGCCTGCTGGATGCTCTTCAGCACACCGGCGACGTTCACCGGCATGAGGATGAGGTTGAAGCCGTAGATGCGGAACACGTCGGTGCGCTTGTAGCCGCAGTACTTCAGGTCGCTCGACAGCAGCCAGAAGTAGGGCAGCGCGGCGAGGAGCACCATCGGGCTGAGCAGCCGCGAGTCGTACGGGTAGGCAAGCAGGAAGATCAGGCCGAACGAGGCCCACGCGATGGACGCCATGTAGTTGACGCGGAGGGACATCTCGACGATGCCGACCCGCTCCCCGCGGGCCCGACGCTCGCGGACCTGGCGGATGTACTTCGGCAGGATGAGCAGACCGCCGTTGGCCCAACGACGACGCTGGACGATGAGCGAGCCGAAGTCCGGCGGCGTGGCGCTGTAGGACAGGCGCTCGGGGTAGTTCACGAGCGTCCAGCCGTGCATGCCGAGGTCGACGCTCGACTCGGTGTCCTCGATGACCGTGCGGTCCTGCACGTAGCGCTTCACCTCGAAGCCGCCGACGGTCTCGACCTCCTCGATGTCGCGGAGCGCCCGGGTGCGGATGACCGCGTTCGCACCGACCCAGAAGGTCGCGTTGTGCCGCGACATGCCCTGGTGGAGGATGTGCTGGATGTCGGTCGTTGCGCCGGCGAGCCGCTCGATGCGGGTGGCCGCACCGCGGAACGACGAGTACGGCGTCTGGGTCACGGCGACGTTCGCGTTCTCCGGCTGCTCGAGGAAGTAGACCAGGCGCAGGCAGTAGTCGCGCAGCAGCACCGAGTCGGCGTCGAGCGTCAGGACGTAGTCCGAGGCGGGGACGACCAGGTCGGCGTCCTCCGGGTCCGTGACGGTGCGCAGGATCGTGCCGGATGCGGTCTCCTCGAACGCGTACGCACCGCCGAGGAGCCCGATGTACGCGTTCAGGTTCATCGCCTTGTTCGCCTCGTCGGAGAGGTTCGCGTAGCGCTTCCGCTCGAAGGTGGTGATCTCGGCGGTGAACGTCCACGCGAGGCGCCGCTGCAGCTCGAGGGCGCGAGCGCTCGTCACCTCGGTGAAGGACTGCCCGGCGTCGACGGCGTCGACGATCGCGGCCTCGAGTGCCTCGGAGGTCAGGCGGAACTCGTCCGCCAGGCCGACGAGCACCTGGTCGTGGAAGAAGTGGTCCACGTGGTCGAGGACGTCGTGCTCACGGGCGTGACGGCGGAGCCAGGCGTCGGCCCAGCGGTGGTGCTCGACGAGGTTGCGGAGCCCGTCGACGCTCGCCATGGGCGCGGCGGCTGCCTCGACCTCGGCGGAGAGCAGGGCCTCCTGGAACCGCTGCGACGGTGCCGCGAGCTGGTTCTGGATGGTCGTCGCGACGGCGCGGGTCCGCTCGAGCTTGTCGAGGGTCTCGCGGTCGGAGGGGAACGGGGCATCGTCGATGAGCAGCACGACGCGCAGCGCGGGGTACTCCTGCAGTGCGGCGGACCACAGCGTGGTGGCGACGACGTCCGGTTCCTCGGCGTAGCTCGGCACGAGGACGGTCATCGGCGACTCGTGCCCCTCGGCGAAGTGCCGGTCGAGCTCGGCGCGCGGGACGCGGACGTGCGTGGCGAAGCGCTCCATCGCACCCTGGCGGGCGACCAGGTGCATGAGGGCGGAGAACGTCAGGAAGGTGACCACGACCAGGTACGAGAGCGCCTCGGTGGTGAAGCGGAAGCTCTCGGCGCCGGAGTCCAGGAACTGCCGGATGACGGTGTAGACGACGTACGCCGTCCAGAAGGCGATCGTCAGGATGATCGCGACGCGGCCGGAGACGAGCTTCCGGTCGGAGGGGCGTTCGTGCAGGGTGTCGAGCGGGTGGGTACGTCGCTCGGAACCCCACTGGCGACGGCGCGTGGGAGCGCCGTCATGCAGATCGGGCATGACTGTCCTTCGTTCCGTCCGGACCAGCGCACCATCGGGTCGGGCACTGTCGGGGAGTCCGTGCGGTCGTGTCCGAACGTAGGGGGACAGACGGAACGGTGCAGACACCCGGACGGGGGGTTCCGGGGGTCTGGTGCGGCAAACCGCACGATGTTGCGTGCTGCTCCGGAGGCGCGTGTCGTTGCCGGTCGCGGGGGCGCCGTCGGGACACGCCGCTCAGCTTGCGCGAGCGACGCTCCGTCCTGCGGACGGCGGCCGGGAGGCGCGGCACGGGTCCGCCGTCGAGGTCCCGTGGTGCGCCGCCCGGGTCAGCGGCCGCGGGCGAGGAGCCAGAGCAGGTACGGGGCGCCGATGACGCCGGTGACGACACCGACCGGCAGCGCGTTGCCGGGGATCGCGAACTGCGCGACGAGGTCGCTCGCGAGCGTCACCGCCGCACCGACCGCCGCGGTCGGACCGAGCGCGACACGACCGCCCCCGACGAGCCTCCGGGCGATGGGGGCCGCCATGAGCGCCACGAAGGACACAGGGCCCGCGGTCGCGACCGCCGCTGCGGTGAGGCACACCGCCGTGAGGAGGAGCAGGACCTTCGCCCGGTTCGGCCGCAGGCCGAGCCCGGCGGCGACGTCGTCACCGAGCGTCAGCACCGTCAGGCGCGGCGACTGCACGAGCGCGAGGACCATGAGCACCACGAACGCGACCGCGAGCACGGCGACGAGGTTCCGGTCGACGGCGTTGAGGCTGCCGGACAGCCACAGCAGGGCGGTGCCGGCCTGGGTCACGGTGCCGCTCGTGAGCATCCACCCGGTGATGCTCAGGCAGATCGCGGCGACCCCGATGCCGACGAGGACGACGCGGTTGCCGGTGATCCCTCGTCGCCACGAGAGCGCCGCGATCACCAGCGACACGACCACCGCGCCGACGAGGACGACCGAGAACAGGGTCCCGCCGCTGGCGCCGAACAGGACGATCGCGGTGAGGCCGGACGCGCTCGCCCCCGAGGTGATGCCGATGACGTCGGGGCTGGCGATCGGGTTCCGCACGACGCTCTGCACGATCCCCCCGGCGACCCCGAGGGAGGCGCCGACGAGGAGCGCACCGGCCACCCGCGGCCCGCGGAGCTGCCCGATCACGAAGTCCGAGACGGTGTCGCCGTGCCCGACGAGCGCGCCGGCGACCTGCACCGGTGACAGCGGGATCTCGCCGACGCCCAGGCCGACGAGCACGAGTGCGACCAGGACCACGACGACCACGCCGAGGACCACGGCCTCGCGCCGGGCCGCGGACGGACGCAGGGGGTGCCGACGCGGCGTGGTCGGTCGCACGCCGGTCACAGTCCCGCCACCGCTCGCGACCGGACCAGCCAGATGAACACCGGGGCGCCGATGAGCGCGGTCACGATGCCGACCTGCAACTCCCCCGGGTAGGCCACGACGCGCCCGACCACGTCGGCGACGAGCAGCAGCGCGGGCGCGACGATCGCCGAGAGCAGGATCGTCCACCGGTGGTCCGGTCCGCTCAGACGGCGGACCGCGTGCGGCACGGCGAGCCCGATGAAGGCGATCGGTCCCGCGGCGGCGACGGCCGATCCCGCGAGGAGGACCGTGACGACACCGCCGACCGCGCGCACCAGCACGACCCGCTGCCCGAGCGAGGCCGCGAGCTCGTCGCCGAGCGCCAGGGTGTTGAGCGAGCGACCGAGGCCGAACGCGATCACGAGACCGACCAGCACCGGCACCGTGATGACCCCTGCGGTCCCGAGGTCCTTGCCGGCGAGCGCCCCGACCTGCCAGAACCGCAGCTGGTCGAGGAGGCTCTGGCTCGTGACGAGCACGGCGGTGGTGACGGACGACAGCGCGGCGGCGACCACGGCCCCGGCGAGCGCGAGCCCCACCGGCGAGAGTCCCCTGCGGGCGACGGCGGCGATGCCGTAGACGAGGAGTGCGGCGAGCGCGGCGCCGACGAACGCGAACGGCAGGTAGGCGGCCGTGCCGCTCACGCCGAACAGGGCGATGCCCGCGACGACGGCGAGGGTGGCCCCGGAGTTGATGCCGAGGACGCTGGGGTCCGCGAGCGGGTTGCGGGTGACGCCCTGCGTGACGGCCCCGGCGACGCCGAGCGCGGATCCGGCGAGGAGTCCGACGACGGTGCGGGGAACGCGGTTGCCGAGCACGATGAGCCCGACCTCGTCCTCGCGTCCGGGGTGCAGGACGGCGTCGAGGACGGTGCCGAGCGGGATCGGCCGCGACCCGAACGCCACCGACAGTGCGACCGCCACCGCGAGGACGACGACCGCCAGCACGGTCGCCGCGACGAGGCGGGACACGGAGCTGGGGGCGGGAGGCGTGGGCGACGGGGAGCGCATGGGAAGTGAGGCAACCCTAACGGTTCGGCTCGTTCGGTGAGCCCCGAGCAATCCGTGAGCGGGCGCAGGCTCCGTTCATAGGTGGGTCATGGGAACCGGGCTTGTACTCGTACCCATCGACGCCCGACCGGGTCGTCGAGGACGACCGGAGAGCACCGATGAACGAGACCCCGAACCCCGCCGCCGGAGCAGGACACGCAGCCGAGCACGGCACCGCCCACGTCGACCCGTCGACGCTGCGGTCCGCCTACGCGTTCGACGGCAGCGGCCCCTACCTCTACGCCCCGGACGGCTCCGGGCCCTTCGCCTACGCCCCGGACGGCCGCGGCCCGTTCCGCATCGGCAGCCCGGAGCTCGGGGTCGGCGCGTTCCACACCCCGCAGTACGGCTGGACGGCCGGCGCGGCGGCGGTCGACCACGGCGCACGGCGTCCGCGGCGGCTGGGCCTGGTGATCGGTTCCGGCGTCGCCGCGCTGGCGATCCTCGGTGCCGCCGGCGGGACCGCGCTCGGGTTGTCCTCGCAGCACACCACGACGACGTCGAGCCAGTCGCAGGGCACGACGACGCTGCCGGGCACCGGGTCGGGGTCGGACGGCAGCGGCACGAACGGCTTCACCGTGCCGGGTGACGGCAGCGGGAGCACCGGCACCGACGGCGGGACGAGCACGGAGTCGGCGGCGACCGCGGCGACGGCCGCCCAGAAGAAGGGCGTCGTGACGATCAACACGGTGCTGAACTACGACGAGTCGTCGCAGGCGGCCGGCACCGGCATGGTCCTCACCTCGGACGGCACGGTCCTCACGAACAACCACGTCATCCAGGGTGCGACGAGCATCACCGTCACCGACGAGACCTCGGGCAAGGAGTACAAGGCCGACGTCGTCGGGTCGGACGCCACGAACGACGTCGCCGTGCTCAAGCTCGAGGGAGCGTCCGGTCTGTCCACCGTCACCCTCGACGACGACGGTGAGCCGAGCACGGGCGACACTGTCACCGACGTCGGGAACGCGGAGGGCACCGGCAACCTCGTGGCGGCCGAGGGCACGGTCACCGCCACCGACCAGGACATCCAGGTGCAGAGCGAGTCCGGCACCGGCACGGAGTCGTTGTCGGGGCTCATCGAGGTCGCCGCGGACATCGTCTCGGGCGACTCCGGTGGTCCGGTGCTCGACAGCGAGGGCGAGGTCGTCGGCATGGCGACGGCGGCGTCGTCGGGCTCCGCGGAGGTGACGGGGTACGCCATCCCGATCACCACGGCGAAGAGCATCGCGGAGAAGATCCTGGCGGGCGAGTCCTCGTCGACGATCACGATCGGCCTGCCCGCGTTCCTCGGGGTCCAGGTCAGCGGCACGGCGACGACCGGTGGTGTCGCGGTCGCCGGGACCGTCGAGGGGTCGGGAGCGGCACGTGCCGGGCTGGCCGCGGGCGACACGATCACGAGCATCGACGGCACGGCGGTGACGAGCTCGGACGCCCTCACGTCCGCGATCCGGTCGCACGGGGTCGGCGACGAGGTGGCGGTCGGCTACACCGACAGCACCGGCGCAGCGAAGACCGTCACGGTCACCCTGACCGCCGGTCCCGCCGCGTAGGGAGGATCGGCCGCGGGTCAGCCCAGCAGAGCCCGCACCACCGAACGGCGGACGTTGGCCCAGCGGGCACAGTGTCGAGAACGCGGTCAGCCCAGCAGAGCCCGCACCACCGAACGGTAGACGTTTGCCGGGGAGTCCGTCGCGAAGGCGGTCTCCCCGGCCTCCGTGCGTCCGACGCGCGCGAACCCCTGCCCAGCAGCGTGCACGACGACGACGGGGTGCGGGCGTCCGGGCCGCAGCAGCGACGACACCGTCCACGGAGCGGCCCACAACCGGGCGAGCCGCGGGTCGGCCTCGGCGAGCGCGGGCGGCAGGTCGGGAGCACCGTCCCCTCCGCTCGTCCGCCGCGCGAGCAGGTCCGCATCCACCGACCCCGTGCGGAACGGGAAGGTCCATGCCGGACCGATGCCGAGCCTCCCGGCCATCACCGCGACCACGCGCTCGGCCGGCAGCCCGGTGACCACCGCTTCCCCCTCGTCGGTCCCGTCGACCACGGTCTCCGCCCAGGCCTGGAGGCGCGTGGCGCGCCCGTCGGGCAGCCGCTGCTCCAGCGTGACCGGCTGGGCATCGCCCTCCCACGGGCCGAGGAGCGTCTGGGTGGTCTCGGGCAGTGTCCCGAGCCGTCCGACGAGGCCGACCTCGATGAGCTCGCGTCCCGCAGGCGTCCGCAACAGGGAGGGGTTCCAGCGGCGGCCGGCGAGGCTGCGGAGCGTGCTCAGCGCCTCGGGGCTGAGGCGGGTGCCGTCGACCGTCGGGGCGGGCACGGCGGCCGGCAGGGCTTCGAGGTCCCGTTGGACGCGCGAGGGTGCGGGTTCGGTCGCTCGGACGGTGTCGAGGACCGCGAACACGAGGTCGTCGGTCGCGAGCAGGAGCCGGAGCGGCCGTTCGATCGTGAGGTCGACGCGGTGCCGCCCGGTGACGAAGAGCAGGTGGGCGCCGGCGACGTCGCCCTCCTCGTCGGGGCGGACGTACTCGACCAGGCGCGCCGGTGCCCCGGTGGTCGTCCACGGATCGCTCCCGATGAGCCGGAGGCCGTCCACGGAGCCGGGGAGTCGTTCGAGCAGGCTCGTGTGCTCCTCGGCGATCGTCCGGTCACTCGGACGGGAGCGGACGGTGAGCACGACGTCGTCGCCGGTGACACGCAGATCCGCCTGGGCCGAGTCCTCGCGACGCCACGCGTCGGGGCGGCGGAGGGTCAGGCGGGCGGTGCGGTCCTCGGTGCCGAGCGGAGCGGGGACGGCCATGGCACGAGGCTACGTCGGGGGCCGGGCGGGGCCGGGCGCGGCTCGCCGCGTCTGCCCGGGTTCGCCCGCGGGACGGGGCACGGGCCCGGGGCCGGTCGTCCGCGTCACGGGCGGCGGGTGCGCGGGGCCGGCGGCGGGGGGACGTGCTTGGCGGCGACGACCGCGGCGAGGGCGACCTCGACGGGTCCTCGGCGCGTGTCGATGGTCACGGCGTCGGCGGTGCGGGCGACGAGGGTCCCGAGCGCGTCGGCGGCTCCCTCGCCCCGGTGCGCGCGGACGACGAGGCGGTCGCCGATCGCGGCGTCCCGCAGCACCCCGAGGGCGCGGGCCCGTGCGATCGCCTCCTGCCCGTTCGCCGTCACGACCCCAGCGTACGAGCCGCCCGCCACGCGGCGGCAGCGGGCGACGGCGCTGACCGCGGCCCGGAGCCCGCGCACGGCAGCACCGCACGCAGCCGCGCCTAGAGTGTGGGGATGGCCAAGGCACGCGTGGACAGCTGGATCTGGGCGGTGCGGATCACGAAGACCCGCTCCGCCGCGACCGCCGCGTGCAAGGCCGGCCACGTCCGGGTGAACGGCGAGCGCGCCAAGCCCGCCCAACCGATCGGCCCCGGCGACGAGGTCCGCGTCCGCCAGAACGGCTTCGACCGGATCGTCGTCGTGACGGGGATCATCCTGAAGCGGACCAGCGCCCCCGAGGCCGCGAAGCACTTCGAGGAGAAGACCCCGCCGCGGCTGCCGAAGGAGGAGGCCGGGTTCGTCCCGATGCGGGAACGCGGCGCCGGTCGGCCGAGCAAGCGGGAGCGCCGCGACCTCGAGAAGCTCCGCGGGTACTGACCGCTACCGACGCTTGGGCTTGCCGTACGGGTCGACGACGACCTCGAACTCGGGATCGCCGTCCCACGCGACCTCGACGGGCTGACCGGTCCACCGGGCCTCGAGGTGTCCGTCGTCATCGTCGTCGAACCCGCGGAGCGCCGGTCCGCTCGGGACCCGTTCGACTGCGACACGACCGTCGGGTCCGACGGCGTACAGCTCGACCACGCGGCCCCGGATGGTCTGGGTCGGGACCGTGTCGTGCCGGATCTCCTCGAACCGGCGTGCCCCGTCCGCGGACACCACGCCGTACTCCACGACGTCGCCGACCTCGACGGGCAGCCCGCAGCACATGTGCTCCCACCCGCCGACGACCACGACGACCGGGTCGGCCATCAGACGAACCGGACGGTCTGCTGCAGGCGGTCCCGGACCGCGAACACGTCGACCGAGCCCTCGGGCGACCAGATCCCGCTGAGCACCTGGGGCAGCGCGCTGCGGCGGACCACGAGCGCGGTGGGCTTCCGGGCCGGACCGACGAGCTGGACGTCCTCGTCGACGGCGGCGTCCGGCACGACGAGCAGGCGCCCGGTGAACCGGACGCGGGTCTGCTTCTGGACGGCTCGGGCCGCGCGCACGAGCTCCTTCACGGGCCGCTCCCCGGGGGCGAGGGTCTCACCCGCGATCTCCCCGTGCTCGATGCGCACCGGGGCACCCCAGTCGATCGACTCCACGGCCCACAGACCGCTCGGGGTGAGGACGGCGTGGTCGAGCTTGCCCTCGGCGCCGGCGTCGAGGTCGTGCCAGACGGTGACGCCGATGCCCATGTCGGAGACGATCGAGGCGGTCGCCTCCTCCGCCAGGGCCTCGGCGAGGAGACGCCGGATGTGCCGCGGCGCGGAACGGATGAGCGTCGGGTCGTACGGGTCCTCGATCGGGTCCCCCAGGCCGACCCACTCGCGCTCGGCCTGCAGGAAGACCTCGCGGGACCGACCGCCGGGGTGTCCGTGGGACCGGGCCCGGGGCCGTGAGTCGCGACGCGCCGCCGGGGGTGCGTAGGCGTCGCGACCGGGGTCGGGCCTCCAGGCCGAGGACCCCGTCGGACCGGACGCGCCCTGCCCGGACGAGCCGCGCGAACCGGCGTCGTAGGCGCGGCGCGCCGCCGGCGTGCCGATGCGCTCCCAGGCGACCTGGACCTGGCGGAAGCGACGGGCGTCGCCGCCGAGGTCGGGGTGGGACTCGCGGGCCGCCCGGCGGTAGGCGCGGCGGAGCTCGTCGTCGTCGGCGCTCGCGCGGACGCCGAGGACTTCGTACGGGGTGGCGTCGGCCGGGCTGTCGGTCATGGCCCTGCGACATTACCCGAGGGAGGGTCGGAGTCCGCCGCGTGGCTGCTGGGTGCTGCCTGCGCACGCGGTGCGGCCCCGAGGCCCGCTGCGGCCGGGACGCGTGGTGCAGCCGGGAGGCGCGGTGCGGCCGGGCGGGTCGGCCCGCGGACCGCTCAGGCCACGTCGAGGACGACCGGCGTCGCCAGGAACGCGCCGAGGCGGCCCGCCGCTGCGTCCAGCGCCCGGACGGCGGCCGCGTCGAGCGGTTCGAACGGCGTCACCGTGACGCGGACGTCCCGCGACCGCTCGGTGCGGTTCCAGGTGCCGACCACCCGCCCCCGGACGACGGCCATCGGCAGGAACATCCCGTTGCCACCGGGCACGACACGGTCGGCGTGACGGGGGTCGAGCTGCGCGGACCGGTCGGCGTACCCGAGCAGGTACTCGTCGAACCCGGGCAGCAGGTGACCGGTCGGGATGCCGCCCGGTGTGGGTCGGTCGGCGAGGGCGAGGAGCCCGTCGCCGAGGTCCTCCACCGCGCTGCCGGCGACGGCACGGCCACGACGCACGTCACCGAGGGGCAGCTTCGTCCACGCCGCGGCGTCGGACTCGGTCGCTGGTCCGCGGCCGCGCAGGTAGCCGAGGAGCACGCGGCCGAGGGCCTCGTCGCGGTCGGGCAGCGGCGCGACCGCCGGCGCCCACTCGTCGAGCAGCACCAGCCCCTGGCCGACCCGGGCGGTGGGGCCC
This sequence comes from Curtobacterium sp. L1-20, assembly GCF_048755855.1. Classification (GTDB taxonomy): domain Bacteria; phylum Actinomycetota; class Actinomycetes; order Actinomycetales; family Microbacteriaceae; genus Curtobacterium. Next base: position 1,943,933 of record NZ_CP151473.1, on the reverse strand, counting down.
CACGCCACGAGCCCCTCCTGCGCGAGGTGCAGGAGCACGTGGTAGCCGCGGCCACCGGTGGGGTCGACGCCGACGGAGCGGAGGACGTCGAACAGGTCGTCACGGACGAGGGCGCGGCCGCCGGACAGTGCCGCCACGATCCCGTCCCGGGCGCGGCCGAGCAGGGCCGCGTCGACGCCGAGGTCCGACGCGCGTCGGGCGAGGCTCCGCAGGGTGCGCTCGGCGGTCAGCGACAGCAGGAGTCGGAGGTCGTCCGGGCGCAGGGCGTGCAGGGTCCCGCGCATCGGCCAGGAGCGGACCAGCTCGCCGCGGTCGAAGGCGGCGCGGACGTCGGCGCGCGTGGAGCCGGGGGCACGGACGCCGATCGCCCAGAGCACCTGCCCGAGGTCCTGCCCCTGCACGGCGGTCATCCGCCCGACGGCCTCGGCCGGACGGGCACCCGGCACGGCGATGCCCTGCGCGGCGAGCCGCATGCCGCGGATGCGGACCGGGGTCGTCACGGCGTGCCGTCCACCGTCGTCAGGAGACGGCGGCGGTGATCTCCGCGGCGTGCCCCTCGATCCACGCGACGTCGGCGCGGTACAGGTCGGCGTGTCCGTGCTCGAGGTCGCTGCGGAACTTCGGGTTGCCGGCGGCGGCCTCGGTCTCGATGGTCGTCACGAGGGCGACGAGCGAGCCGATGATCGTCTCGGTGAGGACCGCGCGCGACCGGCTGTCGAGGTCGTAGGCGCGGCAGAACTCCGCCGCGCGGTCGAGTCGCTCGTCGAGGGACGGCGCCGTCGACCCCTCGACCACGCCGGTCGTGAAGGGGGCGAACCGGTAGACGGCGCTCGCGACGTCCCAGACGCGGGGTCCGGGGTGCGCCGTGTCGAAGTCGATGAGACCGACCGCCTGGACGCCGTCGTACACGCAGTTGTAGGGGGCGAAGTCGCCGTGCACGATCGTCTCGACGGGGAGGCGGTCGGCCCGGGACCACACGTCGCGGGCGTCGTCGCGCGGGAAGGTGGCCGCGGCGTCGTGGTAGTGCCGGAGCAGCCGCGCGGAGGTCACCAGTGCGGCCTCGCTCGCGACGTCGGCGGTCCACGGGTACTCCCCCGCGGTCCCCGGCACGAAGGACACGGTCTCGAGCGTGTCGCCGTGCTCGATCGGTTCGGGGGCCGCGACGAACCCCTGTTCGTGCAGGTGGGCGAGCAACCGGTGCACGGTCGGTGTCCACGGCCCAGCCGGGCGGTGCACACGGTCGTCGGTCCTGGTGATCCGCTGCATCGGGTCCTCCTGTCGTCCACGTCTCCGTTGACGTGGTGGCCCAGGCTACCGGCCGGTGCGGTGCGGTGTGCCGGTCGCCGTGTGAACACCGCGTGACACGACCGCATGCACCGTTGCATGCAAGGCGTAGGATCGTGGACCGTGAGCACTCCCGTCACCATCCCGGCCGCGGCCGACCGCGCCTACGACCACGTCAAGCGGGCCATCATCCGCGGCGACTTGCCCGGCGGCACCGCGATCAGCGAGAACGCGCTGTGCCAGGAGATCGGCGTCTCGCGGACGCCCGTGCACGAGGCGTTCCTGCGTCTCGCCGCCGAGGACCTGCTCACCCTCGAGTCCCGGAAGGGGGCGGTGGTCCGTCCGATGTCCCCGAACGAGGCCGCGGACGTGCTCGAGATGCGGGAGGCGATCGAGTCGACGGCGGCGGCCCGCGTCGTGACCGACGGCCGCGTGGCGGACGTGACCCCGATCCTCCGCGCCGTGCTGCAGGAGCAGGAACAGGCGGTCGCGGCCGGGGACGTCGACCGGTTCGTGGAGGTCGACGCCGAGTTCCACGGTGCCGTGATCGGTGCCTCCCGCAACGCCATCGCCGTGATGTTCGCGCGCACCCTCCGCGACCGGCAGCAGCGGTTGCGGCACCAGCTCATGCGGGTGCAGCCGTCGCAGCTGCAGGCGTCGCTCGACGACCACCGCGCGCTGGCCGCCGCCCTCGAGGCCGGGGACGCCGCCCGCTACGCCGAGGTCCTCTCGGCCCACGTCGCCTCGCACCGGGGCGCGCTGTGACCGCGGGTACCGGGTCGGTCGCCGTCCCGACCGCCCGCGTCCTGCCCTGGGTCGCCGTGTGGGGAGCGGTGTTCGTCTGCTCGTGGGGTGGCAACCAGTTCTCGCCGCTGCTCCTCATGTACGAGGAGCGGGCGCACTACTCGTCGCTGCTCGTCACCGTCCTGCTCGGCGTCTACGTGCTCGGCCTCGCGCCGGCGCTGCTCGTCGCCGGCTCCCTGTCCGACCGGCACGGTCGCCGGCCGCTCATGCTCGTCGGGATCGTGTCCGCGGTGGTCGGCAGCGGGCTCCTCGCGTTCGGCCCGCTCGGCGCCGGGTTCCTGGTGGCCGGACGACTGTTCTCCGGGATCGCCGTCGGGATCGCGATGGCGGTGGGCAACAGCTGGGTGAAGGAGCTCTCGCAGGGGCGGTTCGACCCGTCCGCCGACGCCGGGTCCGGTGCCCGCCGCGCGTCGCTCGCGTTCACCCTCGGCTCGGCGTCCGGTGCGCTCGTCGCCGGGCTCATCGCCCAGTGGGGGCCGATCCCGGAGGTGCTGCCGTTCCTGGTGCACATCGCCGTCGCGGTCCCCTTCACCCTCGTCGTCCTGCGCACCCCGGAGACGAACCGCACCGGCGGCCTCCCCGGACCCTGGTGGCGGCAGCTCGCCGTCCCGAGCGCCGGCCACCGCCGGTTCACCCGCGTGGTGCTCGTCGCGGCACCGTGGATCTTCGGCTCGGCGGCGATCGGGTACGGCTACCTGCCGACGAAGCTCGCCGGGGCGACCGGCACCTGGGGGCTCGTCTTCGCCACCGCGACCACGGTCGTCGCCCTCGGGGTCTCGAGCGCCGTCCAGCCGCTCGCCGCCCGGGTCACGTCGCTCGTGTCGGCGCGCGGCCTCCTGACCGCCGTGGGCCTCATGACCGCCGGGATCGCCGTCGTCGTGGTGGCGATCCAGCTGCAGTCGGTGCTGGTCGGGCTCGTCGCGAACGTCGTGATCGGCCTGGGCATCGGGCTCGCCCTGGTGTCGTCGCTGCTCGAGGTGCAGCGGATCGCCGGACCCCGTGACCTGGCCGGGCTGACCGGCGTGTTCTACGCGGCCGCCTACGCCGGGTTCCTGGCGCCCGCCGTGATCGCCGCCGTCGCGGGCCTCGTCCCGGTCGCGGTCGTCCTGTGGGTGGTCGTCGGTCTCGGCGTGCTGTCGTGGGTGGCGATCGCGGTGTCGTCGCGGAAGCACATCCCGGCGTAGTCGCCGGGCCGCGCCGCGCCTGGTAGACAGGCCGCGCCGCGCGTGGTCGACGGGCCGCGCCGCGCGTGGTCGACGGGCCGCGCCGCGCCTGGCGGTCGGCGCGCGCCGCGCCTACAGCCGGTCGCGCAGCCAGCCCGGACCGCGCACGACGGCGCCGAGCGCCTCCGCACGAGCACGGAGCTCGCGGTCGGCCGTCACGACGACGACCGGTCCGTCGCCGACCGCCACCGCGGCACGAGCCGCGTCGACGATGGCGTCGTCGCCCGCCCCGGTCGCGTGGACGACCCGCACCCCGCCGGCAGGGGCGTCACGTGGCGCGGGACCGTCGTCCGTCGGTGACGGCGTCGGCGCCACGGCTCCGCGCGCCGCACCCTCGAGCACGACGGTCCACCGGGGCCACCACCGGTCGAAGGGCAGCCCGAGCTCGTCCGCCGGCAACCCCGCCGCGGCGAGCGCCGTCACCCCGTCCAGCAGCCGCTGGGCGGCCCCCGCGCGGTCCTTCCACCAGCCGTCGGGCACGCTGCCGACGACGTTCGCGGCGTCGACGACGACGTGCGGCGTGGTCGTGATCCGCGCCCGCAACGCCGGCCAGGACGCCCCGAACCCCGGGTGGAGCGGCAGGTCGTCGACGTCGTCGACCGACACCCAGGACAGCTCGAGGCTCTCGCGGTCGGCGATCACCGGTTCGAACGGCCGGGAGGCGCGCCCCACGACCGTCGTGTACGTCCAGAAGCCGAGGTCCAGCACCGCCGTGTGCCGCAGGTCGACGCCGTCGTCCGGCACGCCGGCTTCCTCCGCCGACTCGCGGAGCGCGCCGGTCACGGCGTCCTCGCCCTGGTGACGGGCACCGCCGGGGATCCCCCACGTGCCGCCGTGGTGGCTCCACTCGACGCGGTGCTGCAGGAGCACCCGTCCGGCGCCGTCGTCCAGCAGGAGCCCCGCGGCGCCGAAGAGCCCCCAGGCCTTGGTGCCGTCGGGGCCGACCGCCCAGGCGTCTCCGGGGTCGCGGGGACCGGGCGGCGGCCCGGGAGGCGTTGCATCTGGCACGGTCCAACCCTGGCACACGGTGCCCCGAGGGGTCTCGGAGTGGTCACGGGGCGTCGTGTACGGTGTCGCTCGAGACACGGGGTGCCGCATCCAGCGGCTGAGATCACACCCGTCGAACCTGCTCGAGCTCGTACTCGCGAAGGGATCGTCCATGGACAACGCTGTGCCCTCCCCTGCCTGGGCCCACCGGACCGCCGAACTCCTCGAGGCCGTCAGGGCCAGGGCCCCGCTGGTGCAGTGCATCACGAACACGGTGGTGCAGAACGTCACCGCGAACGTGCTCCTCGCGCTCGGGGCCTCGGCGGCGATGGTCGACGTCGTCACCGAGGCCGGGCCGTTCGCCCGTGTGGCGGACGCCCTGCTGGTGAACACCGGCACGCCCCACCCGGAGCCGCGAGCCGCGTCGCTCGAGGCCGTGGCCGCGGCCGTCGACGCCGGCACCCCGTGGGTGCTCGACCCGGTCGCCGTCGGGTCCCTGCCCGTGCGGACCGCCCTGGCGCGCGACCTGCTCGCGCTGCACCCGACGGTGCTGCGCGGCAACGCCTCCGAGGTGCTCGCCGTGCTCGGCGCGTCCGCCGGTGGTCGCGGGGTCGACAGCCTCGCGGGGACCGAGGACGCCCGGGTCGCGTCGGTCGACGCGGCGGCCGGGAGGCGCGTGGGCGCGGTGGCGGTGTCGGGTGCGGTCGACCTGCTGGTCGCGCCGGGCACCGGTGTGGTCCGGGTCGCGAACGGCACCGACCTGCTCACCCGGATCACGGGTGGCGGCTGTGCGCTCGGTGCGGTCGTGGCCGCGTTCACGTCCGTCACCCCGGAGGACGCGGGTGCTGCTGCGGTCGCCGCCACCGCGGTGTACACGATCGCCGCCGAGTCCGCGGCGCGGACCGCCGGCGGGCCGGGGACGTTCCAGCCGCTGTTCCTCGACCGGTTGGCGTCGCTGACGCCGGAGGACGTCGAGCGCGGGGCCCGGATCAGCGTCGAGACGGCTCCCGCGGCCGCGGCGCCGGAGGTCGCGGCGTGACCGCGCTGCGCCCTGCGGGGTTCGGCGTCTACCTGGTGACCGACGGCGCCCTGGCCGACCGGCACGGCGTCGGGGTGCTCGGGGTCGTGCGCGCCGCCGTGCACGCCGGGGTCCGGATCGTGCAGGTGCGGGACAAGGACGCCTCCGCGCGGGACCTGCTCGCCCTCACCGCCGCCGTCGCCGACGCCGTCGGGGAGCGGGCGACCGTGGTGGTCGACGACCGGCTCGACGTCGCCCTCGCCGCGCGGCTCGCGGGACACCGGGTCGCGGGCGTGCACCTCGGCCAGTCCGACGTCCCCGCCACCGCCGCCCGCGGCCTGCTCGGACCGGACGCCCACGTCGGTCTCACCGCGAACACGCCGGAGCACCTGGCGGCCGTCGCGCGGCTCCCCCGCGGGACCGTCGACCTGCTCGGCGTCGGGGTCGTGCACCCCACGGCGACGAAGGCCGACCACCCGCCGGCCCTCGGCCACGACGGGTTCGCCCGGCTCGCAGCCGCCACCGACGTGCCGTGCGTGGCGATCGGCGGGGTGACCCTCGACGACGTCGTGCCGCTCCGGTCCGCCGGCGCCGCGGGCGTCGCGATCGTGTCGGGCATCTGCGCCGCGGCCGACCCCGGGTCCGCGGCGGCCGCCTACGTGGCCGCGTGGGGCCCCGGACCCGACCACGGGGCGGAGGCGGGCCGGTCCGCGCGGGTCGTGTCGGGCCTCCCGGCCGCCGGGACGCACCACGGGGCGGACGCATGAGCGTCCCACGGGTGCTGAGCATCGCCGGGACCGACCCGACGGGCGGGGCCGGGATGCAGGCGGACCTCAAGGCGATCGCCGCGCACGACGGGTACGGGATGGGGGTCGTGACGGCGCTCGTCGCGCAGAACACGCACGGGGTGCGCTCGGTGCACGTGCCGGACGTGGGGTTCCTGCGCGAGCAGCTCGACGCGGTCTCGGACGACGTGGTGGTCGACGCCGTGAAGACGGGGATGCTCGGCAGCGCTCCGGTCGTGCGGGTGGTGACGGCGTGGTTGCGGGAGCACCGGCCGCCGGTGGTCGTCGTCGACCCGGTGATGGTGGCGACGAGCGGGGACCGGCTGCTCGACGAGGACGCGGTGGCGGCGATGGCCGGCCTGCTCGGGCTCGCCGACCTGGTGACCCCGAACCGGGCGGAGCTGGAGGTGCTCGCCGCGCTCGCGGCGGAGCGGACGGCAGCGCCGCGCGGGCCGTCGGACGGCGGGTCGGCACCGCTGTCGCCCGTCGAGGCGGCCGTGCTCGTGGCACGGACCTGGGACGTGCTGGTGCTCGCGAAGGGCGGGCACGACGGTGGCGACACCTCCGACGACGTGCTCGTGTCGGCGGACGGGCCCGTCCGGACCTTCACGGCGCCGCGGGTCGCGACGACGAACACCCACGGGACCGGGTGTTCGCTGTCCAGCGCGATCGCGACGCGGATGGCGCACGACGGCGACTGGCAGCTCGCGATCGGGGCGGCCAAGTCGTGGCTGACCCGGGCGCTCGAAGGTGCCGACGACCTCCACGTCGGCACCGGCAACGGACCGGTCGACCACGGGGCGGCGGTCCGCGATGCGCTCCCCGTGCCCGCGTGGACGGACCGCTGGTGGCACGACGTCGACACGGTGCTGCAGGAGACGCTCGCGTGCGGGTTCCTCGTCGGGCTGCACGACGGCACGCTCGACCCCGACGTGTTCGCGGGGTACCTCGCGCAGGACGTGCACTACCTCCGTGCGTACGAGCGGCACCTGTCGACGCTGGCCTCGTGGTCGACCGGCGAGGACGCGGCGTCCTGGACGGCCGCCGCCGAGGGGTGCGCGGACGAGGCACGCGACCTGCACCACCGACGGCTCGCCGGGTCGCGCGCCGACGACCCGGTGCACCCGACGTGCGCCGGGTACCTCGCACACCTGCAGGAGGCGGCGGACACCGGATCGGTCGGGGTGCTCGCGGCGGCGGTGCTGCCGTGCTTCCGCGTCTACGCGTGGGTCGGCACGCGCCTCGGCGTGGCGCCGCCCGTGCACCCGTTCGCGGACTGGCTGGGGGCGTACGGGGACCCCGGCTTCGCGGCAGCGTCGGCGTCGGCGACGGAGCGCGTCGAACGACTCGCGGCCGCGGCGACGGCCGCGGATCGCGGGCAGATGGCGCGGGCGTTCCGGCGGTCGACGGAGTGGGAGGCGGCGTTCTTCCGCATGCCGACGGAGGCGGTCGGCAGGCCGTCCGGGGCGGCGTCGTAGCGGCGCGACGGGTGGGCACCGCGGGTGGTACCGGCGTCCGGGTCAGCGCGCCTGCGGCCGCTGGTGCGGCTCCGGCAGCAACTACGGCTGCGGCCGCAGCTCCGGCTTCGGCTGCGGCGGCAGGCGGACGAGCTCGACGGACAGCGCGTCGCCGTCGACCTCACCGCGCATCCAGGTGTGGTCGGGCTGCCGGCGGCGGTCCGTGGGCGACCCCGGGTTGAGCAGCCGGAGTCCGGACGGCGCGACCGTGTCCCACGGGATGTGCGAGTGCCCGAACACCAGCACGTCGGTGTCCGGGTACGCCGCGGCCGCGCGGCGCTCGCGACCCGTGGCGGACCCGGTCTCGTGGACCAGGGCGAACCGCAGCGACTCGACGGTGAAGCGCGCCACGAGCGGCAGGCGGTCGTCGAACTCGGGGCCGTCGTTGTTGCCGCGGACCCCCTCGAACCGACGGGACCGGCCCTGGACGGCGTCGAGCGTGGCGAGGTCGACCCAGTCGCCCGCGTGCACGACCAGGTCGGCCGCGTCGATGTCGGCCCACAGCCCCGGCGGGAGGTCCTTGGCGCGCTTCGGGAGGTGGGTGTCGGAGAGCAGGACGAACGAGGTGGTCACGGTGCGGGTCGGTCCTCGGTCCGCCCGGGCATCGGCAGCCCTGCCTCGTCGGCGGCGCCGAGTCGTTCCAGCAGTCCGGCGAGCAGCGCGATGTCGTCGTCCGACCAGTCGGCCAGGCGCTCGTCGAGCGCGTCGCGGTGCAGCCGCACGGACCGGTCGAGCGCGGCACGGCCGGCGTCGGTGACCTCGAGGGGCTTCGCGTTGCCGGAGCCGCCGTCGGTCGTCTGGATGAGCCCGGCCGCGAGCAGCCCGGACAGCTGCCGCGAGATCGTCGACCGGTTCAGCCGGAGGTAGCGGGCGATGTCGATCGCCATGCACCCCGGGTGCTGCACCACGAAGTCGACGAGGGACTGGTCCACGACGCTCAGGATCGCCTCCGAGCCCCGCGCCCGGATGCTCGCACGACGGGTGATGCGGCTGAGTTCCGTGTAGGCGCGGCCGATGTCACTGTTCCGGACGTCGGCCCTCTGCTCGCTCATCGGTCACTCCAGCCTCTCGGTGCGGCAACCATACCGGCGGGTACGGTGCGGCCTCGTTCAGCGACCCGCCGCGGCCGCGCGCAGCGCCGGGATGTCCAGCTTCGACATCTGCATCATCGTCTGGAAGACCCGCGCGTTCGCCTCCGGGTCGCCGGACCCGGTCATCAGCTCGCCCATCATCGACGGGGTCACCTGCCACGCCACGCCCCAGCGGTCGAACAGCCAGCCGCACATGCTCGCCCGGCCGCCGTCGGCGAGCAGGGCGTCCCAGATCCGGTCGAGTTCGTCCTGCGTGTCGACGTCGACCTGGAACGACACCGCGTCGGAGTGCTCGTGCCCGGGACCACCGTTCATCGCGCGGTAGGGCTGCCCGAGGAGCGTGAACTCGACCACGAGGGCGTGGCCGTCGGGGGTCTTCGCCACACTGTCGATGCGACTGTCCGGGAACAGCGAGACGTAGTGCTCGGCTGCCTGTTCCGCCTGGTCGTCGTACCAGATGAAGGGGGTGATCGACGGCATGGGTCTGCCTTCCGGTTCGGCTCAGTCCGCAGCGCCGCGGCTGAGCAGGTCTGCCTTCTCGGGGTGCTCGTCGAACCACTTGCCGACGAACCAGCACATCGGGACGATGCGCCTGGACGAGTTCGCCTCGACGTCGGCGACGGCGAAGTCGACGAGCTCGGCGGCGTAGCCGTGCCCGCGGTGCTTCGGCACCGTGTACGTGTGCGGGAAGGCGACGGCGTCGCCGTTCACGCGGTAGTCGAGGACGCTGACGAGTTCGCCGCCGACGTACATGGCGTAGCGGTCCTGGTCGGTCTCGTCGCGGAACTCGTGGTCCATGCCGTCATCATGCACCCCTGCGCGGCTCCGTGACGGCGTGGGAATGGCGCACAGCACGGCGGGCGTTGGCTGGACACCATGACCACCATCGGAATCATCGGCGCAGGCAACATCGGATCCCAGCTCGCACGGCTCGCCGTGCAGCACGGTCACCAGGTGGTGATCGCCAACTCCCGCGGGCCGGAGACCCTGCAGGACCTGGTCGCGGAGCTCGGTGACGACGCCCGCGCTGCCACCCGTGACGAGGCCGCGGCCGCCGGCGACATCGTCGTCGTGACCACCCCGCTCGCCGCGATCGAGACGATCCCCGTCGAACCCCTCGTCGGCAAGGTCGTCATCGACACCAACAACTACTACCCGCAGCGCGACGGCCACATCCAGGCGCTGGACGACGAGACGACCACCACCGCGGAGCTGCTGCAGGACCACCTCCGGGGTGCGCGCGTCGTGAAGGCGTTCAACCACATCGGCGCCGCGGACCTCACCGGCGACGCGACCCCGGCCGGCACGCCCGACCGCCGTGCGCTCGTCGTCGCGGGTGACGACGCCGAGGCGAAGCAGGTCGTGTCGGACCTCATCGACGCCTTCGGCTTCGACGTCGTCGACGCCGGTCCGCTCGCCGAGGGCTGGCGCATCCAGCGGGACACCCCCGGGTACGTGACCCGATTCACGGCCGACGAGCTGCGCGGCAAGCTGGCCGAGGCGAAGCGCTACCGCGACCAGTAGTCGGCACCGCCACCCGAGACTCGGCTCGGCGGACGGTTCCGTGGGCCGCAGGCCGCGAACGCGTCCGCCCCGCCGAGTCTCGGCGTGCGACCGGCCGGGCGCGCGCACGAGCGCACGCGCGCCGGCGCGGCTCAGGCCCCGTCGAAGATGACGGTCATCTCGGCGATGTCGTCCTCGGACGGCTCCCACGAGGTACCGGCCTCGACGTTCTGCACGATCTGCTCGGGCTTCGTCGCACCGGCGATCACGCTCGACAGGCCGGGCTGCGCGAGCAACCACGCGAAGGTCGCCTGCAGCATCGTGACCTCGCGGTCGTCGCAGAACCGCTGGAACTCCTCGAGGATGCCCCACGGCGCGTCCTGGAGCACCTGCGGCTTCGCCGTGGTGAGCCGCCCGTCGGCCGGACCTCCGCCGGACTGCGTGTACTTGCCGGTCAGCAGGCCGTTGTACAGCGGGAAGTACGGCAGGAACCCGAGGGCGTAGGCGCGCACGGCCGGCAGGACCTCGTCCTCGACGCTGCGGGCGAGCGGGCTGTACTCGTTCTGCGCCGACACGAACGCCGTGGTGCCGGCGATCGAGGCGGTGAGCTCGGCCTCGGCGATCTGCCAGCCTGCGAAGTTCGAGTGCCCGACGTAGCGGATCTTGCCCTCGCGGACGAGGTCGTCGAGGACCGACAGCGTCTCCTCGATCGGGGTCACGGTGTCCGGACCGTGCATCTGGTAGAGGTCGATCCAGTCCGTCCCGAGCCGCCGCAACGAGGACTCGACCGCCAGTCGCACGTACCGCCGCGAGCCACGCACGCCCCAGTCCGGACCGTTCGCCCCCCGCATGTCCATGCCGAACTTCGTGGCGAGGACGATCTCGTCGCGCCGGCCGGCGATCGACTTCCCGAGCAGCTCCTCGGACAGGCCGGGCCGGCCCCCGTAGATGTCGGCCGTGTCGAAGAGGGTGACGCCGGCGTCGAGAGCGGCGTGGACCACGGCGTCCGTGCCCTCCTGCGACTCGGTGAAGGTGCCCGGTCGGCCGAAGTTGTTGCAGCCGATCCCGACGGTGGAGACGACGAGCCCCGAGGGCCCGAGCGGACGGTGTTGGATTCCGGTCATGCTCCGACCGTACCGGCGACCCCGGAACTGGGGCTGCGACGTGCGGCCCCGATGCGATTAGAACTGACGATGGATCAGTCGACGGAGGGAGTGCCGCAGTGGCATCGCATCGCCTGCCCGACGAGGAACGTCCGCGTCGCGCGGTCCCCGCCTGGGTCACGGCTCCCCCTGAGGACGCCTCCGGCACGCCCGTCGCCGCGTCCGTGTCGCCCACCGGCCAGGAGGCGCACCCCGCCTCGGCCACGTCCGCGCACCCGACCGGGTCGGCCGGCCTCGCAGGCGCCGCACCGGCACCGCAGGCTGCCTCGGCAGCGCAGCCCGTACCGCACGGCGACCAGGCACCTGCGTCGCAGTCCGCCCCGGCCCCGCAGTCGTTCCCGACGCCGCAGTCGTCGCCGGCCCCGCAGTCGTTCCCGACGCCGCAGTCGTCGCCGGCCCCGCAGTCCGTCCCGGCGCCGCAGTCGGCTCCCGGACTGGCCGCTGCGGACCTCGACGCGGACGACCTCGTCGTCCCCGACTACCCGCCGCAGGAGGACCTCCTCCCACCGGCCCCGACCTCGCCGGCCGTGCTCACGGCACCGTTCCACCGCTCCGGAGCCGCTCCGGCGCCGGTCTCCCCGATCGACGCCGCTCCTCCGGCCGACCCGTCGGCCCCCCGTGCCGCCGGGCCACGCCCGACCCCGACCCCGGCCCCGCCGGCGCGCCCGGTCGTCCCGGTCGTGGGGCAGCCGCGGTTCTCGGTGCCCGGCCTGGAGCACGTGGTCGTCGAGGGCAGCGAACCGGAACCCTCCGGACCGATCGGCTACCGCACGCCGGCCCGCTTCGCTCACCAGCGCCCCGCGGCCGTCTCCCCGACACCCGAACCGACGCGGTCGTTCGACGCCGTGCTCGCCCCGCCGACCGCACCGCTGCCGACGGTGGCCGCGCCCCGCACCGAGGTCGGCGCTCCGTCGGCGACCGCTCCGACGCCTCCGACGGCACCGACCGCCGACCCGGAGCAGACCGGCGGGGCCGACCCGCGCCTCCAGTCCGGATCCGTCGACGCGACCGCCGCGCCGGAGGACGCCGCGACCACCGATCGTCCGACGCGTCGGCCGGCCGTCGGCCCCACGCCCGGTGCGGTCATCGGGGCGGTCGCCGGCCTGGTGACGCTGGGTCTGGCCGCGTGGTGGTTCACCGCCCCCGCGACCGTGCACGGCGTCGGGGTGACCCTCGGGGCGATCGCGCTCCTGCTCTCCGTCACCACGCTGCGGAACCCCGCGGCGACGTGGCAGCGTCCGGTCGCGCTCCTCGGCGCGGTGCTCGGCGGCGTCGGCACGCTCGGGCTGCTGTGGGCGGTCGCCTCGGCCCTGCTGCCGATGGCGGGCGTGACGCTCCCGGACCTCACCGGGACGGGCACGACGCCGACCCTCGTGCCGTAGCGCCGTTCCCGGTCCCGCTCCCCCTCGGTGGACCGTGCGGTCAGACCGCGCCGTCAGACCGCGGCGTCAGACGGCACGGACGACCCCGCGCGACAGGATGGCGTTCGTCAGGGCGTCGATCGGCTCGCGCTGCACCGTCGGGTTGGCGATGAGGACGTAGTCCACGGCGGGCAGGTCGGGCAGGGCGAGCCGCTGCGAGACCTTCACGAGGTCGGCCGGGATGAGCGAGTGCGGGAACACCGCGACGCCGATGCCGGCCCGGACCGCGGCGAGCACCCCGTTCACGTCGCGGGTGTTGCAGGTGATCCGCCAGGTGCGGCCGGCTGCCTCGAGGGCGTCGATCGCCATCTGCCGGCTGATGCTCGGCGCCTGGTAGGCGATGAGGGGGACGGGCTCGCCGGGCTCGAGCGCGATGCCGTCCTGCGCCATCCACACCATCTGGTCGGTGGCGACCCGGGTGCCCTCGGCCGACTCCCCCGCGGTCTGCTTGATGAAGACCAGGTCGAGCTGGCCGGCGTGCACCCGGCGGAGCAGCGGCGCGGACTGGTTGACCGTCAGCTCGAGGTTGACCTGGGGGTGCAGGCGCCGGAAGTCCCGGAGGATGCGCGGCAACTGCGTGATCGCGAGGTCGTCCGCCGCGCCGAACCGCAGCCGCCCGCGCGTCGCCGCTCCCGAGAAGTACGCGTCGGCGGTGGCGTGCGCCGCGAGGATCGTCCGCGCGAAGCCGGCCATCGCGTCGCCGTTGTCGGTCAGTGCCACGCCGCGGGTGTCCCGGGCGACCAGGGTGCGCGCGACCGAGGTCTCCAGCCGGCGCACGTGCTGGGACACCGTCGGTTGGCTGATGCCGAGGCGGGCACCGGCCTGCGTGAAGCTGCCCGTCTCGGCGACGGCGAGGAAGGTCTGCAGCAGGACCGGATCGAGCACGGCGCACCCCGTTCATTCGACATCGTAATGGACTGATAGCCACCATAGGGGTATCGAATGACCCGCGGTCACGTAGTTTCGATGAGGTACCAGTTCCGTAGCCGACGTCCGGAGATCCCCACCGTGAGCGCGTCATCGACGACCCTCCCCCCGCCCACCGAACCGCTCCCGATCCAGGCCACCCGACCGCCGTGGCGCCACACCCTCATCGCGCTGTCGGTGCCGAACTTCCGGCTCTTCACGGCCACCAACCTCGTCGCCATGACCGCGGGGTGGATGCAGCGCATCGCGCAGGACTGGCTCGTCCTGCAGCTCACCGGCTCCGTCGCCCAGGTCGGCATCACCGTGGCGTGCCAGTTCGCGCCGATGCTGCTGTTCGGCCTGTTCGGCGGGGTCATCGTCGACCGCTTCTCGAAGCGCGCGCTGATGATGATCACGCAGGGGTCGTTCGCGCTCCTGTCCGCGCTGCTCGCGGTGCTCACGCTGACCGGTGTCGTGCAGGCCTGGCACATCTGGGCGATCGCGTTCCTGGTCGGCATGGTGACCGTCATCGACAACCCCGCACGGCAGGTCTTCGTCACCGAGATCGTCGGGCACGAGCACCTGCGGAACGCGATCAGCGTGAACTCCTCGGTGTTCCAGCTCGGCGGCATGATCGGGCCCGCACTGTCCGGCGCCCTGCTCGTCGCCGTCGGGGCCGGCTGGTCGTTCGGCGTGAACGCGATCGCCTGCGTCGCCGTCGTCGTGACGCTCGGGTTCCTGCGGGTGTCCGAGCTGCACCGCACGCCGCCGGCTCCCCGCGGCAAGGGGCAGCTCGTCGAGGGGCTCCGCTACGCCGTCCGCAAGCCGACCATCATCGTGCCGGTCATCCTCGTCGCGTTCTTCTCGGTGTTCGCGCTGACGATGCCCGTCCTGCTGTCCGCCTTCGCCTCGCAGGTCTACGACGTCGGGGCCGGCGGCTACGGCGTGTTCAACTCGGCCGTCGCGATCGGCGCCCTCGTCGGCGCGCTGCTCTCCACCCGTCGGGCCACCGTCCGCCTGCGCACCATCGTCGGCGGGGTCTTCTGGACGGGGATCCTGCTCGTGGTCTCCGGCTCGATCCCGGTGATCGCGCCGTTCACCGTGGCACTGGTCGCCGTCGGGATGTCGCAGCTGCTGTTCCAGACCGCGTCGAACTCCCTCGTGCAGCTGTCCTCGAACGTGGCGATCAGGGGTCGCGTCATGTCGCTCTACGTCCTCGTCCTGCTCGGAGGGCAGGCCATCGGCGGTCCGCTCATGGGCCAGGTCGTCGACCACTTCGGGGCCCACGTCGGCATGGTGGTCGCGGGTGGCGTCCCGGCGGCCGCTGCCGCCGTGGTGGGCCTGGTGCTCGCGCGCCGCGGCGACCTGCACCTGGCGATCCGGATGCGGCACCACATGCCGGTGCCGTCGATCGTCGGACACCGCTGACGGGCGGGCGGGAGGCGCGGTGCCGGCCCGCACCGCGCCTCCCGTCCGCTGTGCTGCAAGCCGCCGCGGTCGGCGCGGAGCGGCGCACAACGGAAGTCACCCGGAACCACGCCGTTGCGTGGTTCCGGGTGACTTCCGTCGTGCAGGCGGCCGGCCGGCCGCCGCGCCTCAGTAGGCGACGCCGAAGCGCGTCCGGTGGTGCGCCGGCGTCTCGATCTCGTCGTCGAACGCGATGGCGAAGTCCTCGCCCGAGATGTCCGAGTTGCCGTCGGCGTCGGTGAGCAGCACCTCGTCGGTGGTGCGGTACGTGCCGCGACGCTCACCGGGGTTGTACCCGCCGAAGGCCGCCGCCGGGCTGACGTAGAACCAGTCGACGTCGGTGTCCGAGGACCGGAGTGCGTCGAGGATCTGCGCGTGGCTCTTCGCCTCGCCCTTGAAGGCGTCCGGGAACCCCTCGGTGTCGAAGAGTCGGGGGCCGCCCTCGGCCACGAGCAGCGAGCCCGCCCCGCCGACGATGCCGAGCCGCGCGCCGGCGGCGGCTGCCGCGTCGACGAAGGGCTGGAACCGATCCTTCAGCTCGCTGCCGTCGGCCTGCACCGCGTGCAGGGACACGACCACGACGTCCGCGCCCTCGGTGACCTCGGCGACGAAGTCGGTGTCGAACGCGTCGCCCTGCGCGAGGGTGAGCCCCTCGGCGGGGTCGAGCTTGGAGGTGTCGCGCGCGACGGCGGTGATGGCGATGCCGCGGGACAGGGCCTCGCGGGTGATGGCGGAGCCGGCGTAGCCGGTGCCACCGAAGACGACGATGCTGGTCATGGAGCTTCCTCTCGTGGAACGTTGACACTCACCGTACAAGCGTTACTCTCTTTGAGAAAGTAGGCACCTCGCGGTGCGTGACGAACGGTGCAGCACGGAGGAACGATGTCAGCGCTCGAGTACAGCCCCTACGCCGCCGAGTGCCCCTCGCGCCAGCTGCTCGACCGCATCGGCGACCGGTGGAGCGTCCTGACGATCGGCACCCTCGCCGACGGTCCGGCACGGTACTCGGCGATCGCGAACCGTGTGCAGGGCGTGTCGCAGAAGATGCTCACGCAGACCCTGCGGGCGCTCGAGCGCGACGGACTCGTGACCCGGACCGTGTTCCCCGAGATCCCCCCGCACGTCGAGTACGAGCTCACCGACCGCGGACGCTCGCTCCGTGCGGTGCTGGAACCCATCGAGGACTGGGCGACGTCGCACATGGCCGAGGTCGCCGTCTCGCGTGAGCAGTACGACACCCGCCCGCGCTGAGCACGCCCGGAATCCCCGCACGCACGTCGTGGTTGCCTGGTGACATGCGATCTGTCGTCTACACAACGCCCGGTGACTCCTCCGTCCTCGAACTCGTCGACCGCGACGTGCCGCAGCCCGGCCACGGCGAGGTCCGCGTCCGCGTCGTCGTCTCCGGCGTGAACCCGACCGACTGGAAGGCCCGCGCCGGCGGCACCTACGGCGACGGCCTGCCGTTCCCGGAGATCACGCCGAACCAGGACGGCGCCGGCGTGGTCGACGCCGTGGGCGAGGGTGTCGACGGACTCTCGGTCGGCGACCGCGTCTGGCTGTACATGGCCGCCGCGAGCCGGCCCACCGGCACCGCGCAGGAGTACACCGTCGTGCCGGCCGACCGCGCCGTGCCGCTGCCGGAGGGCACGAGCTTCGACGTCGGCGCCTCGCTCGGCGTCCCGGCGATGACCGCGCACCGGGCACTCACCACCCACGAGGACGGCCCGGCACGGCTCGCCCCCGGCGCGCTCGAGGGCAAGCAGGTCCTCGTCGCGGGCGGCGCCGGCGCCGTCGGGCACGCCGCGATCCAGCTCGCCCGCTGGGCCGGCGCGACGGTGACCACGACCATCAGCTCGGACGAGAAGGCAGCCCTGGCGACCGCGGCCGGCGCTCACCACACCGTGAACTACCGCTCGGAGGACGCCGCGGCGCGCATCCGCGAGATCGCCCCGGACGGCGTCGACATCGTCGTCGAGGTGTCGATCCCGCACAACGCCGGACTCGTCGCGGACGTGCTGGCGAACCACGGCGTCGTCTCGATCTACGCGAACAACGGCGGGGACGACGCGACGCTGCCGATCCGCCCGAACATGAGCGTGAACGCGCGCTACCAGTTCCTGCTGCTCTACACGATCGGCGACGCGGCGCTCTCCGCTGCCGCCGAGGACGTCACGGCAGCCCTGCGCGACGGCGTCCTGCCGGTGGGCGAGGACGCGGGCCTGCCGCTCGTGCGCTTCGGCCTCGAGGACACCGCGTCTGCCCACGACGCGGTCGAGGGCGACGCCGTGGGCAAGGTGCTCATCGACGTCGCCCCCGCCGAGTAGCGCGGACGGTGTGCGGCCCGGTCAGCGACGCTGCCGGGCCGCGATCCGTTCGGCGACGCGGACACGCGCTTCGGCGAGTTCGCGCTCGAGGTTGGCGGCGATGACGTCGAGGTCTTCGTAGTCGGCGTCGGTGGTGTCGACGTTCCAGTTCGGCGAGGTCAGACGGGCACGTCCGAACGCCTTCGGAGCAGGGTTCACGGTCGTCATGGGTGGATCGTACGTCGAGCATCCGACAGAACGAGTCAGCATCACGGGCCTTTCCGGGATCGGCGATCCCGTTCTGGGTACGAGTACGTCAGGGAGAACGCGACCGCCAGGAACGACGCCATCATCGCGACGTTCTTCGTGTCGAGTTCGGTGAAGGCGTCCGGGACGGGCGAGTCCACCGTGAGCATGCCGAACGAGTACTCGTCCGACCGGATGACCACCGACACGTACGAGGTGTACCGCGGCGCGAAGTCCGGCAGGTCCTGGTCGGCGTCGACGTCCGCCGCGCGGTCCCCGACCACGCGGGGCGCGCCGCCGACCAGCACCCACTCGAGGTTCCGGTCGCCGTACGGGGTACCGGCACGGAAGACCCCGGCGGTGTCGCCCGCGCCGCCGTGCCCGATCGGCTCGAGCGCCGCCAGGTCCCCCGACAGCTGGTAGACGTTCGCGCGCACGTCGGGGACGCCGGGGAGCAGGTAGAAGGCGAGCGCCACGGCCACCCGGTCGGCGAACCAGGGCAGCTCCGACCGCCGGTCGCGTCGTGGGAGCTCGGTGAACCGGACCAATCGCGAGGCGATCTGCGTGAACGCGTACCGGACGGCCGTCGACTGTTCACGTTCGACGTGTGCCGCGGACTCCTCCGCCGCCAGCCGCCCGGCCTCGGTCCGCCGGGCGCGGACGACCTGCGTGAGCACGGCCGCGACGAGGACCACGAGGCCGAACGCGACGAGCCAGACCCGCACGGCGGTCCCGGTGACGAGGTTCGGCAGCTGGAAGGCGGCGGTCGGCGCGGCCGCGACGAGGATCGGCCACGCCACCGCACCGACCCGTCCGGCACGTGTCCCGCGCCGCTCCTGCTGTTGCCCCATGCCTCGACGCTAGGTGACACCACCGACCCCGACGGGGTTGTCCACAGGACGGCTCCCGGGGGACGGTGTTGTCCTCTGCAACGCTGACTTGACCCCCGAACGGGGCACGCGGAGCATCGACCCATGCAGCAGCGAACGAAGCTCCGGGTCCTCGCGTCCACCGCGACCGCGGCCCTCGCCCTCCTCGGCGGCTCACTCGGCGTCACCGCCGCGAGCGCCGCGACCGTCTCCCCGCAGGTCATCGGCGGCGAGCAGGCACCGAGCACCCCGTGGGAGGTGCAGCTCGTCTTCCAGCAGGGCGGCACCGGCACGTACGGGTGCACCGGCGAGCAGCTCAACGCGTCGTGGGTGCTCACCGCCGAGCACTGCGTCGACGGCACCACCGCGATGAACGTCTACCACTCCAACAGCACCACGAACCGGGGCACCGCGACCGCGGCCGACCGCCTCTACTCGGCGCCCTCCGGCGACATCGCCCTCGTGCACCTCCGCACGCCGAAGACCCTGTCGTCGTACGCACAGCTCGACCTCGGCAACGGCCCCCGCTCCTCCGGGACGGGCACGATCATGGGCTACGGCAACCGTGCGGACAGCGTGCCGACCACCGGGCTCTACCAGGCGAGCGTGAACCTGACCGGCAGCTCGACCGACGCGTACGGCGGGGTCGCCCAGCACGTCACCGGGGTGTCCGGCGCGTCGAACCACGGCGACTCCGGCGGCCCCCTGCTGGTGGACGGGAAGGTCGTCGGCGTCTGCTCCACGGGCGACGTGGCCGACCCCGGCGCGGACACGCACGCCGGGTCGAACTACGCCGTCCTCGCGCAGAGCGCGAGCTGGATCCGCTCCACCGCGGGCGTCTGACCGACCCGACCGCCGACCCGACGGGAGGCACGTGGCAGCGCCGCCACGTGCCTCCCGTCCGCCGTGGGGTCGCCGTCGCACGGCGGCCTCCGCACAGCGCCCCGTTACGCTGTCCCCGTGCCAGAGCCACGCCGCAGTCCGGGGAACCAATCTTCACTGCGTGAAGCCAACCGTGGCCGCGTCGTCGCCGCCGTGAAGCGGCACGGCGGGCTGACCCAGGTGGAGCTCGCCGGCGTCACCGGACTCTCGCCGGCGACCGTCTCGAACATCGTCAAGGAACTCGTCGCGTCGGGTGCCCTGCACGCCACCCCGAGCACCTCGAGCGGCCGACGCGCGCTGCGGGTCACGCTGCCGCACGGACTCGGCCTCGTCGCCGGGGTGCACGTCTCGCCGCGGCACCTGCGGGTCGCCCTGTCCGACCTGAACGCGACCGTGCTCGCCGAGCGCCACATGCCCCTGGCCCGCGACCACCGCGCCGACGCCGAGCTCGACAAGACGGCGCTCCTCGTGATGGACATGGTGGAGTCCATCGAGTCGTCGATGGACGAGGTGCTCTCCGTCGGGCTGGCCGTCGCCGCGCCCATCGACCGTCGCACGGGCATGACCGCCCGCGGCGGCATCCTCCGTGGCTGGGACGGCGTCCCGCTCGGCCGGTCGCTCGCGCGCCGTCTCGACCGCCCGGTGCAGGTGGACAACTCGGCGAACCTCGCCGCCCTCGCCGAGCACCGCAGCGGCGCGGCTCGTGGACGCAGCACCGTCGTGACACTCGACGTCGGCAACGGCATCGGTGCCGGGCTCGTCCTCGACGGCCACCTGTTCCGCGGCCACCACGGCATCGCCGGCGAGTTCGGGCACACGCCCGTCGTTCCGCACGGGCCGATCTGCCGGTGCGGCAACCGCGGCTGCCTCGAGGCGGTGGCCGGTGCGCCCGCCGTGCTCGAGGGCATCCGCGACGAGGTCGGCACGTTGAAGCTCGCCGACCTCGTGCTCCGAGCGATGGCCGGCGACGACGTCTGCATCCGGGCGGTGGCGGACGCCGGCCGGACGATCGGCACCGCGGCGGTGGGTCTGTGCAACCTCCTCGACCCGGAACGGCTCGTCGTGACCGGGGAGTTCGCGCGGGCCGGCGAGCTGCTGCTCGGCCCGATGCGGCACGCGCTGGAGTCGTCCCTCATCGTCGACGTGGACGGCACCCCCGACGTGGTGCAGGGGCAGCTCGGCGAGAAGGCCGCGGTGACCGGCGCACTGGCCCTGGCGATCGAGGCGGTCGACGTCACGCGTCCGCGCTGACGCCACGGCCGACCGAACGGCCCACTGGCCGCACGACGCGGGCCAGACAACGATTTCGTCATCTGGTCCGCACGTCTTGCGTTCAAGTCTTGCAGCCAAGAACGCACGCTGCCACACTCAGGGCACCGCCAACGTGGGCGGTCCACCTGTTGGAGGACGTTTCAATGAAGAAAGCCACCACACGAGCCATGCTGGGCGTCGGCGCCCTGCTGCTCGCGATCACCACCCTCGCGGGGTGTTCCAACGGCGCCGACGCGGGCACCGGGTCCGGCGGCGGCGGGGACGCGTCGAAGGCGAAGATCGGTCTGCTCCTCCCCGACTCCGTCACCGCCCGCTACGCGAGCGCCGACCGTCCGCTCTTCACCGCCGAGGTCAAGAAGCAGTGCAGCGGCTGCTCGGTCATCTACGCGAACGCCGACGGCGACGCGTCGAAGCAGCTGCAGCAGGCGCAGTCGATGCTGACGCAGGGCGTCAAGGTCCTCGTCCTCGACCCGTTCGACGGCGAGGCCGCGGCCTCGATCGTGCAGCAGGCGAAGGCGAAGAAGGTGCCCGTCATCTCCTACGACCGGCTCATCGACAGCCCGGACCTGAGCTACTACATCTCGTTCGACAACGAGAAGGTGGGCGAGCTCCAGGGTCAGGCCCTGGTCGACGCGCTCAAGGCGAAGGGCGTGCCGTCCGGCTCGGGCATCATCATGGTGAACGGCTCCCCGACGGACAACAACGCCTCGCAGTTCAAGAAGGGCGCGCACTCCGTCATCGACGGCAGCGGCTACAAGGTACTCGCCGAGTACGACACACCCGGATGGGACCCCGCGAAGGCTCAGGACTGGGCTGCCGGGCAGATCAGCAAGCTCGGCGTCGACAAGATCGCGGGCGTCTACGCGGCGAACGACGACACCGGCGGTGGCGTGATCGCGGCCATGAAGTCGGCCGGCGCGAAGACGCTGCCCCCGGTCACCGGTCAGGACGCCTCCCTCGCCGGGATCCAGCGCATCCTCGCCGGCGAGCAGTACATGACCGTGTACAAGGCGTTCAAGCCCGAGGCCTCGAAGGCCGCCGACCTCGCGATCCAGTTCGCCAAGGGTGAGAAGCCGAAGGGCGACTCCACCGTGCAGACCGCGAAGGGCGACTCCGTGCCGTCCACGCTGCTGCAGCCGGTGGCCGTGACGACGAAGAACGTCCAGTCGACGGTCGTCAAGGACGGGTTGTACACCGTGAAGCAGATCTGCACCTCGCAGTACGCCTCGGCCTGCGACAGCGCCGGCATCAAGTAGTTCCCGACGACACAACGCCCGCCCGGTCCCCGCGGACCGGGCGGGCACCACCACGCAGAGGACGGCATCCGTGAGCACGACACCCGTGAGCAACGAGTCACCAGCACCCCACCCCTCCGCCGCCCCGGTGATGTCCCTCCGCGGGATCACCAAGCGGTTCGGCGCCGTCCAGGCGCTCAGCGACATCGACTTCGACGTGCACGCGGGCGAGGTGATCGCCATCGTCGGCGACAACGGCGCCGGCAAGTCGACCTTCGTGAAGATCCTCGCCGGCGTGTACACGCCCGACGGCGGGACGATCACCTTCAACGGCGAGGAGGTCACCGTCCCGAACCCCGCGGCTGCGCAGTCGCTCGGGATCGCGACCGTCTTCCAGGACCTCGCCCTCGCCGACAACCTCGACGTCGTGTCCAACCTCTTCCTCGGGCGCGAGGTCGCGCACCCCTTCCTCGACGAGGAGGAGATGGAACGCCGGTCGTGGGAGCTCCTGCAGCAGTTGGCGGCCCGCATCCCCTCCGTCCGGATCCCGATCGCGTCGCTCTCCGGCGGCCAGCGGCAGACCGTCGCCATCGCCCGCTCGCTCATCGGCGACCCGCAGGTCGTCATCCTCGACGAGCCCACCGCCGCACTCGGCGTCGCGCAGACCGCCGAGGTCCTCAACCTCGTCGAGCGGCTCCGGGAACGCGGCCTCGGGGTCGTCCTCATCAGCCACAACCTCGCGGACGTGCAGGCCGTCGCCGACCGGGTCGCGGTGCTGCGCCTCGGCCGGAACAACGGCACGTTCCGCATCGACGACGTCTCCTACGAGGAGATCATCGCGGCCATCACCGGCGCCACCGACAACGCCGTCACGCGTCGCGCCGCCGCCCGGACCGAGCAGGAGACGACAGCATGAGCAAGACCGACGAGACCCTCACCGCGGCGACCCCGACCCCGTCGGCGGCCGATCTGCAGGACGAGCGGCTCCTGCGGGACCAGGGGATCGGTGGTGCCGCGAAGGCCTTCGTGCGCCGGGTCCGCGGCGGTGACATCGGCTCGCTGCCGGTGGTCGTGGGACTCATCGTGATCTGGGCGGTGTTCCAGGCGCTCTCCCCCGACTTCCTGTCGCCCGGCAACCTGGTGAACCTCGCGCTGCAGTGCGCGGCGGTGGGGACGATCGCCATCGGCATCGTCCTGGTGCTGCTCCTCGGCGAGATCGACCTGTCCGTCGGCAGCGTCAGCGGTCTCGCCGCCGCGATCCTCGGCCAGGGCCTCACGTCGCTCGGGTGGCCGCTCTGGCTGGTCCTCGTCGTGGCACTCGCCGTCGGGGCCGCCGCCGGACTGCTCTACGGGCTCCTGTTCACGCGCTTCGGCGTCCCCAGCTTCGTGATCACGCTCGCCGGGCTGCTCGGGTTCCTCGGTCTGCAGCTCCTGATCCTCGGTCCGAACGGCTCGATCAACCTGCCGTACGACTCCGCGATCGTGCAGTTCGCCTCGGCCTCGTACCTGCCGCCGTGGCTCGCGTACCTGCTGGCCGCGGTCGCCGCCGGCGGCCTGTTCTTCACCGAGGTCCGCCGCGCGGCCCGTCGCCGCCGGGCCGGTCTGTCCACGGGCGCGATGTCGCTCACGATCGCCAAGTCCGTCGCACTGTTCCTCGGTCTCGCGCTCATGGTGTGGTACCTGTCCCGCGACTTCGGGACCGGCACGTCGTTCGTGTTCTTCGTGGTCCTCGTCGTGCTGATGAACTTCCTGCTGAAGCGGACCCGGTGGGGTCGGTCGGTCTTCGCCGTCGGCGGCAACGTCGAGGCCGCGCGGCGGTCCGGCATCCGTGTCAACCGGATCTACATCTCGGTGTTCGTCCTCACGTCGCTGTTCGCCACGGTCGGCGGCATCCTCGCCGCGGCGCGCCTCAACTCGGCGAGCCTGTCCTCGGGCGCCGGCGACACGAACCTCAACGCCATCGCCGCCGCCGTGATCGGCGGGACGAGCCTGTTCGGCGGCCGCGGGAGCGCGTGGTCGGCACTGCTCGGCATCATCGTGATCCAGTCGATCTCGAACGGTCTGACCCTGCTCAGCCTCGACTCGTCGATCCGGTACATGATCACCGGTGCGGTGCTCCTGCTCGCCGTGATCATCGACTCCCTCTCGCGGCGCAGCCGCGCCAGCCACGGAGCGGCCTGACCCGGTCCGTCGGTCCGCGCGTCCGCCCTGGACGGTCGCGGTGACGGACGGGAGGCACGTGGCGGCGCCGCCACGTGCCTCCCGTCCGTCGTCCGTCGCCACCACGGCGTCACCGCGGGCTGGTAAGCAGGACCCATGACCGACGTCACCACGCCCGTACCCGGATCCAGAGCACTCGTCCTCGGGGGTGGCGGCGTCGCCGGCATCGCCTGGGAGCTCGGCGTGCTCACCGCGCTGCAGGAGGCCGGGGTCGACCTCGACGCAGCGGACCTCGTCGTCGGCACGAGCGCCGGCAGCGTCGTCGGGACGTTCGTCCGCCACGGCGGCGTGCGGCAGGCGTACGACCAGCAGCACGCGCCCGTCCCGACGACCTACGAGGAGCCCGTCCCGATCGCCGGTGACGACTTCCAGCAGCGCATCGGCGCCGTCCTCGAGGGCGCGACCTCCGACCAGGACGCCCGGGCGCGGCTGGGGCACCTCGCCCAGCAGACCACGACCGGCCAGACCGACGACGAGCGGGTCGCGACCTTCACCGAGACGCTGCCGTCCCCGGAGTGGCCCGCGAAGCCGCTCGCGCTGACGACCATCGACGCCACCGACGGGACCTTCCGGGTCCTCACCGCCGCCGACGGCGTCCCGCTCCCCCGCGCCGTCGCCGCCAGCTGCTCGGTGCCGCTCGTGTGGTCGCCGGTCGCGCTCGACGGCCGCCCCCACATCGACGGCGGGCTCCGCTCCGCCACGAACGCCGACGTCGCCGCCGGGCACGAGCGGGTCCTCGTGATCGCCTGCGGTCCCGAGGGCCCCTCGCCGCTCGGGCCGTGGCTCGACGTGGCGGTGGAGTCGCTCCGCGCCGCCGGCAGCTCGGTCGAGGTCGTCGTGGCCGACAGCACCGCGCAGCAGGCGTTCGGCACGAACTCGCTGTCGCTCTCGACGCAGGCGCCGTCGGCCGAGGCCGGGCACGCGCAGGGCAGCGCTGTGGCGGAGGGCATCGCCGCGTTCTGGGCGTAGCCGCGGGGCACGCCGCGGTCGGGGTCGCCGGCCGCGGACGCTGACCGTGCCCGGACGGGGGCCGCCGGTAGCGTGGGGGCATGACGACGCCGTTCTCCGATCTGGACCAGTTCACCGCCCTCCCACGAGTCGACGGCATCGCCGTGAGCCCCGACGGCTCCCGCGTCGCGCTCACGGTGAGCGTGCTCGACGCCGAGGGCACCGGGTACCGGCGGTCGGTCTGGGCCGTCCCCGGCACCGACGCCGACGCCGGGGCGCCCGCCCGACTGACCCGCTCGACCAAGGGCGAGGGCGGCGTCTCCTTCACCCACTCCGGCGACCTGCTCTTCGTGTCCGGCCGTCCCGACGGCGAGGGCGAGCAGGACTCCGACGCCGCGCAGCTCTGGGTGCTGCCCGCCGCAGGCGGTGAGGCCCGTCCCGTCACCCGGTTCGCGGGCGGCATCGGCGGCGTCCTCGGCGCGGCCACCGCGTCGGACACCGTCGCGATCACCGCGGCGCTCCTCCCCGGCGCCGGCACCGACCCGACCGGGGTGGTCACCGCGGACGCCGAGCTCCGCGGCCGCCGGAAGGACCGGAAGGTCCAGGCGATCCTGCACGAGACCTACCCGGTCCGCTACTGGGACCACGACCTCGGGCCGGACGAGACGCACGTCCTGACGCTCGACCTCGGCACGCTCCGCGAAGCCGACCGGACCCCGGCACCGTCCGACGACGGCCCGGACGGCGACACCAAGTCGGCCTACCCGGCACACCTCCCCGCACCGGTCGACGCCACTCCGGCGCCGGGCCGGTCCCTCGAACACGTCGCCGGTGCGGTCACCCCGGACGGCTCGGTGCTCGTCGTGACGGTCGCCGTGCAGGAGGCCCGTGGTTCACGCTCGACGATCGTCGCGATCGACGTCGCGAGCGGTCGGAGCACGGTGCTGTGCAGCGACGACGCCGTCGACCACGAGATGCCGACCCTCAGCCACGACGGCCGCACGCTCGCGTGGGTGCGGACGCCGCGGTTCACCTCGCGGGGTGCGACGCAGCAGGAGGTCTGGGTCGCCGACCTCGACGGCACCACGCTGTCCGGCGCGCGTCGCATCGCCACCGACTGGGACCGCTGGCCGAACGAACTCGTCTTCGCGCACGGCGACGAGGCGCTCCTCACCACGGCGGACCAGGACGGCCGGGCTCCCGTCTTCAGCATCCCCGTCGACGGCGGCGCCGTGGAGCAGCTCACCCACGACGACTGGGCGTACTCGAGCCTGCGCGTGGCAGAGGCGAGCGGCGCGGTCGTGGCGCTGCGCGCCTCCTGGCAGGCCCCGCTGCACCCGGTCCGCATCGGCACCGACGGTGCCGTCACCGAGCTCGCGACGCCGGCTGCCCTGCCCGAGGTGCCGGGGCGTCTGGAGGAGGTCGAGACCACCGCCGCCGACGGGTCACGCGTCCGCGGCTGGCTCGTGCTCCCGCCGGCCTCGGCGGGCGACGGTCCCCACCCGCTGCTCCTCTGGATCCACGGCGGACCGCTCAACTCGTGGAACCAGTGGTCGTGGCGCTGGAACCCGCAGCTCGCCGCCGCGCGGGGCTACGCCGTGCTGCTGCCGGACCCCGCGCTGTCGACCGGGTACGGGCTCGACTTCGTCAACCGCGGGTGGAACGCCTGGGGCCAGGCGCCGTACACCGACCTGATGGCGATCACCGACGCCGTCGTCGCCCGGCCGGACGTCGACGAGACCCGCACGGCAGCGATGGGCGGGTCCTTCGGCGGCTACATGGCGAACTGGGTCGCCGGGCACACCGACCGGTTCCGGGCCGTCGTCACGCACGCCAGCCTGTGGGCGCTCGACCAGTTCAACGGCACCACCGACATGTCGCAGTACTGGCAGTCGATCTTCGACGCCGAGGGGATGCACGAGAGCGATCCGCACCGGTTCGTCGCGGACATCGTCTCCCCGATGCTCGTCATCCACGGTGACAAGGACTACCGGGTGCCGGTCGGCGAGGGCCTGCGGCTCTGGTCGGAGTTGGCGGAGCACCACGCGGCGTCCGACGGCACGATGCCGCACCGGTTCCTGTACTTCCCGGACGAGAATCACTGGATCCTCAAGCCGCAGCACGCGGTCGTCTGGTACGAGACGGTGTTCGCCTTCCTCGCACAGCACGTGCTCGGCGAGGAGTGGGAGCGGCCCGAGCTGCTCGGGTAGGGCTTCGGCGCGCGGCGCTGCGCGCGGTGCTGGGCGCTGCCGACCCGGAACGACATCGTCGACGTCGTACGACGACGGGGATGTCGTTCCGGGTCGACGACCCGCGGTCGGCTCAGACGAACGCGGCCTGACCCGTGATCGCCCGCCCGACGATGAGCGTGTTCACCTCACGCGTGCCCTCGTACGAGTAGATCGCCTCGGCGTCGGCGAAGAACCGCGCGACGCCCTTGTCCAACACGATCCCGTTGCCGCCCTGCACCTCGCGGCACCAGCCCACGGTCTCGCGCATCTTCGCCGTCGCGAACGCCTTCGCCAGCGCGGAGTGCTCGTCGCCTCCGGTCCCGGCGTCCTGCATCGCCGAGGCCTGCGTGCACAGGGCGATCGACGCGGTGATGTTCGCGAGCGACTTCACGAGCAGGTCCTGCACGAGCTGGTGCGATGCGATCGGCTTGCCGAACTGGATGCGGGTCCGGGCGTAGTCGAGGGCGGCGTCGTACGCACCGACCGCGATGCCGATGGCCTGCCAGGCGACCTCGGTGCGGGTCAGCCGCAGGACCTCCGCCGTCGACCGGAAGGAGTCGGCGTGCTGGAGTCGGCGCGACTCCGGCACACGGACGCCCTGCATGACGATGTCGGCGTTCTGCACGCCGCGCAGCGCGATCTTGTCCTCGATCTTCGTCGCTGTGAACCCGGGGGTGTCCGTCGTGACGAGGAAGCCTTTGACCTGGTCGTCCGCCACGTCCTTCGCCCAGATGACGACGACGTCCGCGAAGGTGGCGTTGCCGATCCAGCGCTTCTCGCCGTCGAGCACCCAGTCGTCGCCCTCGCGCCGAGCCGTCGTGCGCAGCCCGCGCGCCGAGTCGCTGCCCGAGAGCGGCTCGGTCAGACCGAAGGCGCCGATGACCTCGCCGGACGCCATGCGCGGCAGCCACTCGCGCTGCTGCTCCTCGCTGCCGGCGACCGCGATCGAGTTCATCGCGAGGCCGGACTGCACGCCGATGAACGTCGCCACGCTGGCGTCGACGCGACCGAGCTCGAGTGCCGCCCACCCGCGGTACACCGCCGAGTTCTCGAACTGCCGGACGAGCGGGACGCCCGGCCCGTACATGCCGAGCTCGGCCAACGGCGTGATCACCTGCATCGGGAACTCGGCGCGCGCCCAGTACTCGTCGGCGATCGGCCGCACCTCGGACTCGAGGTAGGTGCGCAGTCGTCCGAGTGACGCTCGCTCCTGCTCGGTCAGCCCCTCCTGGAAACGGTAGAAGTCGGACTCGAGCAGCGCGGTGGTGGGCGTCAGCGTTGACATGGAGTCCACGATGCATCATTCTCGGAAACGTTGCAAGGAGGGTGCGCATGTACACATCGGATTCTGCGCTGCGCGCCTTCCGGGAGGCGCGCCACACCTTCATCGCCGGCTCACGAATCGACATGGGAGCCCTCGCCGCGGCGCTCGGCGTCGACCGCACCTCCCTGTTCCGATGGGTGGGCAACCGTGACCGGTTGCTGTCCGAGATCCTCTGGTCGCTCGCCGTCCCGACGCTCGACGCCGCGGCCCGCGCTGCCGACGCCGCCGGCTCCACCGGTGCCACCCGCATCGTCGACGTGCTCGACCGGTTCACGGCGGACCTCATCGACGCGCCGTACTTCCGGGCCTTCCTCGAGCGCGAACCCGTCCGGGCCCTCCGGCTGCTGACCACCACCGACAGCGACGTGCAGAGCCGGTTCGTCGACCGGGTCACCGCACTCATCGAGCACGAACGCGCATCCGGTACGTTCGATCCCGGCCCGCTGTCGGCCGAGGAGCTCGCACGGCTGCTCGTCCGCATCTCGGAGTCCTTCACCTACGCCGAGTTCATCTCGGGCGAGACGCCGAACCCCGAGCGGGCCCGAGCCGCGTTCGAGTACGTGCTGCGGCCCGACCCACCCCGCGTCACCGATGCCGCAGGCTCCCCCGCCACCACCTCGATCGGAGACCGATGACCATCGACGAGTACCCGTTCCGTCGCACCTACCCCACGCGCTGGAACGACAACGACATGTTCGGGCACGTCAACAACACGATCTACTACAGCGCGATGGACAATGCGTCGACGTACTGGTTCCGCGAGGAAGCCGGCCTCGACCCCTTCACGTCGGACTGGATCGCCGTGCTGGTGTCGTCGAGCTGCCGGTTCGTCGAGTCCGCCGTGTGGCCGGACGTGATCGAGGTCGGCATGCGCTCGAAGCACCTCGGGAACACGAGCCTGTCGTGGGAGTTCGGCCTGTTCCGGCAGTCCGACGGCGCGCTGCTGGCGACGGGCGAGTTCGCGCACGTGATCATCGACCGCGAGGGTGCCCGGCGCCCCGTCCCCCTGCCGGCGTCACTGCGTGCGCTCGTGACGGCGACGATGACCACGCCGGCGTCCGTCAGCGCCGACTGAACCGCGCGACTGCATCCCCGGTGCCGCGTCGCGCACGCGCCCACATCGCACCGGTGACCGCGTCGCACCCCCGCATGGACATCGCACCCCGTCACTCCGGGGTGCGATGTCCTAAGCGGGGTGCACTGCCTCAGGGGCGGTAGTCCTCGCGCCGTGGGTCGTTGAGCCGGACGGCGAGGTCGTCCCCCGCGGGCTTCGCCCCGCTCCACGTCCCGATGACCTTCGCGATCGTGGTCAGGACGAACCCCAGCGCCCGACCGATGGCGTACACGATGCGCATGCGCCGAGCGTAGACGTCCGACAGCCGGTCAGCACGTCAGCTCGTCGGCCCGTCAGCCCTTGAGCGCGGCCAGCTCCAGGTTGATGTCGTCGGGGTCCTGCACGGACAGGATCACCATGCCGGCGTCGCCGAGGTCGGTGACCTCGCCGTGCTCGACACCGGCGGCATCGAGGCGAGCGGCTGCCTGGTGCAGCTCGTCGACCGAGCCGACCACGAAGCTGACGTGGTCGAGGCCGACCGTGTCCGGGTCGAACCGCTGACCCGAGGGCGCGACAGGACGCAGGCCGAAGACCTGGTCGCCGAGCCGGAAGACCGACCCGCCGTAGAACCGCTCCCGGTCCTCGCGCACGCCCGGCTCGTCGACCTGGTCGCTGAAGTCGATCGCCGGGTCCGTGCCGAGCAGCTGCTGGTAGAACGCCTTGCTGCGGTGGATGTCCGTGACGGTAACGCGGACGTGGGCCAGGGCGGTGGGACGAGCGAACGGTTCGGTCATGGTGGAGCTCCTCAGGGATCGAGCCGACAGGGCATCGGCGGCGCACCGTGGTTGCGGCGCGAAGCCGAGGCAACCCCCACCACCTCGGAGCAGCCCTGCCCGGCGCGGAGACCGGACAGTTCGCACGCCTTGGAACCACGAATCCGACATCGAACCAGCCCGCGAGCGTGGTTCGATGTCGGATCCGTGGTTCGACCCGGGGACGGGCCCCGAGCACTCCGCCTAGATCAGGTCGTCCGTCAGGTGGTTCGGCGTGCCGAAGCGGTGCGCCGTGATCGACACGGCCTGCTCGCGGAGGAACGGGAGCATCTCGATGCGACCGGCCTCGGTCACGGGCTCCCCGTAGACCGCGACGTCCGGGCGCCCGCCGACCGCGGTGTACAGCGCGGAGACGTCACCGGCGATGAGCCGCACCCGGGTCGACGGACCGTCGGCGACGGCAGCGGCGAAGGCGTCGTCCGACTGTCCGACCGTCAGCGACCGGACGTTCGGCAGCGCACGCACGGCCGACTCGACCGAGGACGGCAGCGACGAGACCGCGGAGACCTCGACGGTCGTCCCGGCGCGGACCGAGGCCGCGACGATCCGGACGAGATCGGCGACGGCGTCCTGTTCGGACGATGCCAGCCGGACGTGCACGCCCGGGTAGGGCAGGTACCGCGCGATGTTGCGCTCCGCCGACAGCGCCGACACGTCGACCGCTGCGCCGAACAGCGAGGCCCAGGCGTGCTCGTCGGAGGCGACGGCTCGGTCGAGCGACGGCGAGGCGATGCCCGCAGCGCGTACGAACGACGACACGGCGGACGAGGGAGCAGCACCGGAAGCGGCCTCCGCCGGCGACCACGACCCGAGCCCGAACAGGTAGTTCAGCCCGCCGGCCTTCGTGCCGGCACCCACGGCCGACTTCTTCCACCCGCCGAACGGCTGACGGCGCACGATGGCCCCGGTGATGCCACGGTTGACGTAGAGGTTGCCCGCTTCGATCGTGTCGAGCCAGGTGCCGATCTCGGCCGGGTCGAGCGAGTGCAGGCCGGAGGTCAGGCCGTAGTCGACCTCGTTGACGATCGCGATCGCCTCGTTTAGCGTGGCCGCGGTCATGATGCCGAGGATGGGCCCGAAGTACTCGGTGCGGTGGAACGCCGAGCCGCGCCGGACGCCGTCGCGGACACCAGGGCTCCAGAGCTTGCCGGTGTCGTCGAGCTTCGCCGGCTTGACCGCCCAGGTCTCCCCCGCGCCGAGCTTGGTCAGTCCGTCGAGGAGCTTGCCGGCAGCGGGTTCGATGACCGGCCCCATCTGCGTGGTCGGGTCGGTCGGGTACCCGACGGTGAGCGACGAGACCGCGTCGATGAGCTGCGACCGGAAGCGTCGTGACGTGGCGACGGAACCGACGAGCACGACGAGGGACGCCGCGGAGCACTTCTGGCCGGCGTGGCCGAACGCCGAGGCGACGACGTCCTTCACGGCGAGGTCGAGGTCGGCCGACGGCGTCACGATGACGGCGTTCTTGCCCGAGGTCTCGGCGAGCAGCGGCAGGTCGGGACGGAACGAGCGGAAGAGCTCGGCGGTCTCGTACGCACCGGTGAGGATCACCCGGTCGACCGCGGGCGAGGCGACGAGCTGCTGCCCGAGGTCGTTCTCCGACACCTGCACGAACGCCAGCACGTCGGCCGGGGCACCGTGGGCGTCGAGCGCCGTCCCGATGATCGACGCGAGCACCGCACCGGACCGCTCGGCGGGCGGCGCGGGCTTGAGGACGACGGCCGATCCGGCGGCGAGCGCGGCGAGGGTCGACCCGGCCGGGATCGCCACCGGGAAGTTCCACGGCGGGGCGACGAGCGTCAGCGCTGCGGGCGTGAAGGACGCGCCGTCGACCGTGTCGAGCGACTCGGCCAGGGTGCCGTAGAAGTGCGCGAAGTCGATCGCCTCGGAGACCTCGGGGTCCGCCTGGTCGATGGTCTTGCCCGTCTCGGAGGCCATGACCTCGACGAGCGCGGCGCGGTTCGCCTCGAGCGCGTCGCCGACGGCGTGCAGGACGGCGGCGCGGGCCGCTCCCGGCCACGCACCCCACTCGGTGCCGGCGGCGCGGACCCGGCCGAGGACGGTGTCGAGCTGGTCGGCGGAGGTGAGACGCGCCTCCTGGACGGCCTTGGTGCCGAGCGTCGACGTCGCGATCCGACCGGTGATGGCGTCTCCCCAGGCGCGGAACTCGGCGACCGACGGGTCGGTGTCTGGCGTGTTCTCGAAGTGTCCGACGCCCGGACGCGACACGGCGGCGTAGCGGTCGGCGACGCGGTGGGACGCCGGAGCCGCGAGGCCCTCGGGCGTGGCGAGCGGCTCGAGCGACGCGCGGAACCGTGCTTCCTCGCGTGCGAACAGCGGCGGGGACGACACGAGCGAGAACACCGCGGACATGAAGTTCTCCTGCGACGCGCCCTCCTCGAGGCGGCGGATCAGGTACGCGATCGCCACGTCGAACTCACCCGGGTGCACGACGGGCGTGTAGAGCAGCAGCGAGCCGACGGTGCGGCGGACGGCCTCGGCCTGGCCCTGCGCCATGCCGAGCAGCATCTCGAACTCGATGCCGTCGCGGACGCCGCGCTCACCGGCGAGCAGCCACGCGTGTGCGACGTCGAACAGGTTGTGGCCGGCGACGCCGATGCGGACGTTCTCGACGCGGGACGGCGTGAGCGCCCAGTCGAGCACGCGCTTGTAGTTGGTGTCGGAGTCCTGCTTGGTGTGCCAGGTGGCGAGCGGCCAGCCGTGCACGGACGCCTCGACCTGCTCCATCGGCAGGTTCGCGCCCTTGACCAGCCGGACCTTGATGCCGGCACCACCACGGGCACGGCGGGCGGCGGACCACTCCTGCAGCTGTTGCATCGCGGCGAGCGCGTCGGGCAGGTACGCCTGCAGGACGATGCCGGCTTCGAGGTGCAGGAACTCCGGCTCGTCGAGGAGCTTCGTGAAGACCGCGATGGTGAGGTCGAGGTCCTTGTACTCCTCCATGTCGAGGTTGATGAACTTCGCCGGGGTGCTCGTGGCGGCTCGGCGGAAGAGCGGTCGGAGCTTCTCGATGATGTCCTGCACGGCGTGGTCGAACGCCCACGGCGAGTGCGGGTGGACGGTCGAGGACACCTTGATCGAGACGTAGTCGACGTCGTCGCGGGCGAGGAGCTTGTGCGTCCCCTCGAGCCGGCGTGCCGCTTCGGACTCGCCGAGGACGGCCTCGCCGAGCAGGTTCACGTTGAGCCGGACACCGTCGCGCTTGATCCCGGCGATGGCCGGGCCGAGCTTGGCGTCGGTCGCGTCGACGATGAGGTGGCCGACCATGTCGCGGAGCACCCGGCGCGCGATGGGTACGACGACGCCGGGCAGCAGCGGGGCCATGCCGCCGCCGAGCCGGACGAGCCCGCGGAGCGCCGCGGGCAGGAAGCCGGGCGCGTTCGGTGCGATCTCGCGGAGCTTGCGGGCCGCGACCCCGAGGTCCTCGGGGCGGACGACGCCGTCGACGAAGCCCACGGCGAAGTCGAGGCCGGCGGGGTCGGCGAGCACGCCGGCGAGCTGCTTCGCCGAGCCGTCGACCGGGTAGGTCTCGGCCTCGGCCAACCACTGTCGGACGAGTGCGACGGACTGGCCCGCGAGGGCGTCGGAGCCCGTCGCCTCGGGCTCGGTGGCAGGGGGCTCGTGCAACGTCGTCATGGCCCCAGTGTGGAGCGCTCGATGCTGAAGCGGAAGCAACTCTTCGTGACGGGTACCATTCACTTCACCTGATGCTTCGAGGAGGCTCCCGTGCTCGACGTCCGCCGCCTGGTCCTCCTCCGCGAGCTGTCGATCCGCGGCACGATCGCCGCCGTCGCCGAGGCCGTCAACTTCACCCCGTCGGCCGTCTCGCAGCAGCTGTCCGCGCTCGAGCGCGAGGCCGGCGTCCCGCTGCTCCGGAAGGCCGGACGGCGGCTGCAGCTCACCCCGCAGGCCGAGGTGCTCGTGCAGGCCGCGGGGCACGTGCTCGACGTCCTCGACCAGGCGCAGGCCCAGGTCGAGTCGACGATGCCGACGGTGCAGGGGCGCGTGCGGGTCGCGGTGTTCCAGTCCGCCGCCCTGGCCCTGATGCCGAGCGCCCTGCACGACATGGCGACGCAGCACCCGGACGTCCGGATCGAGATGGTGCAGCGCGAGCCGGAGACCGCGCTCCACGAGACCTGGGCCCGCGACTTCGACATGGTCATCGCCGAGCAGTACCCGGCACACGCGGCTCCGCACCTACCGGGCCTCGACCGGTCCGACCTGACGACGGACGCCGTCCGCCTGGCGCTCCCGCCGGTCGACGTCGCCCTGGCGCCGGTCTCCTCCATCGCGGACGCGGAGGCCCTGCCGTGGGTGATGGAGCCGCGTGGCACGGCGTCCCGGCACTTCGCCGAGCAGGTGTGCCGCCGCTGGGGCTTCGAGCCCGACGTCCGGTACGAGACCGCCGACCTGCAGACGCAGATCCGCCTGGTCGAGTCCGGCAACGCCGTCAGCCTCATGCCCGACCTCATGTGGACGGGCCGGACCACGACCTGCCGGCTCGTCGACCTGCCGGAGCGACCCCGCCGGACGATCTTCACCGTGGTGCGGTCCGCCGGCTCGTCCTCCCCGGCGGTGCGCGCACTCCGCGACGCCCTCGAACGCGCTGCGGCCACCGTCGGCGACTGACCGTCGACGGCCTGGAGGCGCGGTGCGGGCCCGCCACCCGGGCCGTCTCGACGACCGCGC
Organism: Curtobacterium sp. L1-20; assembly: GCF_048755855.1. Classification (GTDB taxonomy): domain Bacteria; phylum Actinomycetota; class Actinomycetes; order Actinomycetales; family Microbacteriaceae; genus Curtobacterium. Next base: position 1,908,634 of record NZ_CP151473.1, on the reverse strand, counting down.
AGGTCGTGACCGATCCGTGACCTCCGACCGCGTCAGGTTCCGTCCGCCCCGCACATTGCTGGAGTGAGGGCGCCGATCGGGTGCCCACCACAGCATCCGAGGGGGATCCCGTGAAGCAGTCCTGCACGTCCACGTTCCGACGGAGCGCCGCAGTCGGCGCAGCCGTCGCCATCGTCGCCGCGTCCTCGGCGTTCGGCATCGGTGCGACCGCCGCCGTCGCCGCACCCGCCGACACGACCGCCGCCACGACCGCCGCCACGAGCGACGCCGTCGGCACGTCCGGAACCGGCGCGCCGAGCACCACCACCCCGAGCGCGACGCCCGGCGCGACACCGGCCGCGACCGAGACGCCGGCTGCGACACCATCGGCTCCGACGCCGTCAGCTCCGACGACCGCCGATCCCACGCCCGCCGCCCCGGCACCCGAGCCCGCACCGACGTCCGACACCACCCCGACACCGACCCCGACCTCGACCGCCAGCGGCGCTCCGAAACCCGCCGCATCCCCCACGGAGGACCCGGCACCGAAGGACGGCACGACCGGAGCAGCCGCCGACGGCGCCGTCTCGTGGCCGCAGTCCTCGAGCCCCTCCGAGCCCATCGAGTTCACGGCAACCGCAGGCACGGCGTTCTCCCACCAGTTCGTCGCCGAGGGCGGGGACCAGGCGCTCGAGTACGGCTTCGACCCACTCGGCAACTTCGACGACTACGCGGACTTCCGCTGGGACGACTCCGGTCTGCTCCGCGGGACCCCGACGAAGCCCGGGACGTACGCCTTCAGCGTCCTCGCGACCGACACCCGTCACACGGCGACGCAGTGGATCGAGATCACCGTCGAGCCGGGAGCCGCAACGCACATCGGCGCCCAGGTGTACTCGAATGCCGATGGCCACTACCCCGCCTGGTCGGTGGCCGGCGGCGCGGACGGTGGCATCGCCCCGATCGGCGGCGGCGGCCTCATCGACGCGGTCCCGGCCGAACCCGGCGGCTCGCTCTGGGTCAGCGCCGTGGTCACCGACCGTCTCGGCAACCCGCTGAACGGCCCGGAGATGCCCGAAGAGTCGACCCTGACGAGCAGCGACCCCGCCGACGTCCTCACCTGGAACGACGACACGAACACGTGGAAGGTGACGTTCGGCGACGCCGGGCCGCGGCGCCTCACCCTGCAGTCCGATGGTCTCTCGCTGACGATCGCCGTCGCCGTCGCCGACCGACCGCTCGCGTTCACCGGCTCGGGTGCGACCCAGACATTCCGGACGACCGCGGGCGAGACCTTCTCCCACACCTTCACGGCCACCGGCAGCACCAAGCCGGTCCGGTACGTCCTGCAGTACCCCGACGACGAGTACGTGGACCCGCAGCACGCCGACGCCCGCATCCCCGACCACCTGACGATCGACCGCGAGACCGGCGTGCTGAGCGGCACCCCGACGGTCGCCGGGGAGTACCGGTTCCGGGTCGTCGCGACGGACGGTTCGGAGATCGCCCGGCAGGAGGTCGAGTTCACCGTCGCGCCGGGGGTGACGAAGGACATCCTGACGTTCATCTCGACCGGCGAGGACGGGAAGGGCACCGTCTGGGGCTTCGGACCGCGGCAGCAGCTCATCCGCATCGACGGCCTCGGCGAAGCAGCGACCCACACCCCGGTCGACGCCATCCCGGTCGACCAGGGCGACGCCCTCTTCGTGAAGTCGACACCCATCGACGCGTGGGGCAACACCTCCGTCCCGCTCGAGCCGCAGCCCGGTGACCCGCACCCGGAGGTCACGAGCAGCGTCGCGACGGACCGGATCGACTTCCTCGAGCAGTCCTGGAGCTCCCGCGTGACGTTCACGCACGCGTCGCTGCACCGGATCGCCGTCCGCTTCGACGGGGTGTCGGACACGTTCGACGTCGCGGTCACCCCGACCGCCGGCGGTGCTGGTGCTGGGGCCGGAGGGTCCCTCGCCTACACCGGGGCGGATGAGTCCGGCCCCCTCGGCTGGGCCCTCGGCCTGCTCGCCTCGGGTGCGGGGCTGCTCGTCTGGCGCCTGCGTCGCCGACACAGCTGAGGCTCGTCACAGCGACCGTCCGACAGCCGGGAGGCGCGGGGCACGACCGCCCCGCGCCTCCGTGTCATGAGCGGCATCATTCTGTGAGAAACCCCAGGTGAGAGCGGGTAGTTCCGTGATGGAACCGTGACGTTGTCGCCTGTCGCGCAGCCGTATCGTCTCCACTGACGGGAGCGATCACCGCGTCCCGCAACCCGACTCCCAGGGGGGAATCATGCACCAGTCCAGCAGGCCGCCGGTCCGTCGCGCGGCGGCCATCGGCGCCGTCGTCGCAGCGACCGCCATCGGTTCGGTCATCGGCGTCGGCGGGCCCGCGATGGCCGCGACGCCGACACCGACGGCGACGCCCACGAGCTCGACGACGACCGCCGGCACCACGACGACGCCCGCCGACACGACGACCTCGACCGCCGACGCCACGACGACGCCGGCCGGTACGACGACGCCCGCCGGCGCCGGAGCGAGCGCCGACACCACGACGACGAAGCCCGCGTCGACGTCGACGACCGGCGCGACGGCGGCCACGACCTCGACCCCGTCGACGACGACGACGACCGCCGCGACCCCGGGCGCCACGACGTCCCCCGCCGCAACGCCCTCCGCGAGCCCCGCGCCGGCCGCCACCCCGGGCGACGGCAGCGACCTCGCCTTCACCGAGCCCTCGACGAAGACGAAGCCGCTCGCCCTCTCGGCGACGGTCGGCACCCCCTTCACCCACACCTTCCACACCACGGGCGGCAACGGCACGGTGGGGTACGCCATCCAGGACGCGCCGTCCACGGCCTACACGGTCAACGTCGAGACCGGCGTGCTCAGCGGCACCCCGACGACCGCCGGCACGTTCGACTTCGAGGTCGTCGCCCTCAGCGGGACGACCCAGGTCACCGAGTACGTCCGCCTGACCGTGGCCCCGTCGCCGCTCGTCTTCACCGAGCCGTCGAGCGCCGCGAAGCCCCTGGCGCTCAGCGCGACGGCCGGCACGACCTTCACGCACACGTTCAGCACGACGGGCGGCACCGGTCCGCTCGCCTACGCCATCCAGGACTCGCCCTCCACGGACCTCAGCGTGAACGTCGAGACCGGCGTCCTCACGAGCACGGTCACCACCGCGGGGACGTACCAGTTCGAGGTCGTCGCCCTCCGCGGCACGGCGACCGCGACCGAGTACGTCCGACTCACCGTCCGTCCCGCGGCCCCGATCGGCGTCCTCGCCATCGTCGGTACCGGGACGCCGGGAACGAACGCGTGGTCGGTGGCTCCCGGAGGCGCGATCACGGCCTTCGACGCCGAGGGGCACTCGCTCGGGCGCGTGTCGTCGATCCCGACCCGGCAGGGCAGCTCGCTGCTGGTCTCCGGGCTGGCGGTCGACCGGTTCGGCAACCCGACCGCGCTCGGCGCCGCGAGTGGCGGACCGCACGCGACGGTGACGAGCTCGGTGTCGTCCGACCGTGTCACGTCGGTGCAGGACGGGATCGCCTCGCGCGTGACGTTCCCGCACGCCTCGGACCACCGCCTCACCATCACGCAGGACGGCGTCTCGACCTCGTTCGTGGTCGCCGTCCGACCGGTCGCCACGGCCGCCGTCGCCACGACGACGGCGAGCACCACCGGGGGCACGCTCGCGTACACCGGCGCCGACGAGACCGCTCCGCTCGCGTGGGCCCTCGGCCTGCTCGCATCGGGAGCGGCCCTGCTGCTCCACCGGCTGCGGCGCCGTCGCGTCTGACGCGACCCGTCCGCCGACAGGAGGCGCGGTGCCAGCCGGCACCGCGCCTCCTGTCCGTCTGCGGGTTCCCGCACCTACCCCCAAGCCTGGTCACATTCCGGTCGTCGTCACCGTGTCGTTCGCATCCAGCCCCTACGATCCGAGCACGACCGAGAACTCTCGGCGGATTCTCACGATCCGGCTCCTGGCCGGACCTGAACACCTGGGGGAAGACGTGCGCCGCAGCACTTCAACCGCCCGACGCGCGTGCGCCGTCGGCACCACAATCGCACTCGTCGGTCTCAGCACCGGCCTCGGCATCATGACCGCGACCTCGGCGTCCGCCGTCGAGCCGGACACGAGCGTCTCGACGCTGGCGACGCCCGGCGACACGAGCGCGGCGAACGGCAGCGCAGCGAACGACTCAACCACGCCGGGCACGGGCTCGAGCGACCCGTCGTCGATCAGCGACCCGTCGGCGACGACGGACCCGAACGCCCCGTCCGCACCCGCCGCCGGGACGGACCCCTCCGCCGGTGACACCTCGGGCTCGGACGCTCCGGCCGCGGGCGACCCCGGTGCGCCGACCGGGGACAGCACCGGCACCGGCACCACGCCGTCGGACAGCACGTCCCCCGACGCCGGCACCACCGCGCCGCCCGCGTCCACCCCCACGAAGACGCCGGCCACGCAGACCACGCCGGCCGACCAGCCGACCACGTCGGTCCGTGCCGCGGCACAGTCCGTCACCATCGAGGGCGATGCCAGCGTCGGCTCCGACCTCGTCGCGAAGCAGGCCGGCTTCACCTCCGGCAGCAAGGTCTCCTACCTCTGGACCGACGAGGACGGAACGGAGCTGTCCGACACCCCGGCCTACACGATCGCCAAGGACCTGGCGGGCAAGCGCGTCACCGTGACGGTCGAGGGATCCGTCGCCGGCGAGACCGCCACGGCGACGACCGACACCGCCGTCGCACCGGTCTTCGTCGACGAGGACGGCCAGCCGCTCTCCGACGACGACAGCGACCCGTACATCGAAGCGAAGGCCGGCGAAGCGTTCTCGTCCACCTTCCGGGCGTTCAGCACCCCCGCGCCGACGCTCTCGATCACCTGGTCCGACGACGAGGGCAACGCGACCACGACCGCGCCCGCCGGCGTGACGTTCGACGCGAAGACCGGGGTCCTGTCCGGCACCCTGACCGACGCGGAGCAGTCCTACGAATTCACGGTCACCGCCACGACCACGACGCCGTCGGGCACCGTCACGAGCGACCAGTTCGGCCTGATCAGCGTCGAGCCCGGCGCCCCCGCCGGCATCGAGGTGACCTCGGCCGACAAGGGCGCGCTCCTCGACGGCAACATCGAGCACGTGTGGATCATCCACCCGAACGGCGACGTGTACACCGAGGACGTCCTCGGTGACTCCCCGCCGGTGAAGGGCGGCAAGGTCACCGTGGCGCAGGGCGGCACGCTGCTCGTCGCCGGCTCGAAGGTCGACCGCTTCGGCAACGAGATCTACCCGGACTTCGACGAGGACACGGACGCCCCGGTCTTCTTCACCCCGACCGTGACCTCGGACGTCGCCAGCGACGTCATCCAGCGCGACCCCGACCTCGGTGAGGTCGGCGTCGTCAGCGTGACGTTCCCGCACGCCTCGACCCACACGCTCACGGTGTCCGGCGACTCGGTTCCGAGCACGGTCTTCGCGGTGGACGTCCAGCCGGCCGCCGTGCCGACCGTCCCGGCCGTCGCACCCGCCCCGCCGGTGGCTCCGGCCGTCGTCACCACCCACACGGTCGGCTCCGGCCGACTCGCCTACACCGGCACCGACTCGACGAGCGCCCTCCCCTGGGCCCTCGGTCTGGTCCTCGCCGGCGTCGGCCTGATCGGCGCACGCACCCTGCGCCGTCGTCGCGCCCAGCGCTGACCCCAGACGCCTCCCGTCCGACACGTGCCCGCGTGACGGACGGGAGGCCCTCCTCGGCCCCGCCACGCCCCGCACCGGATCTCCGGTCGCGGCGCGGCGGGGCCGTTCTCGTCACCGGAGCGCGCGGCATCGGTAGCGTTGGCGCATGCCCACCCTGCTGCACATCGACTCGTCCGCCGACCTCGCGCACTCCCGCTCCCGCGCACTCACCGCCGCGTTCGCCGACGCCTGGCGCGCCCGGGGTCCGGAGTACACGGTGGTGCGCCGGGACCTGCACGTCGACCAGCTGCCGCACCTCGAGACGTCGGCACTGCACTGGGCGGCGGCGGACCGCACGGCGGACGAGGTCGTCGCACCCGACGCCGAGGCCCTCCGTCAGCAGGTCATCGACGAGCTCCTCGCCGCCGACGTCGTCCTGGTCGGCGCGCCCCTCTACAACTACACGGTGCCGTCGACGCTCAAGGCGTGGATCGACCGCGTCCACGTCCCCGGGGTCCTCGCCGGCGGCGTCCAGCCCCTGGCCGGACGTCCGGTCGTCACCGTGGTCAGCCGTGGCGCGACCTACGACGCCGGCACGCCCACGGAGGACTGGGACCACGGCTCCCCCGTGCTGCACCTCATCCTCGGCACGGCGCTCGGCATGAAGCTCTACCCGGTGACGGTCAGCGCCACCCTGGCCGACCGGCTGCCCGACCTGGCTCCGCTCGCCGACCACGCGCACGCCGAGTTCGCCGACGCGACGACCACCCTCGAGCGCCTGGCAGCCACGCTCCCCTGACCACATGACCGCCGGCCTGCTGCGGTCGGCTCAGCCGGGGCGGACCTCGCCGCTCCGGCCGAGCAGGTCGGCGTGGAACGCCGTCTGCGTCAGCGCGCTCGCGAGCAGGAAGCCCGTCATCGTCTCGATCCCACCGCTGAAGGGCACGCGGGCGGCGACCTCGTAGAGGGTGGGGTCGCGCAGGGCGTCGAGCGCGCGGGCGACGTGCTGCGACCGCTCCTCGCGGTGCCGCGCGAGTGTCCGGGCCCGCGACGGCACGTCGCGGAAGCGGTACTCGTGCCCCGGGCAGACCTCGAGGTCCGGGTACACGTCGAGCCGGCGGAGCGACGCCAGGTACGCGGCGAGCGGGTTCGTCGCCGTCCGGCCGCCGAGCCCGATCCCCGGGTTGATCCGGGGCAGGACGTGGTCACCGGTGAAGAGGAGTCCGTCGGCCTCGTCGACGAAGCAGCAGTGCCCCTCGGTGTGCCCGGACGTCAGGAGTGTGCGGATCGTGCGTCCGGCGACGGGGAGTTCGTCGTCGTCCTCGAGCAGGACGTCCGCGAACGGCTCGGCGGTGCGTCCGAGGCCGATCCGTCGACCGCTCCCCCAGGCCTCGACCACGCCGGCGCGCAGGTCGGCCGGGATGCCCCACGCCGCGATGTCGGCGTCGTTCGCCACGGCATCCTCGCGCTCGCGGTGCAGTGACTCGACCTCGAGCCGGTGCATCGCGATCCGGGCGCCGGTGGCCCGCCGGACGGCCGCGGCGGCACCCAGGTGATCGGCGTGCAGGTGCGTGACCACCACGAGCCCGACGTCGTCGAGCGAGCGGCCGATCGTGGCGAGCCCGTCGCGCAGGGCGACGAGCCCGTCGTCGGACGCCCAGCCGGGGTCGATCAGCGTGAGCGCGCCGTCCGATCCCTCGAGCACGTACACGAGCGTCGCGTCGGGCACACCGAACCGGAACGGCACGGCGAGGGTCCAGATGCCGGGCCGGACCTGTTCCACGGGCGGCAGGACGCCGTCGCGGAGCGCGGCGGCCTGCACGGGGCTGATCGGTTCCGGTGCCGGCGCTGCCGGCGGTGGCACGGTCGTCACGCGCACCACCCTACTGACGCGAGCCGACGTGGCCGGGGCACGCCGCGCCTCCCGGCAGCCTGGCGCGCGCCCGCGAGTAGACAGGTCGCATGGAGATCGCACCGATGCTCGCCAAGGCCGTGTCCGACGTCCCGGACCCCGACAGCGTGCGGGGCGGGCTGCGCTACGAACCGAAGTGGGACGGCTTCCGCGGGATCGTCACCGTCGACGGCGACGACGTGGAGATCGGCAGCCGGGGCGCGAAGCCGCTCACCCGGTACTTCCCCGAACTCGTCGAGGCCTTCCGCACACAGTTCGGCGGACGGGAGCACCCGGTGGTGCTCGACGGCGAGGTGGTGCTCCGGTCCGGGGAGCCCGGTGCCGAACGCCTCGACTGGGAGGCGCTGTCGCAGCGCATCCACCCGGCGGCCTCGCGGATCGCGAAGCTCAGCGCGGAGACGCCGGCGCAGTTCGTGGCGTTCGACCTCCTCGCGATCGACGGCGAGGAACTGGTCGACCTGCCGTTCGACGAACGACGGGCGCGGCTCGAGACCCTCGCCGGGGACCTCGTCGACCCGCTGTTCGTCACGCGCACCACGCTCGACGTCGACCTCGCCCGCGAGTGGCTCACCACCTTCGAGGGCGCCGGGCTCGACGGGGTGGTCGCCAAGCCCCGGGCCCGGGCGTACGAGCCGGGGAAGCGGTCGATGCTCAAGGTGAAGCACCACCGGACCGCGGACGTCGTCGCCATCGGGTACCGGGTCCACAAGAGCGGCTCCGGGGTGGGTTCGCTCCTGGTGGGGTTGTACGGCGACGACGGCGAGCTCCGGCAGGTGGGTGGTGTGTCCGCGTTCTCCGACAAGCGGCGGCTCGCGTTGGTCGACGAGCTCGACCCGGTGGTCCTCCGCGACGACGACGGGGAGCCCGTGACCGGCGAGGGTGAGAAGTCGCGGTTCTCGTCGGGACGTGACACGTCGTTCGTCCGGCTGGAGCCCTCGGTCGTGCTCGAGGTGCGCTACGACCAGATGGAGGGCGACCGCTTCCGGCACACGGTGCAGTTCGAGCGGTGGCGCCCCGACCGCGACGCGGCCTCGTGTGGCTTCGACCAGCTCGAGGTCCCGGCCGCCTACGACCTGCGAGACGTCCTCAACTGATCGCTTGCGCTGTCCGATCCACGCTTCTACGATGAAAGTAGTTAGGCGAACTAGTAACTTCGTCCTCGCGGTCGTCACGACCGCTGGGAGTGAGAACGGAGCGGGACATGATCATCGACGGCATCAGCGACGCGCACCGCGCGACCTGGTCGCGACTGACGCGACTGCACACGGCGAGCGTCTCGCTGCCGACGCACACCACGCGCGTCACGCAGCCCAAGCTCGTCGGCGAAGAGACGAACGCCGCCTAGGCCGCCCGCTCAGGACTTCCTGGCCCGGGACGGTCAGGAATTCCTGGCACGCGACGGCTGCACGCGCGGCGGCTCCCCCGGCATCTTCGGGAAGTCCGGCGGGAACGGCAGCTCTCCCTCGCCGTTCGCGAGGTCACGCTCCCACCACGACAGCAGCGGCGCGATGCTCGCGGACTCCTCGTGCATCGCCTCCCACGGGTCGCCGGTGCTGCGCAACCGCTCCGGCACGGTCCGGATGGTGAACGTCGTCGGGTCGGCCGAGTCGAGCTCGTCCCACGCGATCGGTGTCGACACCGCGGCGTGTGCCAGGGCCCGGGGGCTGTAGGCGCCCGCCATCGTCCGGTCGCGGTTCGCCTGGTTGAAGTCGACGAAGACGCGCTGCCCGCGCTCCTCCTTCCACCACGCGGTCGTGACCTGGTCCGGCATCCGCCGTTCGAGCTCCCGTGCAGCCGCGATCACCGCGTGCCGCACGTCGAGGAACTCGTGCTCCGGACGGATCGGCGCGAACACGTGCAGGCCGCGGTTGCCGCTCGTCTTGATCCAGGCCGTCAGCCCGACCTCGGCCAGGACCTTCCGGAGCTCGTGGGCGATCGGCACCGTGTCGTGGAAGTCCGTCCCCGGCTGCGGGTCGAGGTCGATGCGGAGCTGGTCCGGGTGGTCGGAATCCTCGGCGCGCGATGCCCACGGGTGGAACACGACGGTGTTCATCTGCGCGGCCCACACCGCGACGGCGGGCTCGTCGACGACGAGTTGCGGGTGGCTCCGGGCGCTCGGGTACGTGACCGTGACGGAGCGGACGTAGTCGGGCGCGCCCTTCGGCGGGTTCTTCGAGAAGAACTGCTCGCCGTCGATGCCGCCGGGGAACCGCTGCAGGGAGATCGGGCGGTCGCCGTTCGCCCGGACGAACGCGTCGCCGACGGTGACGAGGTACTGCGCGAGGTCGAGCTTCGTGATCCCGGGCTCCGGCCAGAGCACACGGGACGGGCTGCTGATCCGGACCTCCCGGTCGCCGTGGGGTCCGGGCACCGTCAGCACCGTCGCGTCGCTCGCCATGCAGCGGAAGCTACACGGTGCACGATGGGCGGGTGACGGACTACATCGGCGTCGACCTGGCGTGGGGACTCGGCTCCGACCGCACGCCCGCGAACGAGACCGGGCTCGTGGCGATGCGCGCCGACGGCACGATCACCGACGCCGGGTGGGCCCGGGGCGTCGACGCCGTGACGCGCTGGGTCCTCGACCACCTCGGCCCGCGCAGCCTGGTCGCCGTCGACGCATCGCTCGTCGTGACGAACCCCACCGGCATCCGCGAAGCCGAACGCCAGGTCGGGCAACGCTACGGACGCTGGAAGGTCGCGGCGAACCCGACCAACCTCGCGTCGGCGGCGAGCGCCGGCGCCCGGCTGCTCGACCGGTTGACCGAGCACGGCGTCGGGTACGTGTCGGACACGGCGACGATGCGGGCCCGCAGCGGTCCGGTGGCGTTCGAGTGCTACCCGTACACGACGCTCGTCGGGGTCAAGGAGCTCGGGTACGACGTCGAGCGCCCCCGCTACAAGCGACTGGACCTGCACGTGCCGGCGCCGGTGGCCCGGGCCCGTCGGGCCGAGGCGTTCGACGACCTCGTCCGACGGCTCCGCTCGACGCCGCTCGTCCCGCCACTGCTGCTCGACTCCCACCCGCTCACGGCCGGGCTCGCCGAGCCCTCCGGCATCCACGGGCCGACGCACAAGCACCGGGAGGACCTGCTCGACGGCGCCCTGTGTGCGTGGACGGCCGCGTTCTGGGACCGGCACGGCGACGAGCGGGTGCAGATCCTGGGCGGTGATGGGCGCCTCCCGTCCGACCCGCAGGACGAGGCGGGCCGGAGGCCCGTCGTGGTGGCGCCCGCACGCCCGTCGCAGCGGCGACCCCGCGGCTAGTCTGGGGCGGTGAGCACCACCACCGAACCCCTGCGCATCGGGCTGGTGTCGCTGCACACCTCCCCCGGTGACGAGCCCGGCTCCGGCGAGGTCGGCGGCATGAACGTCGTCGTCCGTCACCAGGCCGAGGCCCTCGCCGACCGCGGCCACCACGTCGAGATCATCACGCGCCGCTCGGCGCCGGAGCAGCCCGACTCGGTCTCGCTCGTGCCCGGCGTCTGCCTGCGGTTCCTGTCCGCCGGGCCGGCCGAGCCGGTGCCGAAGGGCGAGCACGACGCGTTCATCGAGCCGTTCCGCCACGAGCTCGAGCACCTCGGCCCGTACGACGTGCTGCACTCGCACCACTGGTTCTCGGGCGCAGCGGCATTGCCCGTCGCCCGCGAGCGCGGCATCCCGCACGTGCAGTCGTTCCACTCCATCGCGGCCGACGGGGACACCCCGCTGTCCGAGGGGGAACGCCCGGAGTCCGCGGGCCGGATGGCCGGCGAGCGGACCCTCGCGCGCGACTCCGACGCCGTCGTGGTCGTCTCCTCCGCCGAGGCCGACACGGTGCGCACCCGACTCGGCGGCGACTCCGCGCGGGTCTGGATCGTCCCGCCGGGCGTCGACGGGTCGGTCTTCCGGCCCGCCGCGAGCGGCTCGCGCCGGTCCGACACCCCCTACGTGGTCGCGGCGGCGCGCGTGCAGCCGTTGAAGGGCCTCGACCTCGCGATCGAGGCCATCGCCGGCATCAGCCAGGAGGCGCGACCCACCCTCGTCATCGCGGGGGACGCCTCGAGCGAGGCGGGCGACTACGTGGACGAACTGCGTCGGCTCGCGTCCGCGCGCGGCATCGCCGACCGCGTGACCTTCATCGGTCCGCAGTCCCGGGCCGACCTGGCGCTGTTGTTCCGCGGCGCGGCGGCCGTGCTCGTGCCGTCGCACTCCGAGACGTACGGCCTCGTGGCACTGGAGGGGTCCGCTTCCGGCGTGCCCGTCGTCGCAGCCGCCGCCGGGGGGTTGCGCGAGGCCGTGGTCGACGGTGAGACCGGCGTCGTGCTCGAGTCGCGCGACCCCGCGGTGTGGGCTGCGGAGATCCAGCGCATCCTGACGGACGCCGCGTACGCCGCGGGGCTCGCGGCGGCCGGCCGGGAGCACGCGGAGCGGCTCAGCTGGGAGCGCTCGGCGGCCGGCCTGGAGGACGTGTACCGCCGGGTGCTCGGCGTCCGGGGCGGCGGGGTGCGGTGACGGTGTTCGACGCGTTCTGGGCGGCGCTCGACGCCGTGCCGGTGGCCGACGACGCCGAGGCGCTGTACGACGTGTCGACCGAGGCGGGTCGGCTGCGACGGGAGAACCTGGCGCGCTACCTCGACCGCGTCGGTCCGGCGGCGGACACGGTGCTCGTCGCCGAGGCTCCCGGGTGGCGGGGCATGACGAACACCGGCGTGCCGTTCACGAGCATGCGTGAGCTCGGGCCGGAGTACCTCGTCCCGCACGAGCCGACCGCGCCGTGGGAGGCGTCCTCGCGCGTGGTGCAGGCCGCCCTCGCCGAGTGGCGCGGGCCGCTCCCCCTGACGTGGGCGATCTTCCCGCACCACCCCTTCGTGGCACCGGACCGGCGGACGAACCGCACGCCGCGGCCGTCGGAGGTGCGGGACGGGGCGCCGGTCGCGCTGGCGCTGCTGGAGGCGCTCGGCGGCGGGGTCGCGGGCGGCGAAGTCGCGGGCGGTGGGGACGCGGCCGGTCGTGGTGGGGCCTCGCGCGGGGGCGCCGGCATTGGTCAGGGCGAGGTCAGGCGCGGCGGGCCCGGCGGGGTCCGGGTCGTCGCGGTGGGGCGGAAGGCGCAGGGGGCGCTGGCCCTTGCCGGCATCGACGCGATCGCCGTCCGGCACCCGGCGCAGGGCGGGGCGAAGCAGTTCACCGAGCAGGTGCTGGCGCTCGACGTCTGAGCGGGCGCGACCGCGGCGCGGCGGCGGCACCCCGAGACCCGCGCCCGCGGACACGTTCGCGGCACTCGGGGCGCGGAACCGTCCGCCGAGCCGAGACTCGGGCGAGCAGGCGCGGCCGCCCGGCCGACGCCGCGGCCGCGGACCCCGCCGGGGCGTCAGGCGGACCGGACCTCGACGCCCTTCTCGGTCAGCCGGTCGACGACGTGCGCGGGCAGCGGTGCAGCGGCGTACACGGTCGCCAGCGCCGGCAGGTCGAGCACGTCGTCCCAGTTCTGCGGGTCGTACCGGTCGTCGGAGCCGTCCCATCCCGGGTGCACGTCCTGCAGCACCTCGAGGTCGCTGTCGACGGTGAGCTCCGTCACCAGGGACAGGTGCGAGGGCAGCAGGTCGAGGTCGTCGTAGTACTGCCGGGCCCGGTCGTCCTGGCCCTCGACGTCGAGGTCCTCGTCGGCCTGCTCGTCGTCGTCCTCGCCGTCGTACGGTTCGAGGACGTCGAGGTCGTAGCAGAGGACGTCGAGCACGAGCAGCTTCGCGTTGAAGTCGGCGAACTCGACGGGCTCTTCGGTGGTGGTGGACTCGTCGTACATGGGTCGGAGCGTAGCGATCCGGCGCTGGGCTCGCCCGTCGACCGCGTGTCGACCACGACACGACCGTGTTGCGATCAGCGGCGAACTCCCTGCGAGGGTGGACAGAATCGGAGCCCGCGGGGAAGGTGGACGCATGGCCACCACCAACACAGAGCGCCCGCCGCAGGAGCAGACCGAGCTCAAGCGGGTCATCGGTCCGAAGCTCCTGCTGCTGTTCATCGTCGGGGACATCCTCGGAACGGGCGTCTACGCGCTCACCGGCCAGGTCGCGGCGGAGGTCGGCGGAGCAGCGTGGCTCCCCTTCCTCATCGCGTTCGCGGTCGCCCTGCTCACAGCGTTCTCGTACCTGGAGCTCGTCACGAAGTACCCGCAGACCGCCGGCGCGGCGTTGTACGTGCACAAGGCGTTCGGCATCCACTTCGTGACGTTCATCGTGACGTTCATCGTCATGTGCTCCGGCATCACGTCGGCGTCGACGGCGTCGCGGGCGTTCGCCGCGAACCTCGGCGCCGGCTTCGGCATCGAGTTGCCGAACGCGGTCGTGATGCTCATCGCGATGGGCTTCATGCTCATGGTGATGGCGATCAACTTCCGCGGCGTCAGCGAGAGCGTCAAGACCAACGTCGTGCTCACCCTCGTCGAGCTCAGCGGTCTGGTGATGGTCATCCTCATCGGCTTCTGGGCGATCGCGGGCGGCAACGCGGACTTCTCGCGCGTGGTGATGTTCGAGACGCCCGAGGACAAGTCGCTGCTGCTCTCGGTGTCGACCGCCACGTCCCTGGCCTTCTTCGCCATGGTCGGCTTCGAGGACTCGGTGAACATGGCCGAGGAGACGAAGGACCCCTCGCGCATCTTCCCGAAGGTCATGCTCACCGGGCTCGGCATCACGGCCGTCATCTATGTGCTGGTCTCGATCTGCGCGGTCGCCGTCGTGCCGATCGGCGAGCTGGCCGGCAACGAGACGCCCCTCGTCACCGTGGTACAGACGGCCGCGCCGGACTTCCCGATCGCCGACCTGCTGCCGTTCATCTCGATGTTCGCCGTCGCCAACACCGCGCTGATCAACATGATGATGGCGTCGCGGCTGCTGTACGGGATGAGCAAGCAGGGTGTCCTTCCCGGGTTCCTCGCGCGCGTCTCGCCGACCCGTCGCACGCCGTCGACCGCGATCGTCTTCACCACCCTCATCTCGCTGCTGCTCATCGGCTGGGTGTCGCTCGACCCCGACTCCCCCATCGTCGTCGTCCTCGGTGGCACGACCTCGCTGTTGCTGCTGTCGGTGTTCGCCGTCGTCAACCTGTCCGTCCTGGTCCTGCGTCGCGACCGTGTCGGGCACAAGCACTTCCGTGCCGGGGTCGTCGTGCCCGTGATCGGTGTCGTCACCTGCCTGTGGTTGGTGCTGCCGTTCTCGTCCGGCCGCGACCCGCAGCAGTACCAGATCGCCGGTGCGCTCCTGGCGCTCGGGATCGTGCTCTGGGCCGTCACCTGGTTCACGCACGGCCGGAAGCACGCGGAGAAGGCCCCGACGGGCCTCGTCACGGAGCCGACGAAGACCGTGTCGGGCTCGTCGTCCAGCCACGACGGGAAGCGTGAGGGCCGCGACGGCTGATGGACACGACGGACTTGATCTTCGCGATCTCGATCGGCATGGTCGTGGTGCTCGCCCTGTCCGCCGCCGGGGTCTTCGGCCGTCGGAAGCGCTGAGCGCAACCTCCGGACGGACGACACCCCCGATCGGGCGGGTGCGGTTCCCAGTCGGCGCACGTACCCTCGTCGTGCTCCGCCTGACCCACCCCGCCCGAGAGGACCCGCCATGCGCCGCGTCGGCATCACGCTCGCGTCGGTCTTCGGCGCGGGCGTCGTCGCGATCGGCATCGGGGTCGTCGTGGTCATCGTCATCGCGGTGAACTCGCTGTCCGGCGCCGCGAAGTCCGCGACAGCCGACACCGCGCCCACCTGCCCGCACGTCGCATCGCGGACCGTCGGCGGGATCGTCGTGCCAGCGGGGCCGATCGCCGGCTTCTGTCAGGACCGTCTGGTGAACGCGGCGTCGGTGATCCAGGCGGCGCGGGCGCTCGGCATCGGCCCGCACACCCAGGCCGTCGGGGTCATGACCGCGATCGGCGAGTCGAGCCTGGTGAACATCGACCACGGTGACGCCGCCGGCCCGGACAGCCGCGGCCTGTTCCAGCAGCGGGACAACGGCGCGTGGGGAACGTACGAGCAGCGGATGGACCCCTACACGGCGGCGTCTATGTTCTACGCGAAGCTCGTGAAGGTGCCGGGCTGGAAGACGATGAGCCCGACCGAGATGGCGCACGCCGTGCAGATCAACTCAGACCCGGACCACTACGCGAAGTACTGGCCCGAGGCGAAGGCGGTCGTCGAGGGACTCACCGGCGAGACCGTGCCGGACACCGCGCCGCAGGGCTGACCGGGTCCTCACGACGCCAGGGCCAACACCCCGTCGTCCGACCCGTCCGGTTCGTCGAGGGACACGATCGCCGTCCCGCCCGTGTGCACCGCGACCTGCGCCCGGAGACGGACGTCGTGCTCGCGGAGCGCGCACTCGCAGGCGTCCACCCACTCCCAGTCGACCGGGTACAACCGGTCCTCGCCGGGTCGCTCCCACACGAGGACCACCTCGGCCGCCGCGACCTGCTGGACGACGTCGGCGACGAGCGCCGCGAGGTCGTCCACGTGCTCGTCGGGCTGCCACGGGAGTTCCGAGACGGGCATCACGAACGAGATCGGCACGGCACGTTCGTCGAGGAAGAGCACCCAGCACTGCCGCGTGACCGGACGTTCGAGGAGCGCGGTGACGAGGCTCACCACGTCGTCGTCGGTGCGGATCGGGGTGTGGATGAGGCGCTCGAGCATGTCGTTGTCTGGCATGCCCCCAGCGTCGCGCCGCGTGCCACCGCTGCGGGGAGCTCGACACCGATCTGTGGACGGAGCGCAGCGGCACCGGGCCTGTGGAGGAGTGCGCTCAGACGCCGTGCGTGATCGCACTGTCGACCAGCAGGACCGCCCCGGAGAACACCGCGACGACCGCCGCGACCCCGACCAGCGCGAAGGGCCAGGTCAGCTTGCGCCGCACGAGCCGGAGGACGCAGACGACGAGCGTCGCGACGAGGACGACGGCGACGAGGACCGGCCCGACGGCAACGACCGCTCCCCCGAACGCCTGGTCGCAGGTGTTGCCGGGAGCGGCGCACGAGCCGAAGGCGAGGGACAGGAAGACGATGCCGCCGCCGGCGGCCACCGACTCCGCTGCCAACAGCACCAGCAGTGCGACGGTCGCGACCACGTCGACGACGCGGCGGCGACCGGCCAGGGGGTGCCGCGCCTCCCGGCCGAAGACCGGCGGGCCCGACCCGAGCGGGTCAGCAGCCACGGCCGGTGTGTACCGGCCCGACGTGGGAGCGGACGCGGACGCGGACGGCGGGACCGCGCCGGGTCCACCCGACGCTCTCAGCCCGTCGGACCCCCGGTCGGGACGATCCCCCGCCGCGCCGCGCATCACACGCGCCGGCCGCGCGTCGACCAGAGCGACGCGGCGATGAGGAGCGGCTGCCCGAACAGGCGGCCGATGCGCTTCTCGTCGGAGTCGAGGCCGAAGGCGTCCCGCCGGTTCACCCACTGCGAGAGGTTGCCGGGGAAGACCGCGACGAAGAACAGGGCCGCGATGTTGCCGACCGTGCGACGGCTCCGACGGGGCGCGAGCACGAGCGCACCGCCGAGCGCGATCTCGGCGACGCCCGACGCCAGGACGGTGGCGTCTTCGTCGAGCGGCACGAACTCCGGGACCTGCGCCCGGAAGTCCTGGCGGGCGAAGGTGAGGTGGCTGACGCCAGCGAACACGAGGGCGAGACCGAGCAGGACGCGGAGGAAGGAACGCATGCCTCCATGGTGCCCGTCCGCGGCGGACTCCGACCACCCGACGGATCGTCGGAACGGCGGCGCCCCGGACGCGCGGCCCCTCGGACGAGGGCGAGCGGTGACCCCGACGGCTCGCTAGGTTCGGACACATGGGAGGAGCCTCGCGGGACCACGAGCCGCCCGCCGCCCCCGCGACCTTCGCGGTGCTGCTCGGGCCGCTCGCGTTCTACATGGGGATCATCGTGCCCGCGGCGTCGATGGGGCGGCACGTGCTGCTCGGCGCCGCGTTCGGCGTGCTGTGCGTGCTGAGCGGGTGGCGCGCGATCAGGATCGCGGGTCGACGTCGCGCCGTGCGGGTGTGGGCGTGGGTCGGGATCGTGCTCGGGGTGCTCGGGCTCGTCATGCTCGTGTGGCAGCTGCTCGTCATCGTCACCGGGGGCGCGTTCCCGCCGCCGTTCTGGTCGCCGTACGCACACCGGTGACGGCGGGCCCCGCGGCGGCCGCCCGGCCGCACCGGCCCGCTCCCGGCCTGCTCACGCGAAAGCGACAGGCTGCCGCCCTCGCACCGCTCCCGCACCGCTCCCGCCAAAGCGACAGGCTGCCGCCGTCTGCACCCGTCAGACTGTCGCTCCCGCGGCACGGACCGCGCCGGTTACGGAGCACGTGTCGCTCTCGCGTGACGGACGGGAGGCACGGCGCGGCCCCGCCCCGCGCCTCCGGTCCGCAGGGCGGCTCGACAGCCACCTCGTCACCAGCCGAGCGTGCCGGCCCCGCCCTTGAACGGCCCGACGACCTTCGACGTGATCCAACCGCCGTAGAAGTCGCCCTCCTGCGCCTGCACCACCTCGCCGCCGACCTCGCACGAGTCCATCGCCGAGGGGTAGATCGCCACCATGTCGCGGAGGACCTCGTACCCCGGCTCTGGCTTCGGGTAGTTCCACGCCGCCCGCGCGGCGACGACGTCACGTTCCGCCCCGCCCAGCACGTCGAAGTACCGCGCGCGTCCCTTGAACTCGCACATGCTCGAGCCGTCGGCCGGACGGAGGTCGAGCCCGGCCATCGGCAGGTAGTACACCGGCGGGTGTGAGGTCTCGAGGACCCGGACCGCCTCGGTCGTGTCGGCGATGACGACGCCGCCGAGCCGCACCACCACGCGGTCGTGCACGGGCTCCACGGCGGGAGGCCGCGGGTAGTCCCAGACGGATTCCTGTCCGGGGCCGGGTTCGGTTCGTGAGGGTCGTCGCATGCCTCCGGTCTACGCGCCGCGCCTGCCGGTTGCCTCGTAGCGTCGGGGCGGACCGCGAGACTCGGCCCCGCGGACACTCTCGCGGCGGACGGAGCACGAAACTGTCCGGCCGGCCGAGACTCGGCACCGCCCGCTCGGCCGCCGACCGCGCGCGACCGCCCCGCAGGGTGCAGAGTGGGCGCGTGACGACGACGACACGCACCCTGTTCCGACGGAAGCCGATCGAGACGATCGACGACGAGACCGGCGCCGAGGACGGCCTGAAACGGCACCTCGGCCTCTGGCAGCTCACCGCGATCGGCATCGGCGGCATCATCGGCGCCGGCATCTTCACCCTCGCCGGCACCGTGGCGAACGGCGTCGCCGGCCCAGCGGTCCTCATCAGCTTCCTCGTCGCCGGGGTCGCGAGCGCCGCCGCCGCGCTCTCCTACGCCGAGTTCGCCGGCCTGATCCCGAAGGCCGGCAGTGCGTACACGTACGGCTACGCGGTGCTCGGCGAGATCGTCGGCTGGTTCATCGGCTGGGACCTGCTGCTCGAGTACACGGCGATCGTGGCGGTGGTCGCCATCGGCATCTCGGGCTACGTCGGGTTCCTGGTCGGCCAGTTCGGCATCGACCTGCCCGCCTGGATGCTCGGCGCGCCGGGCACCGGGGACGGCCACGTGATCGACGTCTTCGCGATCGTCCTGTGCCTGCTGACGGCCTTCGTCCTCACCCGCGGCATCCGGAGCGCCGCACGGTTCGAGTTCGTCGCCGTCGGCATCAAGGTCGCGCTCGTCGTGCTCATCGTGGTGCTCGGCGTGTTCCACATCAACAGCGCGAACTACTCCCCCTACTTCCCGTTCGGATTCGGCGGCGTGATGACCGGTGCCGCGACGGTGTTCTTCGCCGTGTTCGGCTACGACGCGATGTCGACCGCCGCCGAGGAGTCCACCGACGCGCGGAAGCACATGCCGAAGGCGATCCTGCTCTCCCTCGGCATCTCGATGGTCCTCTACGTGCTGGCGACCCTCGTGCTCACCGGCATGCAGAAGTACACCGACATCGACCCGGCCTCGGGCTTCTCGTCGGCGTTCGCGTCGGTCGGCCTCGGGGGCGTCGCGAACGTCATCGCGATCGGTGCCATCGTCGGCATCGTGACCGTCCTGGTGACCTTCATGCTCGGCGCGAGCCGCGTCTGGTTCTCGATGAGCCGCGACGGCCTCATGCCGAAGTGGTTCGCGAAGACGGACCCGAAGCGCCACGTGCCGACCCGGGTGACGTGGATCCTCGGCATCGCGTCCGCGGTCCTGGCCGGCGTGCTGCCGATCGGCGTCGTCGCGGAGCTGACGAACATCGGCATCCTGCTCGCCTTCGTGGTGGTCTGCTCCGCGGTGATCGTCCTGCGGTACCGGCAGCCCGACCTCGACCGGCAGTTCCGGCTGCCGTTCATGCCGGTGATCCCGATCATCGGCGTCATCGCCTCACTGTGGCTCGTGACGTTCCTGCAGTGGGAGACCTGGGTGCGCTTCGCGGTCTGGTTCGCGATCGGCCTCGGCGTGTACTTCGGCTACTCGCGCCGTCACAGCAAGTTGGCGGACCCCGCGTCGACGTCGCGCTGACCGGCCGGGGCACCGCGACCAGCCACACCCGGAACCGCCACCGCCCCCGGAACCGCCGCCACACCCGGAACTGCCGCCGCGTCGAACCCGAATCGACACGGCGGCACTCCTGGCGTGGTCACCCCGAGGGAGCGACCGACAACGAGCAGGAGTGCAGATCGACTCGACCGCTCGCAGCCCATGCAAGCAGTGTCCGCCCACGCAAGGTACCCCCACAACGGGGAACGCGCGTTCTCCGGCCAGGACCGGTCAGGTGCCCGCCACCGGGATGTCCCAGTACGACGGCTGCTCGTAGTGCTCCGCCCAGCCACGGCGCATCCGCGCGGCGGCTCGGTCGAACGCATCGACGACGTCCGTGTCGGTCGTCAGGAGCGACTGCAGCCGCAGCCCGTCGTACAGGGCCAGGAGCTGCTGCGCGCCGCGCACGGGGTCCATCGTCGCTGGCTCGCGACCGGAACGGACGTCCTCGGCGAGCGCCTGGCGGATCGTCTCGCGGAACTGCAGGTACGCGGAGCGGTAGTAGTCGGCGCCGTCGGTGGAGGGGTCCGTCGAGGTCGCGAGGGACGAGGCCACCAGTCGCATGAGCGCCGGCTCCTCGGCGTGCGCGACGAGCAACGCGTGCAGGTACGCGACGGTACCCTTCTCGGCCTCGACCGGGAACAGGGGCGCCGAGACCGCGCGGGTCCAGCGCATCACGGTCGCCGCGAGCAGCGCGTGGTGCGAGGGGAAGAGGTGCAGGACGTCGTCGACGGACAGCTCCGCCCGCTCGGCGACCCCCTCCACCGAGAAGCGCGAGACCCCGTCGTCGTGGACGGTCGCGATCGCCGCGTTGAGCACTCGGGTGCGCGGGACCTCCTCGTCGTGGGCGTCCTGGTTGGTGAGCGGGCCGAGCGGGTGGCGGTCGAACCAGTCGAGGAGTGCGCGTGCCCGCGATGCCCCGAAGCCCGGCTCGGTCGGCTGGCGGGCGGTGAAGAGGTCACGGAAGCCGGGGACCTCCTCCATCAGCGGGTCGAGCGCCTGGAAGGCCATGGACCAGTCCGGGAAGGACCGCCGCGCGACGGGTTCGTCGAGGAGGACCCGGACTTTCGTGTGCCGCGGGTCGATCCGGACCTGTTCGAAGCGGGCCCCGACGACGTCGTCCTCGCCCTCGATGATCCCGATGCAGTTGTCGCCCTTGTGCGCGAGGACCCCGGTCACCCCGAGGCGTGCGTTCTTCTCACGGCCCACAGCGAGGATCTGCGCGAGCTCGGTGTCGGTGATCGGGCGGGTCTGGGTGCTGGTGTAGACGAGCGATCGCACGGTGCCTCCTGCGGGATCGTGTCGGAACGGCGCGGTCATTCCTCGCGCCGGTGCTTCCCCTTCGCCGCGGTCGGGTCCGCCATCGGGTGGTTCCGGAACCAGCGGAGGAGCTCCCGCGGCCTGCTCGTGTCGGCGCTCTGGTCCCCCTGCGCGAGGAACCCGCTGAAGCCCTCGGGGACCTCGACCCCGTCGGACTCCCGGTCGTACGCCATCGACCACTCCGGGAAGCGCCGCGTGTGGATCGTCTCCTCGACGAGCAGCCGGACCTCCTCGTGGCGCGGGTCCTCGACGATGCGGCTGTACGTCGCGATCACGGCGTCGTACGGCCCCTCGAGGAGCTGCATGAAGCGGCCGGCGCGGTGCACGAGCAGCCCGGTCAGGCCGTCGGCGGTGTTCCGCGTGCGCGCGTGCTCGAGCACCGCCTCGAGCTCGTCGGCGTCGAACGGCTCGGACGCCGAACTCATGTAGACCAGTGACTGCAGCATGCGACTCCCTCCGGACGGACCGAGACCGATCCTGCCCCGGATCGGCCGGATCCGACGCCCCCAGAACGGGCCGGTCCGGCAGGACGCCTGCGGAAGGCCAGCGAGCACCGAGCTACCCTGCGCGCACCTCACGCACGTTCTGCGCCTGCCACCCCTCGGGGATCGACGCACGGAAGGCCCGGAGCGCGTCCTGGTAGTCCTTCCCCGTCGCCTCGTGCGGCCGGGTGTCCCGCGCCCGGGCGACCGCCCGGACCGTCGTCTCGCCGGTCGCCTTGCTCGTGACGGCGTTGATCTGCTGCAGCTCGAAGCCGTCCAGGTCGAGCGCCGCGATCGCGGCCTGCCGAGCGGCCTCGATGTCGTCGCCGCTGCCCTCGGACTCACGGGTGGCCGTCGATCGGAGTTCGCCTCGCATGGTCGTCACCGTCCCAGTATGGCTCGGCCGCGCCGGGGGTCTCGGTCGGTGGCACCTGGCAGACTCGTCGCGTGCCAGCTGCCCCGATGATCGACGCCGTGGACGTCATCCGGTTCGTCGGTCCGCAGGCGTTCGGCCGTGCCCGCGACCTGGTGCGCGCCGGCCTGGTGGACGACGCCGCGTGGCACGACGACGACGGCACGGTCACGGCGACCGTCTCCGGATCGGCGGACGACCCGTACGAGGTCCGGATCGAGACCACCCCGGCGCGCGGTGAGTTCGTGCGTCCGGCGCGCAGCTCGTGCAGCTGCCCGCTCCGCGGCGAGTGCAAGCACGTGGCCGCTGCGCTCCTCACCGTCAATGCCCGTGCACTCGCCGCTGCGGCCGGCCCGCGCCCGGAAGCGCCGGCTCCGCCGCCCTCGGACTGGAGGCACGACCTCGCCCGCCTCGCCGGTGACGACGAACAGGTGGTCACCCCGCAGGGCACCCCCATGGGTCTGCAGTTCGAGTTGCGTGACGCGGTGTCCGCCCGGCTCGCGTCGCGCGCGCGGGCGACGGGCCGTGCGCTGCCGACGGCCTCGCGGTCGGTGCGGCTCGGCGTGCGTCCGGTGACCCGGAGTGACGCCGGCAACTGGGTCCGCGGGCAGCTGACGTGGGGCACGCTCCCCTACTCCATGAACCGGTTCGGCCTGAGCGCCGAGCAGCACGGCTGGTTCCTGCAGTTCGCGGCCCTGCACCGTGCCGGGCAGCTCGCCGGGATGCCGGGCGAGGCCGACTGGATCCACCTCGACGACTTCGGCAGCCCCCTGCTCTGGCCGTTGCTCGGGCAGGCGCGCGCCCTCGGCGTCGCGTTCGTCACCGGCAAGCGCGAGGGCGGGGCGGTCCTCGGCGCCGAGGCACGCGTGCTCCTAGACGCCGCCAGCCACGACGGCGGACTGGTGATCGGGGCGAGCGCGGTCCTCGACGGCCGGCCGATCGCCGACGGGGCCGCGCGGATGATCGGCGACCACGGGGTCTACGCCTTCCGCGAGAGCCCCGAGTTCCACGTGACGTTCGCTCCGACGCCCGCGCCGGTGCCCGAGGACCAGCGCCGGATGCTCGTCGAGGGCAGCCGCATCACCGTCCCCCGCGACGAGGTGGACGAGTTCCTGGCGGACTGGTCGCCGCGGCTGCGCGGGGCGCTCGGCCTGGTGAGCTCGGACGGGTCGATCGAGCTCCCGGAGCGCACGCCACCGGAACTCGTGCTGACCGCGACCTTCGAGCCGGCGCGTGCTCCCCGCACGGACGACCGCGTGCACCTGCAGTGGCGCTGGCACGTCGACGGGCGGAAGGACCCCGTCGCGCTGCACGGGCCGCTGCCGGACCTCGGCGGCCTCCGTGCGGCGGACGAGGCCGCGGAGCCGACAGCGCCGGCGACCACCCCGGCGATCGAGGACGACGGAGTTGCAGCGACGACCGGCCTGGCGTCCGAAGGCGACGACGTCGCAGCGGTGACCGCCCCGGCGGCCCGGGCGGTCGCGGTGGAGCCGACCGCCTCGGTGCCCGCGGCCGACGACGCGAGCCGAGCCGCGCCTCCCGGCCCGGGCGGTGGTCTGGCCTGGTTCGCGGACGGCACCATCGACGGCGCCGACGTCGCGGTCTTCGCGAACGAGCTGCTGCCGGCACTCCCCGCGCTCGGCGTCCGCACCGTGGTGCAGGGCGAGCGCGTCGACTACGAGCGCCTGACCGGACGGCCGCACATCCGGGTCACGACCATGCCGTCCGACAAGCACGACTGGTTCGACCTCGGCATCTTCGTCACCGTGAACGGCCGCCAGGTGCCGTTCACGCCGCTGCTCCGGGCGCTCGCGAAGCGCGACCGGCGGATGAAGCTCGTCGACAACTCGTACCTGTCGCTGGCGGACCCGGCGTTCGACCGGCTCAAGGAGCTCATCGACGAGGCGAGGGACCTCGACGAGTGGGAGCCCGACCAGCCGATGACGGTGACGCCGCTGCAGGCGGGGATCTGGTCCGAGTTCGACCAGCTCGCCGACGAGACCACGCACGACGAGCGGTGGCAGACGATCGCGTCCGGGCTGCTCGGGGCGACCCCGCCCACGTCGGTCGCGGTGCCGGACACGGTGCACGCGGAGCTCCGGCCGTACCAGCACGCCGGGTACGCCTGGCTGTCGTTCCTGCTGTCGCACGGCATCGGGGGCGTGCTCGCCGACGACATGGGTCTCGGCAAGACGTTGCAGGTGCTCGCGACGATCGCCGCCGCCCGGCAGGCCTCGCCGGAGGCGCCGCCCTTCCTCGTCGTCGCACCGACCTCGGTCGTGGGCAACTGGGCGGCCGAGGCCGGGAAGTTCACGCCCTCGCTCCGGGTGACCACGGTGACGGCGACCTCACTGAAGGCCCCGGACCGGGTGGCGCGGGCAGCGGCCGGCGCGGACGTGGTCGTGACCTCGTACGCCCTGCTCCGGCTCGACGCCACCGCCTACACCGACCTCGCGTGGTCGGCGCTGGTGCTCGACGAGGCGCAGTTCGTGAAGAACCCGCAGTCGCAGACCCACCGTGCCGCCGTCGACCTCCGCGCGCCGGTGAAGTTCGCGATCACGGGGACGCCGCTCGAGAACGGGCTGACCGACCTCTGGGCGCTGTTCCACGTCGTCGCCCCGGGGCTGCTCTCCTCGTGGTCGCGGTTCGGCGACGACTACGTGAAGCCGCTCGCCTCCCCCGACCTGCGTGGGGCCGCCCGGCAGGAGCTCACCGAGCGGCTCCGGCGTCGGATCCGGCCGCTCATGCTCCGACGGACCAAGGAGAGCGTCGCCGCCGACCTGCCGCCGAAGCAGGAACAGGTCGTCCGGGTGACGCTCGACCCGGACCACCGGGCGCTCTACGAGCGGACGCTGAACCGGGAGCGCCTGAAGGTGCTCGACCTGATCGACGACCTCGCCCGGAACCGGATGATCGTCTTCCGGTCCCTGACGCTGCTGCGGATGCTCGCCCTGTCGCCGGCGCTGGTGGCGACGACCGATCCTGCTCCCGAGGACGAGCCGGTGCCGTCCGCCAAGCTCGACCTGCTGCTCGACGAACTCGAGCAGCTCGCCGCCGAGGGCCGTCGGGCCCTGGTGTTCAGCCAGTTCACGTCGTTCCTGCGCATGGTGTCGGCGGCGCTCGACGCGCGGGGCATCGGCTACGAGTACCTCGACGGCTCGACCAGGCGCCGGCCCGAGGTCATCGACCGCTTCCGGAACGGCAGCGCCCCCGCGTTCCTCATCTCGCTCAAGGCCGGCGGGTTCGGCCTGACCCTGACCGAGGCCGACACGGTGTTCGTGCTCGACCCGTGGTGGAACCCGGCCGCCGAGAACCAGGCGGTCGACCGCACGCACCGCATCGGGCAGACCCGTTCGGTCAACGTGCAGCGATTCATCGCCGAGGACACCATTGAGGAGAAGGTCCTCGCGCTGGCGGCGAAGAAGGCGGAGCTGTTCGCCACCATGATCGACGACGACGCCCTGTTCGCCGACGACCTGACGGCCGACGACATCCGCTCGCTACTGGAGTGATGCCGCCGGCGCGCGCCCGGCGGTGCGCCGTCCGTGAGGCGCGATGCCGCCGCACAAGGCAAGTCACGCCGAACCGCGGCGGTGCACGGTTCGGCGTGACTTCGGTTGTGCGCTGCGACGCCGGAGGCCTCGCGCGGGCGGCGTCAGTGCCCGAGGGCGTCGATCCGTGCGACCTCGTCGGCGCTGAGCTCGACGCGGGCACCCGCCGCGTTCGAGGCGATCCGCTCCGGGTTCGACGACTTCGGGATGACGACGAACTCGTGCGCGACGTGCCACGCGACGATCACCTGGGCGGTGTCGACGTCGTGCGCGCCGGCGATCTCGACGAGGGTCGGGTCCTGCAGGTTGCTCGCCTTGAACGGGCTGTAGCCCTCGAGGACGACGCCGCGCTCGGACAGGCCGTCGGCGACGGCACGGTCGTACTCGGCGGGGCTCCACTTGATCTGGTTCACGGCCGGGGTCGCGCCCGTCGCCGAGACGAGCTCGTCGATCTGCGCGAGCGAGTAGTTGCTCACGCCCACGGCACGGGTGAAGCCGTCGGCCTGCGCCTGCACGACCTGCTCCCACACGTCCGGCCGGGCCTCACCGTTCGGCGGCCAGTGCACGAGCCACAGGTCGAGGTGGTCGAGGCCGAGCTGGTCGAGGCTCTCCTCGATGGTCGCGCGCACGCGGTCGGCGTTGTCCGGCGGCAGCTTCGTGGTGACGAACACGTCGTCGCGGGCGAGGCCGGACGAGGCGATCGCCTTGCCCACGCCGCGCTGGTTGCTGTAGCCCGTGGCGGTGTCGATGTGCCGGTAGCCGGCCTCGAGCGCCGAGCCCACCGCGGCGGGGGCGTCGGCGTCCGGGATCTGCCAGGTGCCGAAGCCCAGGAGCGGCATCGATCCACCGGTGACGGACACGGACGGGTTCGCGTAATCGGTCATGCACCGTGTCTACGCCGTCGGTGCTCCGAAGCATCGACGGCACCGTCCCGAAGCACGGTGACATCGACGTCCGATCAACGGTTCAGTTCGACCCGGAGCAGGTCGCTGAGGCGTATTCGCCGGACGCGGACTTGGTCGAAACAACCTTCCCGTCGACCTTGATCTCGCAGGTGATCTCGCCACCGGTCGTCCCGTTGCTTGCCGTCACGGTGAAACTGTTGAAGTTCAGCCCCTTCGACGATCCCTTGACCTTGACCTCCTTTGTCCACGGCAGCTTCGCCCCTGATGCCTGCTCACTACCGCCGTCGCCGTCGGTGGATGTCGCCCAGGTGATGGAGGAGTCGGTGCTGTCGCCCGTCACCGTGTAGACGACGGTGTGCTCGGTCGCTGCGGCCTTGTTCGTGTCGTCCACCGCCTTCGACGCAGCGAAGAAGATCGCGGAGTAGACGACCACCATGATGATCGAGAGGATCAGGCCGATCACCGACAGGACAAGCCCTGCGATCGACGTCCCGCGAGTTCGGTTCTTCGCGATGAGACCGATGATGGCGAACACGATCCCCGCAACACCGGTCGCGATCGCCACGTAGTTCGCGAAGGGGATCGCGAAGCCGACGATCGTGAGAATGCCGAGGATGAGGGCGGTGACACCGAAGCCGTTGCCGCGCTTCGAGTCAGGCTGCGGGGCGGGAGAGCCCGCGTAGGCCGGGGGATTTTGAAGGTCGCTCATGGTGGGTCAATGCTGGCAAAAGCTGACATGCACTCGAAGCCCCCTTTCTGGGGATGCTCAAAGTGTTTTCCGGGGTCACCTCCAGAATCCGCGGGTGAAACATCGACTCGGCCCCGCCGGCACGCGGTCTCAGCAGCTCGCGATCGCGTGAGGGGCAACACGACCCCAGTGGTCCGGCTTGGATCAGAGGGACGCGGTCCACTCCGCCGTCGTGCGGACCTCGGCCTGCCGCGGGAACACCTTCTCGACCAGGACCCGGTGCACCTCGGGGTCCGCGTCGACGCACGCGTCCGACAGCACCGTCAGGCCGAAGTCGAGGTCGGCCGCCTGCCGCACCGTCGACAGGACGACGCCGCTCGTGGCGATGCCGGCCAGCACGAGGTCCCGGACCTCGAGGCCGCGGAGCAGCACCTCGAGGTCGGAGCCGGCGAAGGCACTCACCCGCAGCTTCGTCACGACGAGGTCGTCGTCGCCGACCCCGAACGCGGCGTGGACCTCGGACGCGTCCGGCGTCTGGGACGCGGCACGCCCCCGCATGCCGCTGAACATCTTGTTGGCGCTCGCGACCTCGGGTGCGCCGGGCCGGAACGCCACGCGGACGAAGACGACCGGGATACCACGCTCGCGGGCGGCGGACACCGCTGCGGTCGCCGCTGCGAGGCCCTCCTCGGTGCCGAGTCGCTCGACGATGCTGTTCTGGTAGTCCATGACGAGGAGTGCGCTGCTCACGACAGTGGACGCTACGCCGGTGTCGTGCGCGGTCGATGTCGGTCCTCCGCGGGAGGATCGTCCCCGGTCCCGCCGGGCCGCACCACCGCACCACCGCACCACCGCACCACCAGGAGCCACACCCCGCATGACGTCACGCCGACGCCGTACCCGCACCACCCTCGCGTCCGTCATCGTCGCCCTCGCCCTCGCGGTCGGCGGCTACGCCCTCCACACCACCGGGGTGCTCGGCCCGGAGGCGACCACCGGGGCGCTCGGCCCCGACGCGGACGACGCACCCGCGGCGACCGTCCCCGCCGCGACGGACGCACCCACCGTCACGACGGAACCCGACGCACCGGGGTCGAGCCGCGCCTCCAGTCCGGCCGCGACCGGCGCCGCGTCGGAGCGGACGGCGTCTGCGGCGGCCACTGCCCGCACCGCGCTCGCGGCGCTGCCCGTCAAGGGGAAGGCCCCGGCGACCGGCTACGACCGCGAGGGCGACTTCGGCACCGCATGGCTCGACGTCGACCACAACGGCTGCGACACCCGGAACGACGTGCTCGCCCGCGACCTCGACGGCATCACGAGGAAGGGGCCGTGCACGGTCCTCACCGGCACGCTCGTGTCGCCGTACACGGGCGACACCGTCCACTTCGTGCGCGGCAACCGGACGTCGACCCTCGTGCAGATCGACCACGTCGTCGCCCTCGAGAACGCGTGGCGCACCGGTGCGCAGCAGCTCTCGCAGGCCGAACGCGAGGCCCTGGCGAACGACCCGCAGAACCTCTTCGCGGTCGACGGGCACTCGAACGCGCAGAAGCGCTCCGGTGACGCCGCGACGTGGCTGCCGGCGGCGAAGTCATTCCGGTGCACGTACGTCGAGCACCAGGTGGCCGTGAAGGCGAAGTACCGGCTGTGGGTCGTGCCTGCGGAGCGGGACGCGATCGCCCGGGTGCTCGACGGCTGCTGACCGGCGCCGACGCGACGGGCTCCGGCAGCGCTGTGCGGCGGCTTCCGTCGGTGCTGCCCGGCGGCCTGGAGGCGCGGCGCGGCTGCGCCCCGCATGGCACGATGCCTGCATGGCTGAGTCGCTGACCATCCCCCAGGCGTTCGCGCTGCTCCAGCTCGCACCCGACTGACGTCGCAGTACCGATGGGCAACGGCTCGACCTCGGACTCGCCGGTGCCGCGCTCGCCGACCTCGCGCTCCGCGGGTCGATCACGCTCGACGGTGGTCGCGTCGGGATCGCGACCGGTGCACCGACCGGTGACGTCGCCCTCGACGGTGTGCTCGACCAGGTGCGCTCGGTGTTCTCGGTCTCCGGGACTCCGCGGAAGGCGAAGTGGTGGGTGCAGCGCCTCGCGAAGCGGCCGCTCCGTGACGCGATGCTGGCCGGCCTCGTGCAGCTCGGCGTCGTCATCGAGGAGCAGCGCACCACCCTCGTCCTGTTCACCACGACCCGCCACCCCGAACGCGACGGCGGCCCCGAGGCGCGCGTCCGGGCCGTCATTGCCGACGTCCTGGCGCAGCGCACGGCGCCGACCGCCTCCCTCGCGGCGCTGATCGGCCTGCTCGACGCGACGAACACGCTGCGGGACCAGTTCGGGCGGGTGGACAAGCGCCTCGTACGGTCGATCAGCGAGGGCGAGTGGGCGACGCCAGCCGTGCGCGCGGTGCTCGCCGACATCCAGACCGCGGCGATGATGGCGGGGGTCATGGCTGCGACGACGACGGCTGCGACCACGGCGACCACGAGCTGACGCACCGGCGCAGGTCAGGATCCCAACGAGATCGCCGCCGTCGCCCACCAGTAGCCGAGGAGCGCTCCGGCCGGCACCGCGAGCCCCGCGACCACGCGCCCCTTCCGCAGGACCGCGCGGCGGCGGCGGGCCTCGTCGATCTCCCGTTCGAGCCGCTCGAACCGCTGCACGTGCCGCAGGGTGTCGTTGAGCACGACCGCGTCGACGTGCCAGGTCCGTCGCTCCTCCGCGAGCATCCCGAGGTAGCGCACCGCTTCGTCCGAGTGCACGCGCGGCAGGCCGGTGATCCAACCGCGGACCTGTCCCGGGTCGAGCGTCACGACCGCCGGCGGGGTGTCGCCGAACCGCAGCGATGCCGCCGCCACGACCAGCACCGGTTGCACGAGGATCGGTCGCCCGGCCGCGGCGGAGAGCAGCGCGGTCGCGCGCTCACCCTCGGCGACCGCGCGGTGCACGTGCGGCGTGCGCTGCCCCGCCACCGTGAGGGTGCGTCCGCCGACCCACACCCGCTGACCGCCGTGGTTCTTCGTGTTGATCGAGAAGACCCCGGTGGGACCGACGACGACGTGGTCGATGTCGGTCGACCGCTTCCCCACGGGCACCGCGTGGAGGACCGTGTACTCCGGCCCGAGCGCGTCGAGCGCCCGGGCGACGTCACGCTCGCCGACCGCGCCCTTGAACCAGGAGCGCGCGTCGTCGTGCAGCGGGTCGTGCCCCCAGAACCGTTGCCATCCGGTGCGCGCCGGAGCCGCGGACTGGATCGCGAGACACTCCTGCATGACCGCGTAGCCGGGCTTCCGTGCACGGAGCGTCGGCTGCGCGCCGCCCTTCGCTTCCCCCATGCCTCCACGTTCCCAGGAGCGTTCGGTGGCGGACCAGCCCTCGTTCTGGCGTCAGCGGCCGGCCGCGGCGCCCCGGTCGCGCGGCTCGACGAGCTCGATGAACCGGGACAGCAGTGACAGCCCCGCGATCGACGGCGGCAGCCCCGTGGTGAGCGCCGGCGAGTACACGAGGTACGCCGCCCACTTCGCCCGGGACAACGCGACGTTCAACCGGTTCGGCATGAGCAGGAAGTCGAGTCCGCGCGGGATGTCGGCAGCGCTCGACGCCGCCAGCGAGACGATCGACACGACGGCCTCGCGCCCCTGGAACATGTCGACGGTACCGACCTGAGTGCCGCGCATGCCGGCCCGGTCGAGTTCCTGCCGGATCACCGCGCCCTGGGCGTTGTAGGGCGCCACGACGATGACGTCCTCGTCGGTGAGGTCGCGCGACACGTCGCCGTCGACCCACCGGCGCCCGACGACGTCCTGGGCGAGCTGCACCACGCGAGCTGCCTCCTCGAGCGAGGACGTCGTGTTCCCGACGTGCGCCACCGGAACCGCGTGCACGCCGGGGTCGACGCCGTCGAGGTGCCGTCCGGAGACCATCGACGCGAGCTGCCCGTCGTAGGACAACGAGGACACCGACGCCGTGAGCGCCGGCTCCATCCGACGGGTCCGGGCGAGGAAGTAGCCGAACTCGGCCGGCAGCACGTGCGCCCCGTCGGTCAGCCAGCCGAGCGCAGACTGGTCCACCGGCTCCGGGTGGGAGCCCTGCGAGACCTGCGGCAACTGCTGCGGGTCCCCGAGCAGCAGCAGGCGCTGCGCGGCGATCGACGACGCGATGGTCGGGGCGAGCGAGAACTGTCCGGCCTCGTCGACCACGAGCAGGTCGAGGGAGCGCCGCGGGATCGTCCCCTCGTTCGCGAAGGTCCAGGCCGTCCCGCCGACGACTCCCCCGGTGCCCGTCTCCGCGCACGACGACAGGAACGCGGCGACCGCGGCGTTGTTCTTCACCGGCGTCCACGCGGCGGCGTCGAACTCGTCCTCGGTCGCACCGGACTTCGGCACCTTCACCACGCGGTCCGATGCGACGCCCGCACGCACGACCGCGTCGAGGAAGTTCTCCGACGTCGCGTGCGACTGCCCGACGACCCCGACGCGCCAGCCGTGCTCGCGGACGAGCCGCGCGACGACGTTCGAGCCGACGTACGTCTTGCCCGTGCCGGGAGGACCCTGGATCGCCAGGTGCGACCGGTCGAGCCCGAGCAGCGTCGCCACGACGGCCGACACGGTGTCGTCGCCCTGCACCGGCACGACCGGACCACGCGGCGGCACCCGGCGGAGCAGGTCGAGCGCCGGGTCGGGCAGCATCGCCGGCAGGGCGTCGAGGACCTCCTGCCCCCACTCGGCGATCGCCTCGGGCTGCGGCTTGGCGCGCGGTGGGGCGGCCGGCGCGAGCGCGACCGGGACGTCGTGGTGCGGCTCGCCGCCGCCGACCGGCAGGCTCTCCTTGATCAGCACCTCGAACGCGTCGCCGTTGTCGACGGTGTCCAGGATGACGGCGCGCGCCGACGCGCCCTTCGACCCCGGCGCCGGAGCGGTGACCGAGGGCGGGAGCGGGTCGTCGTAGACGAGGTGGGGCGTGCCTCCAGGCCGGAGCTTCGAGCCGGGCGCGAGCGTCCCCGACAATCGGAGCTCTCGTGACTGCGAGCGGGCACGCGGCAGCGTGTCCCAGTCCCGCTCGACCGACGCGCGCTCGACGACGAGGACGTCGCGCGTGTCCGCCCAGTCGTCGACGGGGTTGCGGAGGCGGTCGAAGTGGTCCTGCCAGAAGGTCTTGGCCTCGCGGCGGTGGTAGTCAATCGCGGCGGCCGCGAGCGCCAGGGCGGTCTGGTCGGCGTCTCGGTCGAGGGGGTCGACATCCGCGATCTGCGCGGCGAGGGCCGTGTACACGGGGTTCGGCTCGCGCTCGACGGGGATCGGCGGCAGGAGTTCCGTGTCCTCGGTCCTGGGCTCCGTGCGCGGAGGCCGGAGCGAGAGCAGCCAGTCGCGGAGCCGCAGGGTCGAGCGGCAGTCGTAGGCGTTGTAGTCGGCGACCTGATCGAGCATGCGCTGGCCGGTGGCGGGGTCGCCGTTGCGGAGTTCCTCGATCGCCTCGACGTACGCGGTGATGCTGTCGGCGGCGTTCGTGACGTCGCTGAGGCGGAGGTCCTCGCCCATGTACAGCGGCTCGAGCTTCTTGATCGAGTAGCTGCGGCTGCCGACCACCAGGGCCTTGCGGACGATCGGGTACAGGTCGACGAGGACGCCCGCGCGGAGCAGGTCGTCGACGTCGTCCTCCCCCACGCCGTGCCGGGCGGCGAGGGAGAGCAGGTGCGTCCGCTCGTACGCGGCGTAGTGGTAGATGTGCATGCCCGGGTACTGCGCGCGGCGCTCCGCGATGAACGCGAGGAAGTCCACGAGCGCCTGTCGCTCGTCACGGATCGTGTGCGCCCAGAACGCGGTGAACTCGGCACGGTCGTCGACCAGGCCGAAGAGGTAGTCGAGGCCCCAGTGCACGCCGTCCTCGGTGTGCAGGGGGTCCCCTTCGAAGTCGAAGAAGACGTCGCCGGCGTCGGGTGCGGGAATCGCGTCGAGCGCGCGCGGATCGAGGACCTCGAAGCGAGGCTTGGCGGCTCGCGTTGCTTCCGTCTCTGTCTGGAGGCGCGCCTGACGGACCAACCGATCTTGCGTGCTCCGCGACATGCCCGGCACGCCCGCGGTGCGGTCCGCCAGGTCGTCGATCGTTCGCACCCCGGCGCGGATCAGCTTCGTGCGCTGGTCGAGGCGCATGCCGGCGACGAGGACCAGGTCGCGGTGCTCCTCGACCTGGGTCTGGCAGATCGCGCACCGGCCGCAGCTGGAGTAGCGGGGGTCGCCCCACTGCAGTTCCTCGTGCTCCTGCATCCGCTCGGCGATGACCCGCTCGAATTCGGCGCGCTGCGTGCGGTACACCGGCGCGATGTCGGCGAGGTCGTGCGTGGTGGTCGTCCGGTCGCCGAGCACCAGGTGAACCTGCTCGCCGGTCGGGATGCCGTGCGCCTGCATCTGCTCGGCGTAGGCGGCGAGCTGGAGCAGGGCGCTGATCTTGGCGTGGCGTGCGAGCTTGGTGTCGTAGACCTCGTACTGGCCGCGGTCGTTGCGGATGATGAAGTCCGCGAAGCCGATAAAGCCCGGGGCTGCCGCGGTCGGCGGTGCGTGGAAGGTCGGTTGGTAGAGGACGTCGGCACCGTCGCGGAACGCGCTCCTCGCCTGCTCGGCTGCGCGGGCGTAGTCCTGCGGGACCGGACGGTCGAACTCGACGACGTCGTGGGTTCGCTTGAGGATCTCGAGGTAGTCGAGCTCGTGCTGGTCCCCGAGGCGGGCGGTGCGTTCGAGCATGTCGTCGTGCTCGTCGGGCAGGGGCCCGCCGCGGTCGAGCTTCACGTCAAGGCGGCGGAGGAAGGCCCACTCGCACGCGGCCCACGTGCTCAGGTCGCTCGGGCTGAGCAGGACCTGTCCCTCGGTGATCTGCATGGCTCGAATCTAGGGTGCGCATCCGACACTCGAGGTGTCATTTCACATCTGACGTACTTTTCGCTAGGTTGTCGTCATCCCCGCCTCGGCCACCACGATCGAGACCCGGGAAGGAGGGGGCACATGGACAGCACCAAGAGCATGCTCGAGAGCTTCGTACTCGACGACACCGTCGCCGAGCTCGAAGTGGTCGACGACCTTTGGTACTTCGTCGTCGGACAAGGCGGCGGTGTGATCATCGGCGGCTGATCGACCATCCGTCAGGTCGGGGCGGGGAGTCCCTCGACACCACTGACGGCAAGGAACCATCATGACCACACCCCGTTGGAGTGTCGGCATCAACTTCGATTCGAAGTGCAATGCGCGGTGCGCGCACTGCTGTGTGAGTAGTTCACCGGATGCGACTGCGAACCTCGACGACCAGCTCGTCGACCGGATCGTCGACCAGCTGCTTGATTGTCCGGAAGTGCGCGAGATCGGACTCACCGGCGGCGAACCACTGATCAGGCGGCGACGGACCGTTCAGCTCATCGGACGGATCACCGCCGCCGGGCGCGGAGTCTCGTGTGTCACGAACGGCTTCTGGGGGGTCACCCAGCGGGCAGCCGATCGGGTCCTGTCGGAGCTCGAGGAATCTGGACTCCGTGAGCTCACCGTGAGCTTCGACGACTTCCACTCGCAGTACATCTCCGTCGACCGCATCCGCAACATCCTCGAAGCGGCGCGGGACCGACGGATTCGGATCGTCGTGAACGTGTGCGTCAGCACGACGAAGGACGCGTCTGGTCTGCTCCAGGAACTCGGCGCCAGCCTCGATGGGATCCAAGTGACGAAGTTCCCGGTCGTTCCGGCTGGAGAGGCCCGCCATCTGGAGGACTCAGAGTTCCGACGTCGGCCGATCACGGAGGGCATGCTCTACTGCCCCGGGACGCAGGTCATCTTCCACAACGACGGCTTCGTCTACCCGTGCTGTTCCCCGTCGATCTTCGACACGGACATGACCCTGGGCCGCGTCGATGAAGACGTCCGTGAACTCGTCGGACGCGTTGAGCGGAACGCTCTGCTCGGCATCCTCCGACGCGAGGGATTCCGCTGGTTCCTCGACGCCATCAGGTCTGCCGCTCCCGACTCCCCTGCGGCAACGGTGACCGAAGTCGTGTCCCCCTGCGAGCTCTGTTCGATCATCTTCCGCGATCGGACCGCGGTGGAAGCCATCCGACCGCTGGTCGACGAGTACTTGGCGCGGAACCGTGCGACCACGTGACCGGTTCTTCGCGGACCAGAACTGCGAGATCCGGGTGAGCGGGAACGAAGCCGTGGTGCACGACCGCCTCCGATCACGCTACCTCCGGACGTCTGCCGAGAAGCTGCCCGACGACGTGCGAGGTGCCCTGCAGGAACGGCCTGAACGGATCACGCTGCCTGCCGCCGCAATCTTCACTGCGACCGTCATCGGAGGATGGCTCGCGCTGCTCGCGACGACGAGCATCGAAGTACGACCCGGTGTTGCACTCATCACCGGCACGGGGTTCGTCCTCGTCGCGAGCATCCTCGTCCACGAGGCCGCACACGTCGTCGTGCTCCGTGCATTCGGCAAGGAAGTCGACCACGTCGGGGTGAAGTTGAACCACTGGGTGTTCCCAGCGCTCTACGTGCGGATGTCGCAGTCGATCATGCTGACTCGCCCGGAGCAGGTCGCCGTTCATCTTGCTGGCATCGCGGCGAACGTCACGACCCTCTCGCTCGTCTCGGTGGTGAACGCCCTCGTGTGGAGCAGCGGGACAGTGACCGCTGCTGTCCACATCACGGTCGTCCTCCTCGGTTGGAACCTCCTCCCGCTACTCGGTTCGGACGGGTACCGCGTCTTACTGGCCTTCTCCGGGACAGCAGCCGCTCGGCGGATACGGAGCAATCCCGCCTGGCTGAACCTCATCCATCTCGTGAGCGTGATGGTCGCCGCGGCGACGGCCGCTCACCTCGTCCTCACACTCTTGGGGTGACCACGTGAACAACTTCCTCACGATCGACGCGCTCACCGTTCGGTACGGCCGACGAACCGCGCTTGACGACATCCAGCTCCGGATCGACGGCAGTGGTCAGGTGATCGGGCTCTTCGGTCGGAACGGCGCGGGCAAGAGCACCTTGATGCGGGTCATCTGCGGCCTCATCGGCCGTCACGGCGGCCGCGTCCAGTGTGCTGGGTCGATCGCGTACCTTCCCGACGTGCCGATCTGGTACCCGTGGCTCCGCCTTTCGACATGCATCCAGCTCGCCGCCCGGCTCTGGCCCGACTTCGACGTCGAGCGTGGACACCGGCTGCTCCGGATCCTGGGACTGTCGGAGAGGATGCGCGTCCGACAGCTCTCGAAGGGCATGTCCGAGCAGGTCCACATCGCTCTCGTGCTCGCTCGCAGGTGCTCGCTGTACGTCTTCGACGAACCGTTGGCCGCGGTCGACCCGGTGACACGCGACAGGGTTGTCGAACTCATCCGGACGGAGCGAGAACCCGGATCCACCGTCCTGATCTCGACGCACCTCATCGCGGGTCTGGAGTCGCTGTTCGACGAGGCCGTCGTGATCGATGACGGTCGTGTGTTGCTCCAGGTCGACAGGACCGGCTTGACCGAGGCGGGAGCCCTCGAGGCACAGATCAAGGAGGTCCTGGCCTGATGCTCTGGCTCATCGAGTTGCGCAAGCACGCGGGCTTCTTCGCCGTCACGATCGGGCTGGCCGTCACCACCAGTGTCGCGGCAGCACTCTTCCCCCAGCAACAGGTCCTCGAGGTCATCCAGACCCTCACCGGCATGCTCGTGTGGTGCGCGAGTGCCATCTACGCCGCGGCTGACCTCGTGCGCTTCCTCGCACTGGGGCACGACGTCCTGCTCCACTGCAGCGCGTTCGGCCCGCTTCGAAGCGCCTGTACCAAGGCAACGATCCTCGGAGCTTTCCTGGTTGCGCTGCACGCTGCGACGCTCGGGGGCGGTGCGGGAGCGATCGCCGAAGCCGTAGGTGCGGAAGCCCCGACGGTCTTCACCTACTACGTCGTCGCGAAGGCACTCTCGATCGTCACGTACCTGGCGACCGTCGTCCTGTCGGCGTTGGTGTCGAAGGTGTTCCGCACTCGCAACCTGGTGGTCACGACCTTCACCGTCGTGCTGGTCGCCATGGTGATCGGACAGACGATCGCCCTCTGGCGCCTGGGGGCTCCCGGAACGGACTTCTTCTTCATCGGGGTCGGCGGCGATTTCCTGTCGGTCAACCTCTACGCGAACATCCTGCCGATCATCCTGACGGCGCCGTCGGAAGGATTCGTACCGCCCATCGCGGGTCTTTCGATCGTCCTCAACATGGCGGTCGCTGTCGCTACCGTGCTGGGTGTCCTCCTGCTCAGCCGCTTCCGCCGCTTCGACTTCGTCGCGCTGTGATGCGATCACCGGTCACAGAGCTCGTTCCCGTCCGGCCAGTCCCATGACCGGGATGTCGGCTCGAGGAGTGCGCAGCCGTCCGATCGACAGGTCCGGCAGGAGGGCCGTCGACGGCGCCGACCTCGACGTTCCGCCGGGTGCTCTGACGGCGATCGTGGGCGCGTCCGGTGCGGGGAAGTCCACCTTCCTCGACGTCCTCACGGGGATCGAGCCCATCAGGTCCGGGGCGGTTCGGATCGGCGAGCTCGTGGTCAATCCCGCTTCCCGCCGGGTGCGGTTGCGGCTGCGGGCACGGACCGTGGCAACTGCTCGGCAGTCCGAGGACCTCATCGATGCGCTGACCGCCGCAGAGAACATCGCACTCGCACAGCGCCTCGCGCGCCGGCCCGATCGCGCCCTCCTCAGCGCGACCTCACGGGCGCTGCACCTCGACGAGCGGCTCCTCGCGACCACGACCGACAAGCTCTCCGGCGGCGAGCGCAGACGGGTCGCTGTCGCCCGGGCGGTGGCGAGCGGCTCACCGGTCGTCTGCTGCGACGAGCCGACAGCCGGACTCGACGCGGGCACCGCGGATGCCGTCCGGGAACTCCTCGGCGCTGTGGCCGCATCCGGCCGGACCGTCCTCGTGGTGACCCACGATCCCGCTCTCGCGAGGATGTCAGAGCGGCTCGCCATGTTCCGGGACGGAACGATCTCCGACGTCGTTGAAAATGCCGCTCCGCTGGCGGTCGACCGGCTGATGCGCGGCCGATGAGCGTCGCGATCGCGCTCGCCAGGACGGTCGCCGTCGACCCGCGTCCTACCCTCGGGACTCCTCGTCGGACTCACCGTCCCGTGCGTCGTCTCGGCCGGGGTCCTGGTCGGCGCAACACGCCTGCTGTCCGATGACCCCACTCTTGCCGACACGGTCGAGACCGTGCTGCTGCTTGTGTCGGCTGTCGCCGTGGTGGCGGTCTTCCTCTGTGCGTCCGCGTTCGCGCGGTCCCTCCGCCCGGAGATCGAGCGACTCGGCGTCCTCGGCGGCGGAACTCGAGTGCACGGGTGCGGAGCCGCCGTCCTCCTCACGACCACGTCGATCGGATGCGCCGTCGGCATGGTCACGGCGCCTCCGATCGCGGACGCGTGGTCGCATGGCATCGCGGACCTCGCGCTCGCTCCACTTCCACCGTCGCCGTCGCACGGAGCCGGCACGATCGCTTCGCTCACCGCGCTCTTCCTCCTCCCCGCGCTCGGCGGCTGGTGGAGTGGAGCGACCCGGTCGTCCGCTCATCGACACCGTTCCAGGGTGATCGCGGCGGCGGCAGTCGCGGCCCTCTTCGTGCTGCCCACCGTCGGCGTCGTCGTCGCGGCACCGGCACTCATCGACATCGTCGGACACGCTGGTCAGACGGTCGCGGCCGATCGGCTCGGCGCGCTGGGGACGACGGCGGGCGCGCTCGCGGTGTCGTCGGCCGCGACCTTCGGTCTCGTCATCGGGACGACGATCGTCGCGGCGGACGCGGTCCGGGGAGCCCTCCGTGTCGCGGCACGATCCGCTATCCGTGGCCCACTCTGGCTGGTCGTCGGGCTCCAGCTCGCCGCTCGGAGGGCGGAGCGCTTCGGACCGATCGCGACGGTCAGCGCGGGGACGACCGGGATCGTCTCCGGCCAAGCGATCGCGACGACCCTCGAGCAACCAGGCGGGACGAGCAGCGCGACCTGGTCCGAACTGACGCTCACGCTCGGTCCCACGCTGCTGATCGCGCTCGGGGCGGCAGTGGGTGCCGCCTTCGCGCAGAGCCGCGGAACCGGTGGAGACCTGCGCTCGCTGGCCCTGACTGGGTGGTCGTGGTCGGCGAGGGCCTCGATCGTCCTCGTCGCCGCGGTTGCTCTCGGCGGGAGCGGTGCGGTCGTCGGCGCTCTCGCTGCCGGAGCGGCTGCGCTGTTCGCGGTACCGGTCGGGATCACGCTCGGGACGGTCGGCTGGCCGGACCTCGTGGTGCCGATCACCGTCGCTGCGGGGCTGACCGCGACGACGGCGCTCGTCTTCCTCCTGAGCGAACTGTGGGGATCTCGGATCACGCGTTGAGCATCGGCGCGCCAGCGACCTCAGCCGGCGACCTCAGCCGGCAACCTCAGACGTCGGTCGGAACGAACCGCGGACCGTCGTACCCGTCGCGCGTCACGTGCGCCGTGAAGTCGGCGAGCGACCGGACCCAGTGACCTCGCTCGCCGTACAACGCCTGGTAGACGACGACCGGCTCCTCGGTCTCGACGTCCCGCGCCACGAGGAGCACCTCGTACTCGCCGCCCTTGAAGTGTCGGTACCGTCCGGGCAGCAGGTCGTCCACGCCTCTGATGCTAGCGGCGACGACGCCGCGAGAGGCGGCCGACCGACCCGCGCTCGGACGGCCGCCGATCGACATGCTCCCGGTCAGACGAGCCACGCCTCGGGGTCGAGGCGGCCCGCCGGCACGTGGCGCCCGCGCGAGCTGCCCTCCACCAGCTCGCCGTGGTCGACGACGACGACACCCCGGACGATGACCGTCTCCGGCTTCCCGGTGACCTCGATCCCCTCGTAGGGCGTGTAGTCGGTCGCCTGGTGCAGCGTCTCAGCGGCGATGGTCCACCTGGTGGTCGGGTCCCAGATCGCGATGTCGGCGTCCGAGCCCGGCATGAGGGCACCCTTCTGCGGGTGGATCCCGTTCACCTTCGCGGGGTTCGTCGCCGTCAGCTCGACGAACCGGCGCGGGTCGAGACCGCCGTCGACGACGAACCGCGAGAACACCATCGGCAGTCGGGTCTCGACGCCGGGCAGGCCGTTGGGCATCTCACGGACGTCGTGCGTGTGCGCTTCCTTCTGCCCGAGGTCGTAGCAGCAGTGGTCGCTCGAGACGATCGTCACCTCGCCTCGGGCGAGCAGGCGGCCGAGCCCCTCGACCCGGTCGGCGGGTCGGAGCGGCGGGCAGCACACCCAACGCTCGCGTTCGGAGGCTCCCGGTCCTCACCTAGCTTCTCAAATGCGATGACCCCACTTGGGTCGGAGACGAGCGGGAATCGGGGCTAAGTTTCAGGGTCAACTCACGGTGCCTTGAACGAGCGATCGCAGGTGCCCGCGCAGCGCCGGGTCAACTACATACAGGTAGGTGCCGAGTACCCCGCGCGTCATCAGGACCGAGTACACGTTCGTCACGAACCGGAGGACGTCCTCATCCGAGTACTCCATCCCGAGCCGCGGGTTGTTCTCCATACCCTTCTTGTCGAAGTAGTTCGATCGGTTGAAGACAACACGCTGCGCCTCTTGATCGAACCGCACGTCCGGCCCGATGACGACGCCCGCGTAGTTGAGGTCGTACCCCTGCACCGTGTGGATCGATCCGACCTGCTCGACCGCCCCCGCTGAGGTGATCCAGTCGGTCTGGGTCTGGTTCCACTGCAGCTGGCGACCGTCGATCTCGATGTCGATCGCGGCGGAGTCGTTCTTGCTCCTCCACTCCCAGGCGTACCCGGCGACGAGGCGGGAAAGCCCGACTTCGGCATCGCGGGCGCGTATGGCGTCATGCATCTCGCCGAGGTCGTCGAAGAACCGCACGTCGTACGCGCCGAAGTCCTCACGCTCTCGGGGCTCGTCGCTCAGGAGCGCTCGTGCGAAGGACACGTAGTCCGCCCCACCCTGCACGCGCATCTGCGTGAAGAGTCGGTAGCGGCGATCCGCGGCTTCACTCTCGTCGACGAGTGCCTTCTGCGTCGCTTGCGGGAGGTCGGCGGGGCGCACGCTCTGATGCGAGTCAATCAGGAAGATCTGGTGTCGACTCTGCTTCCGGATCCAGTCCACTTGTGTCAGGTGGTCGGCGTCAGCGCCGAACAACTTCTCGTTGATCTCTCCAAAGCTCTTGTTCTGCATGCCGGACGCTTGATTGGCGCGGTGGTTGAGGCGGTGCGATTCATCGACGACGA
Source organism: Curtobacterium sp. L1-20 (assembly GCF_048755855.1). Classification (GTDB taxonomy): domain Bacteria; phylum Actinomycetota; class Actinomycetes; order Actinomycetales; family Microbacteriaceae; genus Curtobacterium. Next base: position 1,866,941 of record NZ_CP151473.1, on the reverse strand, counting down.
GCAGGTCCCAGGGCTCACCGCTCTTCCCGACCTCGAAGGGAGTCAGCACCATCGTCTTGTCGAGACCTGGGGTCTTCGCGAACACGCGCTTGAGGGACGCCCGCAACGCCTGCTGCGGAACGACGAGGCCGAGCCGCGAACCCTCGAGAAGACGGTGGTTGTCCTCGGTGAAGAAGTCGGAGAAGAGCGCGTCGCTCTCGACATCGTCGAGCCCCTTGCCCTGGGAGAGGTCTCGCAGGAGCTTGAGCAAGTAGACGGCGACGATGGTCTTGCCGGTGCCGGGATCCCCTTGCACGGTGATCGGAGTCGCTGCCTCGTCGTTCCAGTCGTCGAACAGGCCCTCGAGGATGTCTTCCATCGCGATCGCCTGGTCACGGTTCAGGGCTTTGAAGGGCGAGAGCTTGAAGAGCTCACGGTTCTCGATCTCGGGCAGACTGCGAGTGAACACCTGCTGCTCGCGGAGTGCGTCGAAGATCTGCTTGAACGTGTCGCGGTACCTCGGCCGGTCGTAGTAATCGGCGTCGACGATGCCCTTGTTGCTGTTCAGCACGGTGAACTTCTCGTCTGCGGCCAGCAACGCGATGAGCTGGGACTCGAGGTCGAGGCACACTGACTTGTTGAACGTGTCATCGAGGACGAGCCGAACCGCCTTCAACGTCTTGCGCTCGGCGGACTCGAGGTGCTGCCGCATCCGCGCCGCGGTGTTCAGGGTTTCGCCGACGTACACCCTCTTCCCGTCGTCGAGGATGTAGACCACTGGCCAGTTGATGAAGCGACGATCATCTGCTTGCCACGACCGCAGGTGCTCCTGAGTGAAGGGGAGCCGCTCGATGTCAAAGCTGGTCATACTTCGTGCTCCGCCCTCGCGCTCGTTCCACCGGGTACTTTGCCTTCGTGATCTCGAGCTTCTCGCGGATCAAGGCCTCGGGCGATGTGCCGAGGCGATCTGCGAGGAGGAAGCAGTACGTGAGCACGTCAGCGAGCTCGCCCCTCACGCGCGAGTCGTCGGCCTTTACGTCCCACTGGAAGCACTCGAGCAGCTCCGCCGCCTCGATCGAGATGCTCTTCGCGAGGTTCTCCTGACTGTGGAACTGACCCCATTCGCGTTCGTCGACAAAAGCCCGTAGCTCGTCGCGCAGCCCCTCATCCGCCATGCTGCGACGCTAGCAGCGCGGCTGAGGGCGCCGAGACGAGCGCGCGGTCGGTCGTTCGTTCAAACGCTCGCACCGCACCATCCGTGCCGAGCGACCGACGACAACTGGTCAGCCACCCCCACCGTGGGACGGCTGAGATCGAGCGCGTGCCGCTGGACCACCGGCCCGTCGACCACCTGGATCCGCCGCTCCTCCGTCTCCCCCGCCGCGTACACGAGATGCCCCTCTCCCAACCCGAACCGTCGGCAGTACGCCGCCATCTGGTACAGATCAGCGTTGGGATACTGGCCGTGCTTCTCCACCTTGTACTTCACGTCGATGCACGCTCGCACCTCCCCGTCGACCACCCACGCGAGGTCCGGGGCGATCTTCACGGTCCTCTCGACGTCGAGCGTCGAGGCGAACTGCGACACGAGCACTCCCCCGTACGGCTTGAACGCCTCGCGGAGGGCAGCCGACACGAAGTCCTCGAACACCGACCACATGTCGACGAGGAACCCCGACGCGACGACAGACCCGGCTCGCTGCTCAACGGACGATCCCGAGAGTACGAGCGACGCCAACGCCAGCGCCGACGAGTACCGCTGGTTCCGCCGATCCGTCCGGACGACCGGCACCGCAGCCCCGACCGGTATCACCGACACTCCGTCGAGCACCCGCACGATCCGCCGCAGCGCCCCGAGCACGTCCGACGGCACTCCCGGCAGGCGCAACAACCGGGTCGCAGCGGTCAATATCACCTGGTTCTCCGCGATGTCCTCGACGTAGTCGTCGAACGACACCTCGACCGGCAACGGCTGCCCACCCCGCCGCGTTAGCTGGTCGCCGATCCGCCACCGTCCGCGCACGAGTGGTAGCGCGTCCTCGCGCGTGACGTACCCGCGGAGCGGCCCGCCGGCGAGCGCCCGCGAGGCCTGCCGCACGAACGCGTGCGCCAACGCCGGCACGAGGTCATCGTCCTCCTCGAACTCGAAGTCGTCCTCCGTCCAGATCGCGCTCCCGACACGCGCGTAGCCGAGCATGGCGAACAGCCGTCGGACCGGCGTCTTCGGCTTGAGCCACACGGTGTACCCAGCGACCCGTACGACTCCTACCTTCCGGACACCGCTGACGCGGTACTCGTCGGCGCCGAGCGTCGGCGCGACCGAGGCGATGTTCGCGGCGGCCAGCCCGACCGCCACCGCCCGCGGGAGCCGGTGCACGACCGGCTGGTCCGCCTCCCGCAGCTCAATCGTCGACGGAAGCACCTTCGGCCCCGTCCGCCATGGAGGGCGTCGTCTGGCGACGCAGCGTCGTCAGGCCGTACCGCGCCTCCAGGTCGACGCCTTCGCCGTAGTGGTGCTCCGCCAGCAGCGGCAGGATCTCGTACCGCCACACGTCCTGCAGGCCGGTCCCTGCCAGGTCGCGCATCAGGAAGGACGGGCCCACCTTCGCGTCGTGGTCCTGGATCTGCGCGTTGAGTCGCGTCAGCAAGCCTGCGCGGTCGTCCTGGAGGCCCTTGGTCACCACCCAGCGCGACAACACGTCCTGCACTGGCTCGCGTTCCGGGTGCAGTTCGACGAAGGCGAAGCGGCGCCGCATGGCGGCGTCGAGCATCGCGATCGAACGGTCGGCGGTGTTCATCGTGCCGATGACGAAGATGTTGTTCGGCAGAGTGAACGGCTCGTCGCTGTAGAGCAGGGAGATCTCGCTGTCGCGGTACTCGAGCAGGAAGTACAGCTCGCCGAAGACCTTCGCGATGTTGCCGCGGTTGATCTCGTCGATGACGAGGAAGTAGTTCGCCTCGGGGTTGGCGGCCGCGGCGTCGGCGAGGCGGCGGAGCGGGCCCTTCCGAAGCGTGAAGGCGAGGTTGCCGCTGTCGTCGTTCGCGACGGGCCGGAAGCCCTCGAAGAAGTCTTCGTAGGAGTAGGTCGGGTGGAACTGGACGATGGTCGTCTCGCCGTCGGTGCCCTCGGTGACGTGCTTCGACAGCGCCTGGGCGAGGAACGTCTTGCCGGTGCCGGGAGGGCCGTAGAGGATGACCTGCTTACGGCGCTCGATGAGGTCGAGGGTCTCTTGCAACCACCGCTGAGGCATGTGGAGACGGTCCTCGAGTTCCGTTGCGACGTGCGGGAAGTGCACCCGCAGCGCCGTAGCGGGCGCAGGTTCCGGCATGACCGGACCGGGGATCGGCGTGTGCTCCGGGGGTGTGGCCTGTTGCCACCTGCTGAGGAGCGGTTCCTCGTAGAACTTCGCCGGGCCTTTCGCCTTCAGCTGCAGTGCGAGAGCGATCTGCTGGAAAGCGGCGTCGGGATCGTCCTCGGTCTGGCCCTCGACCTCGCCGACGAAGGCATGAAGGATCGCCTCGCGCGCTGTGCCCGAGATGACCTCTCCGAACACGCCGGGATGCACGAGGTAGAGCAGCTCGTTGCGCTGCGTGGGGAACGATGCGTCAGGCAGTGAATCGACGATGGCACGCCACGCCCAAGGGTCCTCGAGCGCGTGCTGACGCTGCTCCGCGTCGAGACTGACCCAGCGAGCAGCACACTGGACGACCATCGACATCGCGCGGAAGAGCGACACCGACATAGCTGTGCCCGGGTGGAAGGACCAGGCCCGGAAGGCGTCGTCGATCTCCGCGGGGATCGTGACCGGATGTTCCATGCGATCGAGGAGGAAGGAGACCCGCTCGCGCTTCTTCCTTTCACCAGGGTTCTGCAGCGGCAGGATCTGCCAGCAGATCAGTTCCGCCATCAGGAGCTTTGCATCATCTGTCGCCCCCTCGAACTGGCGACCGAGCTTGTTGAGGAAGTCGTCGCCAGCGACGTCTGGCTGGCTGGTGAAACACCGCTCGACCTCCGCGACGACCGACTGACGCCACACTGCGCGTCCGGGAGCGAAGACAGAGTCGAGGCCGCGGAGCCCTCGACCAACGAACATCGCGCTGATCGATCGCACCAGCTCGGCCCGCCCGTCAGGCGGAACGATCTCGCTGCGGAGGCGCGTTTCCCGGTCCTCACGGAGCGCGCGTTGGAAGGCCCGTTGTCGGTTGTTGAGTTCGTCGCGGAACTGCTCGGACGACACGGAGTCGTCCGAGACACGACGACCTTCCTCGGTCACGTGCCACTCGCCCCGGGCGGGCTTGGACATGTACCCGGCTTGAACGAGACCGGCCGATCCCCAGAAGAAGTCCGAGTTCGCCTGGGGGTTGCCCCGTTGGTTGAGCTCGAGTTCTTCACCTTCGAGAGGGATCCGCTCCTGCACCGCGTCCCACACTGCAAGGCGGTTTGCGCTCCCTCCGTGCTCGGAGAGGTACCGCAACGCTTCGCGCAGGCGGTTCGCTCTGTTGTCCGCTCGACTCATGGCAGTTGCCCTTCCTTGGTCAGCGAGCTGCCGTTCACCACTGTGACGCCCCAACGGGTTCGAGTTCCTGCTCACGCATGAACTTCAGCGCTCGCTCGAGAACCTGGATCTTCTTCCGGAGTTCGACGAGCACCGGCGACTTCGGGTCGGAGAACTCGTCGAGGCGCTCGTGCTGCCGACGAACCTGACGCTCGGTCTCGACCAGGAGGTGCCAGACCGAGGGATCCTGATCGAGGCGCAGCTTCCTACGCAAGATGACCGCCGCCAGCTGCCGCATGACGATGGACTCCACCGCTTCAGCCGACGTACCGGAGCTCGCCAGCCCGAATGCGATACCACCGCCACCAGCTGTCACCAGGCTCCCGGCGGTGATCAATCCGCCGATCATCCCGCCTGGTCCGAACGCGGCAAGTGCGCTCGTCAGCGCCGCGGCCCCGGCAAGCCCGGCGCCGGCCGCAAGCGCGATGCCGCCCGTGGCGACGACGATCGCGACTGCACCTGCCCCCATGACGCCGATCCTGATCCAGTTCGGTCCCTTGTCACCGGGGAGGGTCTTCTCGGCGAGCTCGATGGCGTCGAGGACTTCTCCCCCGAGTGGGCTTCCGAGGCCGAGCTCGGCGGTGAGGTCGCCCATCGCCCGCCGCTTGACCGCGTCGTTGAAGCCGATGTCGAAGGGCCGCAGGAAGTTGTCCGAAGCGAGGACGATCAGCTGGACGAGCGCGTCCTCCTTCGTGAGGTACATGCCTGGCGCTGGCGAAGGTGCCTCCGCCTCTGCATTGCTGAGATCCAGGGCGAGTCGAGCGACGAGTTCCGGGCGGGAGCGGCCTTCGTTGTCTCGACGCTGGAGCATTGCCTCGACCGCGTTGGCCTGCGTTGCTCGAAGCGCTCCGAGGAAGCGGTCACGGACGTCCCCCCTGAGATGCGCCCCGACGAGGTGCGCGAAGCGAAGCGCCAGGAGCACGACTTTCTCGTCTGCGTCGAGCGGGAGGTCGACCGCGTTGGTCGTCCTCACGATCTCCGTCGACAGTGAGCCGTGCATCGCGTAGCCGATCGCTTCTGCCACTCGCGCGTCGGACAGGTACTCGACCGCGGAGTGCACTCGAGGGCTCAGCGCCGTCGTGACCCTGAGATCGAGCAGCCACGGCATCACGGACGACAATCCGCGCAGCGCCGCCACGGGGTCGAATCCATTCCAGAAGTTGATCCACCAGTCGAGGTTCGCTGGTGGTTCCTCGAGCGACTCACGCAGCTCGATCGCGTTGACTGCACCGGCGGCGATCGGACTCCCGATGGTGACCATCCCGACGACACGCAGCGAGGGCGGCAGCCGCCGGATGAGGTCGGCCGCGATCACCGAGCCGAGGCTGTGTCCGACGATCACCAGCTCGCCCGACGCGGGCAGGGAGTCGAGCACTCGAGTGAGGACCCGCGCCCGGGCCTGCTCGTCGCGCAGGTAGTTCCAAGCCTGCTTGAAGGGGTCCGTCTCGAAAGCGATGTCCACGGCGCCGGGGAGGACCGCCCGTCCAGGAGCATCTTCGTGCCGGCCGAGTCGGTACTCCATGGCGCTCGTCCGCCGTTCGAATGCGCGCCGGTTGACACGAGCGTCGTCCTTGCCCAGCTCCTTCACCGTCACCGGCGGGAGCCGCACCTTCCCGTCGCCGTTCCGAAGTGCCCACGCGTACTTGGGAGCGATCCACCGATCTTCGCCGAGCGCTGGATACCCGAGCCTGACCAAGGCCCCCGACAACGCAACCTGCCATTGGTCTTCGACATCACCGGCGCCGACGCCGTGCAGGAACAGGAGGACAGGGCCAGCACTCACGAGCGACCTTTCGGAAGAGTTGACAAAGCTTCGACGCCGCTCAGGCTAGTGCGCTGCTCCGAATGGATACAGCTCCACCGTCGATCACCCGGTGGCTCCGCGCGATCTGTGCGTCACTCCGCAGGACGCCCCCAGAAGAGGTGCTCGCGCCGAACCTGAGCAACGGACAAGGATTGCGGGGTATCGGGTGCCCAGGGGAAGACGCCCGGTGCGACGAGCAAGATCCCCGTGGGAACCACCATGACGCTCGCCGGAGAATCGGCAGGCACCGAAGCCCGCCGCCAACGCGGCCTCGCGGCCGAACACCGCCGCCGGGCCCACGATGCCGAGCAGACCGCCGCCCGCTACGAGATCGCCGAACGCACCGAGAGCGAGACAGCGCGGGTGCTCGCGCCGCTCGCCGGCATCGGCTACCACCTCCTCGCTGACCGCCGCTGGCCCGGCAGCCGCACGGCGCAGGTCGACATGGTCGTCGTCGGACGCTCCGGCGTCTTCATCGTCGACACGAAGGCGTGGCGCGACGTCGCCGTCCACAACGACCGCATCACCCGCGGCCAGGAGGACGTCACCGACGACATCGCTCGCCTTGCCGACCTCGCCTACAGCACCGAGGCCGCCCTCGTGGACATCGGTCTCGCGCCAGGCGAGGTCCACGCGGTCGCCGCACTCGGCGGCCAGAAGAAGATGCACGCCAGGGTCGCCTCCGTCGACATCGTCGGCGTGCACGACCTGATCGGACACCTCACCAAGCGCGGCGCGCGGCTCTCCGCCGAGCGTGTCGACGAGGTCCTCGCCGCGCTCCTCGAGCACTTCCCCGTCATCGGCGAGGCACCGGCGGCACCGCAGCAGATCGTCGTCCCCGCCCCGGTACTCCCCCGTGAGCCGGCGCCGCCGCTCGACGACGACCTTGTCGACCACCTCCTCGACGGCGTCCTCGAAGCCCCCATCGAGGACTGGATGGCCTTCCTCGACCCCGCTCAGGCCAAGCTCGTCCGTCGCAACTTCAACGGCCCCGCTCGCATCCGCGGCGCTGCCGGCACCGGCAAGACCGTGGTCGGCCTGCACCGCGCCGCCTACCTCGCGCGCGCCACCGGTGGTCGCGTCCTCTTCACCACGTACATCCGCACTCTCCCCGCGGTCCTCGAGTCGCTGCTCGAGGGGCTCGCACCCGACATGGTCGGCCGCGTTGACTTCGTCAACGTCCACGCCTTCGCCAACCGTCTCCTGAAGGAGCGCGGAGTCAGCTTCACGATCGACACCCTGGAGGCTCAGCGCGCCTTCTCCGATGCGTGGAACATGATCAGCGCCTCCAGTCCGTTGAAGGCGGCTCGCTTCACGCGCCGCTACTGGGAGGACGAGATCGCCTACGTCATCAAGGGCCGCGGTCTGACGCACTTCGACGAGTACGCGGACCTCGCCCGTGTGGGACGGAAGCACGCGCTGCCCGTCGAGGTCCGTCAGGCGGTCTGGGACCTGTACGAGGCGTACTCGACGAACCTCCGCGGTCGGGGAGTCTGTGACTTCGAGGACACGGTGCTCCTGGCGCGCGATGCGCTGCGTGAGCTCCCCCTCGACCGGTACGACGCAGTCATCGTCGACGAGGCCCAAGATCTGTCGTGCGCGATGGTCTCGCTCCTGCATGCCCTCGTCGGCGACCGCCCCGACGGCCTGACGCTCATCGGCGACGGCCAGCAGACGATCTACCCCGGCGGGTACACCCTCGGCGAAGTCGGCATCAGTCTCGCGGGCCGCGGGGTCGTCCTCGACGTCAACCACCGGAACACCGCCGAGATCCTCGACTTCGCTAAGCAGATGGTGGCGGACGACCAGTTCATGGACATCGAGGGCATCGACGGCGCCGGCGACGCGGTATCTGCGGTGTCGCGTTTCGGCGAGCAGCCCGGTGTGCACTATTTCGCCGATCGTGACGCGCACGACGCAGCGTTGCTCGCGCGGGTCGAGCAGGTGCTCCGGCTCGTCGGGACGGGCCACGGCGACGTCGGGATCCTGACGGCGACGAACCCGCAGGCTGACAAGGTCCGGGCGGTACTCGACGCCGCTGGCGTCCCATCGGTCTCACTCAAGTACTACGCCGGCAAGAGCTCGGACCAAATCCGGGTCGGCACGATCAAGCGTGCGAAGGGCCTCGAGTTCAAGCAGGTGCTCCTACCCCACGTCCCGGCGAAGCTCCTCGCGGATGCGCCGGAGACCGAGTCGGTCGCGGACCGCGAACGCCGCGAGCTCGACCGGCGGGAGCTGTACGTGGGGATGACGCGGGCTCGTGACGGGCTCTGGGTCGGATCGCTCGGGAAGACCCGCGCGAGCCGCTGATCGACGGCCGGCTCCCGATACCGTCGGAGCACGCCGCATCCCCTCGTCCACCACCGACACCTCGGAGCACGTCATGGCCGACAAGGCAGCACGCAACCGGATCGACGCCCTGAGCCAGGCAGCCATCGGCGTCACGGAACACCGGACCGCCTTGAAGGCTGCCGCCGATGCTGCCGTCGTCGCGCTCCGCCAACGGCGAGCGTCCGTCCACGTCGACGACGTCCGGGCCGATCTCGTCCCGCTCGTTCCGTCGGATGCCGACCTCGCAGCTGACCTGGTTCGCCAGCAGATGTTGCCGCGGGTCGACGCTGAGGCGAGCTCGGTCGTGCGCGTGCTGTCTGATGACGTCCCGCAGGCGCTCGAGGACGCGCGCCGCGGAACCGGCTTCACCGCCTTGTTCTCGGGCCGTGAGCGCCGCGAAGCGGCCGCTCGGGGCGATGCGTTCCTCGACCAGACGCTCGAGTGGTTGGACCGTACCGGAGCCGTGCAGCGTCTCCAGTCCGTCGACGACCGGCTCGTCCCCAGGCCGGCTGTGCCGCTGGAGGCGCTGACCGACCCTCGCGGTCCGCTGGCGACGGTCGCACCCGACTTGAGCGGTGGCGCCCCACTCGCACTCGACGGCATGGAGGAGCTCCCCGCGATCGTGACTCGACTCGCTGACGCGATCACGCGCGAACGCATCGCCCACGCCGACGTCGTCGAAGCGGGCCGAGCGGACCGCGAAGCTGCAGCACGGTACGAGCTCGACCGTATGGACATCGATCGGCTGCGCGATGCGACCGGCGACCGCCTGCGCCTCGGAGCACTGCGCGACGCCGGGGTGACAACCGTCGGTGCTGTGCTGCGGAACCCGGTGTTCCCCGGACAGTTCGCCAGGGTCGGCGAGGCGACGGCATCGCGCATCAACGGTGCCGCCCGCGCGCTGGAGGCGGCAGCGAGAGAGGATGCGGTCGTCCGCATCGACCTCGCGCGGCGTGACGACCAGTCGCTCGCGCTCGTGCGTGCCCTGCTCGAGTGGGAGGTCGCGAAGGCCGTCGTCGGCCCGCGCGAACAGGACCTTGTCGACGGACTGCGGCCTCTGTCCACGATGATCGAACGAGGCGCATCGATCGCGCTCGTCATCCCGGACCAGCGCGCGACGGACCCGACCGCCGTCCGTCAGACGATCCTCGCGGCGGCCGAGGACGCCTGGCTGCGTGCGCAGCGGGTGGACGAGCGAGCTCGGGCGACCACGACGGACCCGTGGCGGGACTTCCTGCAGCGGCCCGCCGCCTTCTTCGCCCTGCTCGACGAAGCCGGCCTGACGAAGCCGGCGGGCGCTGCTGCCCGCGGCGACCTGGGTGACGAGCTGATCGCGCGGGTGGAGGGCTTCTCGCTCGACACCTCGCGGCTGTCCGCGTCACTCCGCGGCTACCAGCGGTTCGCTGCGGCCTTCGCGCTCGTGCAGCAGCGGGTCGTCATCGGCGACGAGATGGGCCTCGGCAAGACCATTGAGGCACTCGCGACCATCGCACACGTCGCCGGCACGACGCCCGGTCGGACTCCGCACTTCCTCGTGGTCTGCCCGGCGGCCGTCGTCGCGAACTGGGTCCGCGAGGCCGAGCGGCACACTGACGTCCGCGCCTTCCGGCTGCACGGTCCTGCTCGACTGCTCGGTCTGCGGCTCTGGACGGATGAGGGCGGCATCGGCGTCACGACGTACGAGACGCTCGAATGGCTCCGCGCCCGTGTGCCCGAGGAGCTGCGGTTCGCCTCCGTCATCGTCGATGAGGCGCACTACGTCAAGAACCCCGAAGCGAAGCGCACGATGAACACGCGTGCGCTGCTCCGACGAGCGGACCGAGCGATCCTGATGTCGGGCACGCCGCTCGAGAACCGCGTCGACGAGTTCCGGGTGTTGATCGACCACATCCGCCCGGACCTCGTGGTCGACCAGTCCGACGACAGCCCGATGCTGTTCCGGAAGCAGATCGCGCCGGTGTACCTGCGCCGTCGTCAGGAGGACGTGCTCACCGAGCTCCCGGAGCTCGTCGAGGTCGAGGAGTGGACGGACCTGACCGACACCGAGGCAGTGCAGTACGCAGACGCAGTTGCCGCAGACGACTTCCATGCGATGCGTCAGCTCGCGATGCTCGGCGGCAGGCAGTCGAGCAAGGTCGAGTCGCTCGTGGAGATCGTCGACGAGGCGCGGGCCAACGACCGGAAGGTGCTCGTCTTCTCGTACTACCGCTCCGTCCTCGCCGCGGCTGTCCAGGCCGTTGCTGACGGCGGCGCGGTGTTCGGTCCCCTCACCGGGAGCACGCCCGCCGCGGCACGCCAGGACCTCGTCGACGAGTTCGCCGCCGCTGAACCCGGCGCGGTGCTCGTCGCGCAGATCGAGGCGGGCGGCGTCGGTCTCAACATCCAGGCCGCATCTGTGGTCGTGATCTGCGAGCCCCAGCTCAAGCCGACCACCGAGTGGCAGGCGATCGCCCGGTCGCGGCGGATGGGGCAGCTGCAGTCGGTACAGGTCCACCGCCTCCTGTCGGAGGACGGCGTCGACGCGGCACTCGTCCGGATGCTGGCGCGCAAGGCGCAGACGTTCGAGGAGTTCGCGGCGGTGAGCGAGACGGCGTCCGCGTCAGCGCAGGCGGTGGACGTGTCGGACTCGAAGTTGATCGCGCAGGTGCTGCGGGAGGAGCGGGAGCGACTGGCGACGACTGAGTCGAGCAGCGATCGCGTCGATGAGAACGCGGGCGCTGCGTGATCTCGTGATCAGGCGCCTTCGCCGAGGACGTCGAGCGCCAGGGTGTCGACGCTGTCACCCTCGCCGCCGCCCTGTCGGAGCGCCCGGACGTGATCCGGATCCGCGCGCCTCACGTTGTCGTCGCCGTCCTCACTCGCGGCATGGCGGAGCGCGGCAGCGGTCACATCGTCACCATCGGCTCGTAGATGGTCCGCGTGAGCGTCCCGTTCATCGCCATCCACCCCGCCGCCAAGGCCGCGGTCGAGCAGCTGACCCGCGCCTCGGCCGCCGAGTACGGGCACCGCGGCATCCGCGTCGTCACGATGGCGCCCGGCGGACGCGGTCGCGGGCCGGGCCCTACTGTTGCCCTGTGGAGACGCAGTTGCAGGATGCCGTCCGTCGAGCCGGACGCCGGGCGGTCCGGATCGCGCTCGTCGGCGCCGTGGCCGGACTCGCGCTCGGGGTCTGGCTGAGCCTCGGCGAGCGCCCGCTCGCGTTGTTCCTCATCTGCCTCGGCAGTGCAATGGTGGCCGCAGGCCTGAGTGCCGCGCTGTCGATCATGCTGTCGCAGCGCCGCATGAAGCGCCTGGTGAGTGCACCGATCACGGGACTCGACGCCGACCAGCGGCGCGACGTTCGGCGAGCGATCGAGTCAGGAGCGCCGGTCGCCCCCGCGCTCGAGTCACACACGATCGAGCACGCCCGCGTGCTCGAGGTGACTCTCCCTCTCGCGACGGCGCAGGTCCTCGTCCTCTACTGCGGCATCGCGGGATCGCAGGTCATCAGCCTCGGGTCAGCCGAGACGTCGTGGGTCCGGCTCGTCCTCATCGGGGTGCTCGTCGTCACCAGCGTGATCGCGATCGTTGAACTGCGGCGCGGTCTGGCGCGCGTCCGTCGGTACCTCGACGGCGCGCCGGCAGCCGTCCGCGAGTAGCGCGGACAGATCCCTCCACAGGGCAAGTTGCGCAGCGAGCCGTCCACGGTCCGACCGAGGCGCGCACGGCGGCGATGCCTACGTGCGACCGTGAGTCGATGGAACAGTGGGAAGCAGACGACGCACGCCGCCGCCACATGGCCCGCTTCGGCCGCCGTGACACGGCGCCTGAGCTCGCACTGCGCCGCGAACTCCATCGCCGAGGCCGCCGGTTCTTCGTCGACCGGCAGGTGAGCCGTCGCTGCCGCGTCCGCCCCGACCTCGTGTTCCCGCGCGCGCGTATCGCGATCTTCGTCGACGGTTGCTTCTGGCACCACTGCGAAGAGCACGTTCAGCTTCCGAAGGCGAACGCCGAACTGTGGCGACGGAAGCTCCTCGCCAACCGGCATCGCGACGCCCGGAACCAGGCGATCCTGAGGTCCGAGGGCTGGTGCGTGATCCGTTCGTGGGAACACGACGACCCCGTGACCGTCGCAGATCGCGTCGAGGACGAGCTCGACCGCTGGGCAGCCATCGTCCGACGAAGGCGAGGCCGCGTCGGACCGGCACCGGGACGGACCGGAGGCGCGGTGCCAGCTGGCACCGCGCCTCCCGTCCGTGATCCGTCGCCAAAGCGACCCGCACTCACCAGGTGAGCACGAACCGCCCCCGCGTCCCCCCAGCTTCCAACCGCTCGTGCGCCTCCCCAGCCCGCCCAGCCGGCAACACCTCCGCCACCCGCGGCGTCAGCGTCCCGCTCTCCACCGCGTGCCGCAACTGCTCGAGCTTGTCGAACGACCGGTACTCCTCGAACACCATGATCTTGTCGAACCGGATGCCCCAAGCCCCGTTGCCCTCCCAGCCCCGCACGCTGAAGAACGCTCCCCCGTCCCGGACGGCACCCACCACCGAGGCCTGCTGCACAGCAGCATCGGCGAGCGCGTCGACCCCGTCCGGCACGATCGCACGGACGGCCTCCGCGAAGCCGGATCCTCGCGGCACGATGTGGTCCGGCCCGAGCGACCGCACCAGCGCCTCGTCCTTCGGCGCAGCGTCCGCGATGACGGTGATCCCCGCTGCACGGGCGAACTGCACGACGTAGTTCCCGAGCAACCCCGCGGCACCCGTGACGGCGAGCGTCTGCCCAGGAGTCAGCGCCGCCCGCGAGAGGATCTGCAGCGCCGTCAGCCCGTTCATCGGGATCGTGGAGGCGAGCGGCAGCGAGAGCCCCCGCGGCACCCGGGTGAACGACCCGACCGGCGCGACGAGCTCCTGCACGTACGCCCCGCCGTGCACGCTGAGCGGCAACGCCATCGCCATGACCTCGTCCCCGACGGACCACCCGGTCACGTCGGGCCCGACCTCGTCGATGACCCCGGCGGCGTCCATCCCGGGGACGTACGGCGGCGAGGCCTGCGAGGAATCCCGCTGCCCGGCACGCACCCCGGTGTCAGTCGGGTTGACGGCGAACGCCTCCACCCGGATCCGGACCGATCCCGAGCCGGCGTGCGGCTCCGGGACCTCGTGGACGGCGAGGGCATCAGGCCCTCCGAACGCTTCGACTCCGACGACCTGCATGCTTCCGGTCTACCGCCCGCCGCATCCACGGACTCAGCCAGCGCGCCGGAGACAGGACCACGGATCGGACGGGGGGCACGCCACCCGCCCGCCACGCGCCTCCCGGCCGCCCCGGAGCGGCCCCAGGGCTAGACGGCCGTCGCCAACGCGAGTTGCGCCCGAGCCGCGACGGCGTCCGCCGCCGGCGGCCGCCCGTACGCCTCCCGGTAGTCCCGCGAGAAGTGCGAGGCACTGCGGAAGCCGACCGCCGCAGCAGCACGCGCGGCGGTGTCCCCGTGCACGACCATCAGCCGCCGCGCCTCACCGAGCCGGGTCCGCTTGAGGTACTGCGCCGGCGTCATGCCGGTCGCCGCCTTGAAGCGTGCGAAGAGCGTCGACTCGCTCACGCGCAGGGTCGTCGCGAGCCGGGTCATCGACCAGGGCTCGTCCATCCGCGAGGTCAGCAGCCCGGTCGCAGCGGCGACGACGGACGCGTCGGAGCCGTCGAGCGCGGCGGTGATGCGCGGCGCCTGGTCGGTCTGCAGCAGGCGGAGGACGATCTCGCGCGAGATCAGCGGGAAGAGCACGGGGACGTCCTCGGGGGCGTCGAGCAGGCCGAGCAGGCGGGCGAAGGCGTCAGCGAGCGGCGGGGTCCAGGTGCCCAGGCGGGGCGTGCTGGCGACGGGCGCCAGCGTCGGGGTCGGCATCGAGGCGACGACCTCGCCGACGACGGCCGGGTCGAGCCGCCAGACCGCGGACACGAAGCCGGCGTCCCCCTCGGGGTCGACGACACCGGCGACGACGGGCAGGTCGACGGGCGTGATGATGAACCGGTCGCGGCCCCAGACCTGGTCGTCGTCGCCGACGATGGAGCGCTTCCGGCCGCGGAGGACGACGGACAACGACGGCACGTACCGCCGGTCGAACAGCCCGGTCGGCTCGTGCACGCGCGAGACGGTGAGGCCGAGCGCTTCGGCCCGGTGGGCGGAGCCGGTCCGGGCGGCGGCCTCGGGCCGGTCGGCACCGAGGACGGCGGCGTGCGCGGACGCGATCGCCACGGCACGGTCGAGGTGCTGCGCAGTGCGGTCGTCCACGACGCTCACGGTAGTCGCGCCCTCGGACACCGTGCGACGCGTCGCGGGATCCGGCAAGGTCGTCGTGGACGTGGGCAAGGAGTGACCGGGCCGTCGGAACGAGCATCGGAGCATGACCAACGAAACCGACCCCAGCACCCGCACCGCCCTCGTCACTGGAGCCTCGAGCGGCATCGGCGAGGCCATCGCCCGCGAGCTCGCCGCCTCCGGCTTCACCGTCGCCGTCCACGGCCGCAACGAGGAGCGCACCCACGCCGTCTCCGCCTCCATCGCGGAGCAGGGCGGCCGCGCCGTCCCCCTCGTCGCCGACCTCTCCGGCAGCGCCGACGACGTCCGGGCGCTCGCATCGGCCGCCGTCGAGCAGCTCGGCGGCCGCGTCGACGTCCTCGTGAACAACGCCGGCGTGTACCCGGGCGGCCCGACGGAGTCGCTGACCGACGACACCGTCGACGCCCTGCTCACGACGAACATCCGCGCCCCGCACGTCCTCGTGGCAGCGCTCGCTCCTGCGATGGTCGCGAACGGCGGCGGCCACGTCGTGAACATCGGCTCGTGGATGGCCCGCGTCGGCGTGCCCTTCATGGCGCTCTACCCGGCGACGAAGGCCGCGGTCGAGCAGCTCACCCGTGCCTGGGCCGCCGAGTACGGGCACCGCGGCATCCGGGTCGTCACGGTCGCCCCGGGTGCGACGGCGACGCCGGGCAACGCGGACTCGGCGGAGGTGCTCGCGGCGATGACCGAGGGCACGCCGGCGGGCCGGCCGGTGCAGCCGATCGACATCGCCCGCGCCGTGCGGTGGGTCGTCTCGGACGAGGCGGTGTTCGTCACCGGCGGGACGATCGACGTCGACGGCGGGATCGCGTCGACGCGGATGCGCTGAGCCCGGGTCGGCCCCGGCGCTCGGCGTTCAGTCCGGCTGACCTACCTCCGCCAGGGATCGAGGGACGCGGCGCAGGAACGCCGGCGCCTGAACCGGGACGGGACGGACGGGAGGCGCGGTGCGAGCTGGCACCGCGCCTCCCGTCCGTCCCGTGGTCGCGTCCACTCCGGCGTCGCCCGTCCGCAGGCAGGCCGCACCTCCAAGCGCCTCCCAGTCCGTCCCACGAGGATGGGGACATGCGCTTCGACGAGCTCCTCACCCGCCCCGACGGTCCCGCGGTCGCCGAGGAGCTCGCAGCCCTCCGGCGCCCCGGGCGGCACGTCGTCAAGGGCGTCCACCAGGACTCGCCACGGGAGTACTGGCACTTCCGCCTCGACATCGACGAGCAGCAGCACCGGTGGACGCTCGACCGGTCGGACCAGTCGACGATCGCGTACCGCGACGGGGTCCTGCGCGGCGAGGACGGTCCCTTCGAGGAGACGTTCGAGCACAGCACCGTCGCCGGACGTGTCGTGCGGATGGCCATGCCGGACCTCATGCTCCGCTGGGGTCGCGGTCCGGAGAGCTTCCACCCGGTGCTGGTCCAGCACGTCGGTCAGCACTCGATCCTGGTGACGTTCGAGCACCGCGAGGACCCGGCGACGCGCACCACCCTGGTGGTCGACGAGCGGGACGGCATCGCGCGCCGCTCGCTCGAGTACGGCGAGGCAACGATCGTCACCGGTGTGCGCGCTGTCGACGCGGGCGAGGTGCTGCCGCCCGCGCACTTCGAGCCGCTGACCGACTGGATCCGCCCGTCCTACTGAGCGGGCCGTCCGCCCGACGACCGCTGTCCGCCCGCGGCCTTCCGTCGACCGCGCGCCGTCCCCTGCCGATCGCCATCGCCACCGCCACCGCCACCGCCATCGCCATCGCCATCGCCATCGCCATCCTCCGATCGGAGGATGCACCTCCACCGACCCCGCCGATCCCCCACGCCGCGAGACCGAGCACCCTGGAGGCATGCCCGACACCCCCGCCATCGAGGTCCGCCACCTCGCCAAGCAGTACCCCACCGGCAAACGTGCCGTGGACGACGTCTCCTTCGACATCCACCGCGGTGAGACCTTCACCCTCCTCGGCCCGAACGGTGCCGGCAAGACCACCACGGTCGAGATCCTCGAGGGCTACCGCACCCGCACCGGCGGCGACGTCCGTGTCCTCGGGCACGACCCGGCCCGCGCGAGCCGCAGCCACAACGCGCGCATCGGCATCGTCCTGCAGACGAGCGCCGAGTCGCCCAACGTCACCGTCGCCGAACAGCTCCGGCACTTCACGACGCTCTACCCGCGGCACCGCAGCGTCGAGGAGCTCCTCACCGCGACCGGGCTCGAGACGCAGCGGAACACCCGGATCAGCCGGCTCAGCGGCGGGCAGCGTCGGCGCGTCGACGTGGCGCTCGGCATCATCGGCCGCCCCGAGGTCCTGTTCCTCGACGAACCGACGACCGGCTTCGACCCCGAGGCCCGTCGGCAGTTCTGGGACCTGATCGACGAGGTCAAGCGCGAGGGCACGACGATCCTCCTCACCACCCACTACCTCGACGAGGCCGCGCACCTCGCCGACCGGGCAGCGGTCATCGCGGACGGCTCCCTCCTCGACATCGCGCCCATCGGCGAGATCGGCAGCGTCGAGGCCCGCACGCCGCGCGTCACCTGGCACGACGACCACGGCGCACGCCACGAGGAACGCACCGACGACCCGGCAGCCCTCATCCGGAGCAGCACGGACACCATGCACTACCTCGAAGTCATCCGCCCGTCCCTCGAGGACGTCTACCTCGAAATGGTCGGCCACCGATGAGCAATGACGACGCAGCACGCACCGACCGCGCAGACGCCGCAGCACGCGCCGACGGCGCAGCCGCCACCGACGCCGCAGCACGGACGAACGCCGCCACGATCGGCGCCCACCGGATGGCCTACGAACTCCGCTCGTACTTCCGCGCTCCCGACTCGGTCTTCTTCACCTTCCTCTTCCCGATCGTCATGCTGGCGCTGTTCTCCGTCGCGTTCGCCAGCGCAGAGGACATCCACGCCAGCCCGACCGTCAGCGTCGACTACGCCACGTACTACCTGCCGGGCCTGGTCGCGACGGGGATCCTGCTGTCCGGCACGCAGTCCCTCGGCGTCGACATCGCCGGTGAGCGCAGCGACGGCACGCTGAAGCGCCTCGGCGGCACACCGCTGCCGGTCGTGAGCTACTTCATCGGCAAGATCGGCATGGTCCTCGTCACGACCATCGTGCAGACCGCCCTGCTCCTGGCCGTCGCGAGCCTGGTCTTCAGCGTGGACCTGCCGACCGACGGCGGTGCCTGGGCCCGCTTCGCCGGCATCATGCTCCTCGGCGTCGCCACGAGCTGCGTGCTCGGCATCGCCGTCTCGGCACTCCCCCGCGAGGGCCGCCGCGCCACCGCCACGATCGTCCCGATCGTGCTGGTCCTGCAGTTCATCTCCGGTGTCTACCTCCCCTTCACGCAGCTCCCCGACTGGCTGCAGAACGTTGCCTCGGTCTTCCCCCTCCGCTGGATGGCGTCGGGCATGCGGTCGGTCTTCCTGCCAGACGCGTTCGCGTCCGCCGAGCCGGGAGGCGCGTGGCACCTCGGTCTCGGAACCCTCGTCCTGGCAGCATGGCTGGTCGTGGGCGCGGTGGCCTGCCTGCTGACGTTCCGGTGGAACCGGAAGGACGCGTGATCGGGACTGTGGACAACTCCGGTGCGGCGCGGGCGGGATGGGATGCTGTCGTCATGAGCGGCGAGACCTGGGTGCGCAACCGGTGGTTGCACGTGTTCTTCGCGGGCACGATGCTCCTCACCGCGGTGATCACGGCGGTGGGCTGGTCCCCGTGGCCGGGTCGCTGGCCCGCGTACGTAACGGTCGCCGTGCTCGTGCTGGCGTACGTGGCGTACGGGCACCGCGGCTACGACCACACCCGCGCCGCGGCAGCGTTCCTCCCCCTGGTGGTCGTTGCCGCCCTGGTCCTGCCGGCGGTCGTCCCGAGCACCGCGTTCGTGCAGTGCATCGTCTTCCCGCTGGTCTGGGTGCAGTCCGAGCGGGTGCGCTCGGCGGTCCTGCTCTCGATCGCCGTGGGGATCGCCAGCGGCATCGGCCTGCAGATCGCCAGCGGCCCGGATGCGCTGGTCAGCACCCTCCTCATCGAGGGCATCAGCGTCGTCGGCGCCTGCGCGATGGGTGTGTGGATCTCGAGCGTCGCCGGTCTGTCGGAGGAGCGTCGTCAGCTCGTCGAGGAACTCCGTGCCACGCAGGACTCCCTCGCCGAGGCCCATCGCCGAGCCGGGGTCACGAGCGAGCGGGAGCGCCTGGCCCGCGAGCTCCACGACACCGTCGCCCAGAACCTCGCCGGCATCGTCATGCTCACCGAACGTGCCCGGGGCGACCTCGCCGCCGACCGGGTCGACCGGCTCGACGAACGCCTCACCGTCCTCGAGGAATCCGCGCGCGCCGCCCTCGAAGAGTCCCGCACCCTCGTCGCAGCCGGAGCGGCCGGGGTCGCGGGCGACGGCCTCGGCGCAGCGCTGCACCGACTCGGGGAACGCTTCACCCGCGAGACCGGCATCACCGTCACCGTCGACGCCGCGGACTGCGCGCTCGACCGCGACACGCAGGTGGTCCTGTTGCGTGTCGGCCAGGAGGCGCTGGCCAACGTCCGCGCGCACGCCCGCGCCGCCTCGGCGCACCTTGCACTGCACGTGGCGGCCGACCAGGTCCACCTGCGGATCACGGACGACGGCATCGGGTTCGACCCGTCCGTCCCGACCGCGGGCCACGGCCTGCGCGGGCTCCGCGAGCGGCTCGCCCTCGCCGGTGGCTCCTGCACGATCACCAGCGATGCCGGACGCGGCACCGTCGTCGCAGTGTCGCTGCCCACCGGGTGCGAGCCGCGCCTCCCGGCAGTCGACGTCGCTGTGGCGGAGGCGAGCCGGTGATCCGGGTCGTCGTCGCGGACGACCATCCGATCGTCCGGGCTGGGATCGTCGCGCTCCTGCAGGACGCCGACGACGTCGAGGTCGTCGGACAGGCGAGCAACGGCGAAGCTGCCGTCGCCGTCGCTGTGGCCGAGCGGCCGGACGTCGTCCTGATGGACCTCCGGATGCCGGGGCTGGACGGCGACGTCGCGACGGCTCGGATCCTCGCCCGCGAGCCGTCGATCCGGGTGCTCATCCTGACCACGTACGAGTCGGACGACCAGATCCTCGCCGCGATCGAGGCCGGCGCGACCGGCTACCTGCTCAAGGCCGCGCCGGAGTCCGAGATCCTCGCCGGCCTCCGTGCCACGGCGCGCGGCGAGACGGCCCTCGCTCCCTCCGCGGCCGCGGCGCTCGTCCGCCGGGCCACCAGCAAGCCGGACGCCGGACCGTCGCTCTCGCCGCGGGAGCTCGAGGTGCTGCAGCTCGTCGCGCAGGGCAACTCGAACCCGGCGATCGGCCGCACCCTGTTCCTCAGCGAGACGACGGTGAAGACGCACCTCGGCCACGTGTTCGAGAAGCTCGGCGTGAACGACCGGACGCGGGCCGTGACCCGGGCGATGGAGCTCGGCCTGCTCCGCTGATCAGCGGCGTAGCTGCACGCCGTCAGAGACGGCGACGAAGGCGTTCACGCCCTCGACCGCACTCCGGACGAGCGTCACGAGCCGCTCAGGGCGCAGCGTGATCGTGTCCTCGTCCCGGTCCCACGTCAGCGTCCCGACGCCGGGGACGAGGAGCCCGTGCACGCCCTTGCCCGCCTGGTGGCTCCAGCCGTTGATCATCCGCCAGCGGGGTGCTGCCCACGCCTGCCGGAACCACTCCACGTCGCTCGGGCACGGCCCGGAGCGGTCTTCGTACTGCGCCGTCGTGACCGTCACCGGCTCCCCTGCGCCCACCGACGCCGCGGGGTCGATGTTCAGCCACCGGAGCAGGTGCGCGACGAGAGCACCCGGACGGACGACCCCGAGCGCCTCGGAACCGTCCCGCTGTTCGGCGCGTACGACGCACTGCTGGCCCTGCATCCAGCACACCCAGCGCAGTGGCTCGGCGTCGCTCGCGGGGTCGCTCGACTCGACGACGAGCAACGCGTCGTGGTCGACCACCGGTCCGACGAGTTCGGCGCCCTTGGCCGTCAGACCGCCGAAGCGCCCGACGAACCCGAGCTCCCGCGCGGCGACACCCACGGCCGAACGGCATGCTGCTCCCGGCACCATGCCGCGGTCACGGAACAGCACGAGGTGGTCGAGCACTCCGCGTGGCGTGTGCCACGGCAGCGACGGTCCCGGCCCAGTCACCGTGGAGAGCCCAGCGTTTCCCGTGATCGATCGATGCGCCGGCGTGTGCCACCGGGACAGGAGGAGCCCGTCCACGACGGCGGCGATGGCCGGCCAGTCGTGCGCTGAGCACTCGAGGGAGATCCGGACCTGCACGTCGTGTGCGATCCGCAGGTCGAGGAGCCGGACGTCGTCCGGGGCGGGGAGCGCGAAGAGGATCCGGTCCGCTGATGCCTCGAGCACCAGCGCATCCGGTCGCTCCTCGATCCGATCGGCGGTCTCGGCAGAGGGATCGCCGGAGAGCGACCGCACATCGACCGAAGATCCGTCGTCCTCTCGATCGAGCCGGACGCCGGCCTCGGACTCGTGGGCCGTCCATCCGTCCGGAATCTCGAACACGAGACCGCCGACGATCGCGAGGGCATCCCAACGCACGTCAGGCCAGGGGTCGAACGGCACGTGCGGGATCACCGGCGGACCTTCCGCCGGGCCCACCGCGGCGTCGCCCAACGAGCACCACCGAGGAGCAGCCACATGCCGAGCACACCGCACAGCACGAACGCCACCATCAGGACGAGGGCGAGGGCCACGGGCCCGTCGAAGAAGAGGGCAGCGACTCCCTCACACACCGACGCCATGCCGAGCCAGAACAGGCCGAATGGCATCGACGGTGTGCTGCGCCGCATCCACGAGCGCCAGAGTCCGGCGTACGCGAGGCCACCGATCACGACGAAGACCCCACCGATCACGATCATCCACGCTGGCGCGTTCACGTGCGCTCCCCCAATCGCTGTACCCGGATCGACAGCCTATTGCGACCGAGGGCGCGGGGGCCATCGATGAGCTCCCACGCACAACCGGATCCGCTCCGCTGAGTCCCCCGAAAACGCAGAAAACCCCTGACCACGGATGGTCAGGGGTTCCCTGGTGTTGCACGTTGAGTCCGGCGGCGTCCTACTCTCCCACAAGGTCCCCCTTGCAGTACCATCGGCGCTGAGAGGCTTAGCTTCCGGGTTCGGAATGTGACCGGGCGTTTCCCTCTCGCTATGACCACCGGAACACCTTCGACCCAATCGCTTGGAATCATGAAGCTGTTCCCGCATGCATGCGGTGTTCAGTTTCGTGTTCCCGATCGTCTGTCGGGAACCACAAAGTGGACGCGAGCCCCACACCCGTGAGGGTGTGGGAAATAGTTGTGTTGTCAAGTCTTCGGCTTATTAGTACCGGTCAGCTCCACGGGTCGTTAGTCCCCGCTTCCACATCCGGCCTATCAACCCAGTAGTCTGCTGGGAGCCTCTCACACTCAAGGTGCATGGAAATCTCATCTCGAAGACGGCTTCCCGCTTAGATGCTTTCAGCGGTTATCCGGTCCGAACGTAGCTAATCAGCGGTGCCCTTGGCAGAACAACTGACACACCAGAGGTTCGTCCATCCCGGTCCTCTCGTACTAGGGATAGATCTTCTCAAATTTCCAACGCGCGCAGCGGATAGGGACCGAACTGTCTCACGACGTTCTAAACCCAGCTCGCGTACCGCTTTAATGGGCGAACAGCCCAACCCTTGGGACCTACTCCAGCCCCAGGATGCGACGAGCCGACATCGAGGTGCCAAACCATGCCGTCGATATGGACTCTTGGGCAAGATCAGCCTGTTATCCCCGAGGTACCTTTTATCCGTTGAGCGACAGCGCTTCCACAAGCCACTGCCGGATCACTAGTCCCGACTTTCGTCCCTGCTCGACCTGTCAGTCTCACAGTCAAGCTCCCTTGTGCACTTACACTCGCCACCTGATTGCCAACCAGGTTGAGGGAACCTTTGGGCGCCTCCGTTACTCTTTGGGAGGCAACCGCCCCAGTTAAACTACCCATCAGGCACTGTCCATGAACCCGATCAGGGTCCTACGTTAGACATCCAAAGTGACCAGAGTGGTATTTCAACAATGACTCCACGAACACTAGCGTGCCCGCTTCACAGTCTCCCACCTATCCTACACAAGCCACTCCGAACACCAATACCAAACTGTAGTAAAGGTCACGGGGTCTTTCCGTCCTGCTGCGCGTAACGAGCATCTTTACTCGTAGTGCAATTTCGCCGAGTTCGCGGTTGAGACAGCTGGGAAGTCGTTACGCCATTCGTGCAGGTCGGAACTTACCCGACAAGGAATTTCGCTACCTTAGGATGGTTATAGTTACCACCGCCGTTTACTGGGGCTTAAATTCAGAGCTTCGCCCAAAGGCTAACCCCTCCTCTTAACCTTCCAGCACCGGGCAGGCGTCAGTCCGTATACATCGTCTTGCGACTTCGCACGGACCTGTGTTTTTAGTAAACAGTCGCTTCCCACTGGTCTCTGCGGCCTTCAACGCTCAACGAAGCAAGTCCGTATCACGTGTCCGGCCCCCCTTCTCCCGAAGTTACGGGGGCATTTTGCCGAGTTCCTTAACCACGATTCTCTCGATCTCCTTGGTATTCTCTACCTGACCACCTGAGTCGGTTTCGGGTACGGGCGGCTGCAACCTCGCGTCGATGCTTTTCTCGGCAGCATAGGATCACTGATTTCCCCTTACGGATACGCGTCGGATCTCAGGCATACAGACGACGGATTTGCCTATCGTCAGCCCTACATCCTTACACCAGGTTCACCTTACGGATACCATCGCCTGGCTCAGCTACCTTCCTGCGTCACACCTGTTCATACGCTAGCCGCACCAGCATGGGGTCGAGCGTTAGACCGGACCGCATCACCCCGAAGGGATCCGCTGATACCGGGTTAGGACTCTTAGCACCACTGGATTAGCTTGGGCGGTTGTTCGCCGGTACGGGAATATCAACCCGTTGTCCATCGACTACGCCTGTCGGCCTCGCCTTAGGTCCCGACTTACCCAGGGCGGATTAACCTGGCCCTGGAACCCTTGGTCTTTCGGAGGACGGGTTTCTCACCCGTCTTTCGCTACTCATGCCTGCATTCTCACTCGTGTAGCGTCCACGGCTGGATCACTCCGCCGCTTCACTCGCCACACGACGCTCTCCTACCACTCCGCACGACTGAACCACGAAGGCTTATCGGTGTGCGAAATCTACAACTTCGGCGGTGTGCTTGAGCCCCGTTACATTGTCGGCGCGGAATCACTTGACCAGTGAGCTATTACGCACTCTTTCAAGGGTGGCTGCTTCTAAGCCAACCTCCTGGTTGTCTGTGCAACTCCACATCCTTTCCCACTTAGCACACGCTTAGGGGCCTTAGTTGGTAGTCTGGGTTGTTTCCCTCTCGACGATGAAGCTTATCCCCCACCGTCTCACTGCTGCGCTCTCACTCACCGGCATTCGGAGTTTGGCTGACGTCAGTAACCTGTTGAGGCCCATCGGCCATCCAGTAGCTCTACCTCCGGCGAGAAACACGCAACGCTGCACCTAAATGCATTTCGGAGAGAACCAGCTATCACGAAGTTTGATTGGCCTTTCACCCCTATCCACAGCTCATCCCCTCCATTTTCAACTGAAGTGGGTTCGGTCCTCCACGACGTCTTACCGTCGCTTCAACCTGGCCATGGATAGATCACTTCGCTTCGGGTCTAGGACATGCGACTGATTCGCCCTATTCAGACTCGCTTTCGCTACGGCTGCCCCACACGGGTTAACCTCGCCACATATCACTAACTCGCAGGCTCATTCTTCAAAAGGCACGCCGTCACCCCTACAAGGAGGCTCCGACGGTTTGTAAGCAAACGGTTTCAGGTACTATTTCACTCCCCTCCCGGGGTACTTTTCACCTTTCCCTCACGGTACTTGTCCGCTATCGGTCATCTGGGAGTATTTAGGCTTATCAGGTGGTCCTGACAGATTCACACGGGATTTCTCGGGCCCCGTGCTACTTGGGATACACATCCGGCCATAACACCATTTCGTCTACGGGGCTATCACCCACTACGGCCCGGCTTTCCAACCAGTTCGACTATGATGCGCTGTAACCGCCCCAGTCCGGCAGAACTGAGAGACGTGTCCCACAACCCCGACCATGCAACGCCCGCCGGCTATCACACATGATCGGTTTAGCCTCATCCGCTTTCGCTCGCCACTACTCACGGAATCACATGTTGTTTTCTCTTCCTGTGGGTACTGAGATGTTTCACTTCCCCACGTTCCCTCTACCCGCCCTATATATTCAGGCGGGAGTCACCAGGTCACAAAAGCGCCCAGCGGGGTTTCCCCATTCGGAAATCCTCGGCTCACAGCTCGATTATCAGCTCCCCGAGGCTTATCGCAGATTTCTACGTCCTTCTTCGGCTCCAGATGCCAAGGCATCCACCGTTTGCTCTTAGAAACTTGACCACAAAGATTAAAATTGCGATCGACTCGAAACAACAACAACCACCCCGAAAGGCTTCGTCATCATCACGAGCGATCTAAGATGCTCGCGTCCACTGTGTAGTTCTCAACATACGATCGGCACCACACTCCCCCAACGCCAACGCGTCAGCTTCATGCAGCCCACTCGAAGAACCAGCACGGATCACTCCGCACGGCTCAACCCCCACCACCAGCAAGAACACACAACGTGTCCCCACCCCTGGCAGGAAGCCTGGTCCCTCAGGACCCAACAACGTGCACCAGCCACCTGCGCTCCCCACCAACCCGTTCCCGACCTGCAAGCAGGACGTACTGAGATCGGCAGCTGCGCTGACGACTGCACTGTCAATGTTCCACCCATGAGCTACCGGCAACCACGTTCGGGTTACTCGGCGCCTGGACACCACCACACCCTCCAACAGAAGGACACGACGATGCCAGATGCTCCTTAGAAAGGAGGTGATCCAGCCGCACCTTCCGGTACGGCTACCTTGTTACGACTTAGTCCTAATCACCGATCCCACCTTCGACGGCTCCTTCCACAAGGGTTAGGCCACCGGCTTCGGGTGTTACCGACTTTCATGACTTGACGGGCGGTGTGTACAAGGCCCGGGAACGTATTCACCGCAGCGTTGCTGATCTGCGATTACTAGCGACTCCGACTTCATGAGGTCGAGTTGCAGACCTCAATCCGAACTGAGACCGGCTTTTTGGGATTCGCTCCACCTTACGGTATCGCAGCCCTTTGTACCGGCCATTGTAGCATGCGTGAAGCCCAAGACATAAGGGGCATGATGATTTGACGTCATCCCCACCTTCCTCCGAGTTGACCCCGGCAGTCTCCTATGAGTCCCCGCCATAACGCGCTGGCAACATAGAACGAGGGTTGCGCTCGTTGCGGGACTTAACCCAACATCTCACGACACGAGCTGACGACAACCATGCACCACCTGTACACCGACCACAAGGGGGCGACCATCTCTGGCCGTTTCCGGTGTATGTCAAGCCTTGGTAAGGTTCTTCGCGTTGCATCGAATTAATCCGCATGCTCCGCCGCTTGTGCGGGCCCCCGTCAATTCCTTTGAGTTTTAGCCTTGCGGCCGTACTCCCCAGGCGGGGCGCTTAATGCGTTAGCTACGACACAGAAACCGTGGAAAGGTCCCTACATCTAGCGCCCAACGTTTACGGCATGGACTACCAGGGTATCTAATCCTGTTCGCTCCCCATGCTTTCGCTCCTCAGCGTCAGTTACGGCCCAGAGATCTGCCTTCGCCATCGGTGTTCCTCCTGATATCTGCGCATTCCACCGCTACACCAGGAATTCCAATCTCCCCTACCGCACTCTAGTCTGCCCGTACCCACTGCAAGCCCGAGGTTGAGCCTCGGGATTTCACAGCAGACGCGACAAACCGCCTACGAGCTCTTTACGCCCAATAATTCCGGACAACGCTTGCACCCTACGTATTACCGCGGCTGCTGGCACGTAGTTAGCCGGTGCTTTTTCTGCAGGTACCGTCACTTTCGCTTCTTCCCTACTAAAAGAGGTTTACAACCCGAAGGCCGTCATCCCTCACGCGGCGTTGCTGCATCAGGCTTTCGCCCATTGTGCAATATTCCCCACTGCTGCCTCCCGTAGGAGTCTGGGCCGTGTCTCAGTCCCAGTGTGGCCGGTCACCCTCTCAGGCCGGCTACCCGTCGTCGCCTTGGTGAGCCATTACCTCACCAACAAGCTGATAGGCCGCGAGTCCATCCCCAACCAAAAAATCTTTCCACCACCAGACCATGCGGCCGGCAGTCATATCCAGTATTAGACGTCGTTTCCAACGCTTATCCCAGAGTCAGGGGCAGGTTACTCACGTGTTACTCACCCGTTCGCCACTAATCCACCCAGCAAGCTGGGCATCATCGTTCGACTTGCATGTGTTAAGCACGCCGCCAGCGTTCGTCCTGAGCCAGGATCAAACTCTCCGTAAAAAAATACAGACCCAACACCCGAAGGCATCAGACCGAGTTGATTCTGACTGTTGACTGTCTACTGACAATCTTCAATCCAAAAGGAATTGTCTCCGACCCAACCAACCAAAAGGCCGATCAGGCACGGGGTCAATAAATTGGCATTGACAATGTGCACGCTGTTGAGTTCTCAAGGACCAGACGCACTCCCCACTCGACACCATCAAGGTGTTCCGCCAGAGAGGCTTTGGATTCTCGTTGCCCGGGGAAGAACCGTGGCGGACAAGATCTCCGGGTCTGTGACCAGGTGACCGTCTCGGCCGTTCCGTTCTCCGCCTCAGCGGCAACGAGTGATTACTTTACGCAGAGGTGAACGGCAGCACCAACCCAGGTCGCATCCCGGGCGTGTCGGCCCCTGGAGGCCCGGAACCACGGGGAACGAGACGAGGCACGGTGCGCGAACGCACCGTGCCTCGGATCGTGGTCGACCTGCCGTCTACTCGGCCGCGGCCAACTGACCGCATGCTCCGTCGATCTCCTTGCCACGGGTGTCCCGGAGGGTCGTCGGGATGCCGGCAGCGTTGAGCCGACGGACGAACTCGTCCTGCACGTGCACCTCGGACGACGTCCACACGGAGCCGGGGGTCGGGTTGAGCGGGATCGGGTTGACGTGCACCCAGCCCTTGCCGCGCTTGTTGAGCTTCTCGGCGAGCAGGTCGGCTCGCCACGCGTGGTCGTTCATGTCCTTGATGAGCGCGTACTCGATCGAGACACGTCGACCCGTCTTGACGAAGTACTCGTGCGCGGCGTCGATCGCTTCGTCGGCCTTCCACCGTGAGTTGACCGGGATCAGCTCGTCGCGGAGCTCGTCGTCCGGCGCGTGCAGCGACAGTGCGAAGGTGACCGGGATGTCCTCGTCGGCGAGCTTCTTGATCGCGGGGACGAGCCCGACCGTCGAGATGGTGATGCCACGGGCGCTCATGCCGAGACCGTCCGGCTGCGGCGCCACCATGATCCGGACGGCGTCCATGACCCGCTTGTAGTTGGCGAGCGGCTCCCCCATGCCCATGAACACGATGTTCGTCACCCGTTCGGCGTCGACGCGGTCCTGTCCGCCCTTGCGCGGGTCGCCCCCGAGTTCCCCGGCGGCGATCGCGGCGTTCGCGCGGACGATCTGCTCGATGATCTCGGCGGTGGACATGTTGCGGGTGAGCCCCGCCTGCCCCGTCGCGCAGAAGGGGCAGTTCATGCCGCACCCCGCCTGCGACGACACGCACAGCGTGATCCGGCCCGGGTACCGCATGAGCACCGACTCGACCAGGGCACCGTCGTGCAGCTTCCAGAGGAACTTGATCGTGTCGCCCTTGTCCGTCGCGAGGCGACGGGTCTCGGTGAGGAGCGGCGGCAGCATCCCGGCGACGAGCTCGTCGCGCTGGGCGGCCGGCAGGTCCGTCATCTTCGCCGGGTCGGACGTGTAGTGCGTGAAGTAGTGCGTCGCCAGCTGCTTCGCACGGAAGCCGGGCAGGCCGAGCTCCTTCACCTTCGCCACGCGTTCCTCGACCGTCATGTCGGCGAGGTGGACGGGCGGCTTCCCCTTCTTCGGGGAGGCGAACTGCAGCAGGGGGCGGCCGGCCGTGTCGGTCGCCTGGGTCCAGCCCTCGGTGCGCGGACGCACCTGCGGCCGAGCAGACTGCTGCTGTTCGAACGGGGTGCGGGTGTCGGGAGCCATCACTCCAGTTTACGGGAGCCGCGCAAGGTCCCGGGGACACCGGTGCGGACGACGGGTGACCGGCTGTCGGCCGGGAGGCGCGGGTCGGCCCCGGCGCACCGGCCGCGGCGGTCGGACGGTCGGGTCACGCCCCCGCGGGCAGCACCCGTGCGAAGTGGTGCGCGGCCGAGTACATCGGCACGATGTCGACCGGGTCGCCGGGGTGCGGCGCCTGCAGCACGAGGCCGTCGCCGAGGAAGATGCCGACGTGGTCCTCGTTGTCGTAGACCACGAGGTCACCCGGCTGTGCCTCGGACTCCGGGATCGTCGTCGCCGCGGCGTCCTGCGTGGGCACGTAGTGCACGAGCGGGATGCCGACGGCCGCGTACGCCACCATCGTCAGCCCCGAGCAGTCGATGCCCTGGTGGCTCGCGCCGCCCTCGACGTACGGGTCGCCCATGTACTGCAGCGCGGTCGAGACGACGGTCGCACGGGCGCCGCCGGCGGAGAGGACCTTCGAGATGGCGTCCTCGGCCTGCTGCGTGCTCACGCCGAACTTCGTCACGATGGTCGGGTAGGACACGATCGTCGTGGTGGTCGTCATGCCGTCGGTCTGCACGACCGGCACCTGGACGTCGCGGGCGACGGTGTACGTCTGCGCCTGCTGCGAGGTCGTGGTGCCGTGGTGCGCCTCGGTCGACGGGGTCGCGGCGTTCGCCGGGACCGCCAGCGTCAGGCTCGAGGTGACCGCCAGGGCCGGGGCGAGGAGGATCGCTGCGCGCTTCGCGGTCGCGGCGCGGCGGATGTGCTTCGGGTCGATCGCACGCTCGGCGCGGAGGGCGGCGGAGCGGCTGAGGACCGCCGTGCCGGCGACGGCGCTCGAGGCGACCGGACGGCTCTGCGACGGCGCGACGACGGGTCGGGGCGTCGTGTGCTCGACGAAGGTCGACCGGGCGACGGCCGGTCCGAACGCCGATCGGCGGCCGCGGGGGCGACGAAGAGCGGGCTCGATCGGTGCGGACGTCGGCTCGGCGGGGACGGTCGCCCGGACGACCGGACCGGGAGCGGCAGGAGTGGTGGGGGTGACGACGGCGTCGGGTGCGGTGGGGAGTGCGTGGCGTCCCATGGTTCCTTCCGGGTCGGACGAGCCGACCCGAGCGGGTGGTCGGGCGACTCGGGAAGATAACGTATTGGTCACGAACCTGATCCCGGCTGGGCAGCGGCGGCCGGTTCCTGCGGTTCGTCACAGGGACGAGCGCCGCTCGCAGGCCGTTCGGACCCCCCTCCGAGGCCGTGCCGAGGCGCGACGCGCGACGCCCACGGCCCCGGATGCCAGCCGTCAGGCGGGAGTGGGTCGCATGACGGCGGTGATCCGCGCCTCCCGGTCGGCCGCGAGCGCGTCGAGACGGTCCGCGAACCGTCGGACCGATCCGTCGACCGTCCTGTCCCCCGCGATGTCCCCCGGGATCGGCGACCCCGCTCGCACCGCGAGCGGCAGGACGCCCGCCCAGACGGCGTGGTCCTCGCCGTCGTCGACGGCCTCCCCCACGCCCGCCGCGCGGATCTTCACGCTGGCCCGGTCGAGCGGGAGCTGGAGCACCTGGGTGGCCCGGACCTCCTTGGCGGTCATCTCGCGCACCTCGTCCCGGCGGCCGGGCATGAGGTGGTCGGCGACCTGTCGGAGCGCGTCCGCCCGGAGGTCCTCCGGCACGACGGTCGCGGCACCGACCACCATCGCGCTGCGGTAGTTCGCCGAGCTGTCGAAGGTCGAGCGCGCGAAGACGAGTCCGTCGACGTGCGTCACGGTGGCGGACACCGCGATGCCCTCGGCTCCCGCGTCGAGGAACAGTCCCCCGCCGGTCGAGCCGTGCAGGAGCAGGA